>CAYYFR010000015.1:33233-59175 GCA_964470865.1 uncultured Burkholderiales bacterium | reverse complement strand
ACCAGGCCAGGCAGGCAAGGGCGATACCAGGGAGTTTTCGCATGGGTTGGTTTGAAGGCGAGTGGAGGAAGCCGAAAAGTCAGAACAGGTCGTCCGCGCTGTCGAGCAGCCACTGGGCGCGCTCGCGCATGACTTCGTTGGAGAGGTCGCGCCGCACGCGCGCAGCGTCGAGCGCCTGGCGCAGCAGCGCCTCGAAAGCGCGGCGGTCGGCCGCCGGCAGGGCGATGCCCTCGGCCTTGGCAACGTAGGCGCCGGCGTTCCTGCCGCCGCCCGCGGCGATGGCCTGGTCGAAGTAGGCCGCGGCGCGGGTGCTGGAACCGCCCGCACGCGCCGCTTCGAAAGTGCCCATCAGGCTGGCCAGCGCGCCGTCCCCGTGGCCGGGCGTGCGCTGCCAGGCCAGGCCCGCCAGACGCACGGCCAGCGGCAGGTCCGCGACCGCCTCGGGATCGTCCTTGGAAAGCGAGATGTAGCCGCCCCAGGACGCCGCGGCCCAATAGGCGACGCCGACCTCGTCGTCCGCCAGGCGCGGCCAATGCGCCGCTTCCGGCGCCGACAGTGCCTTGAGGAATCCGGGCCTGCGCGCCTCTAGTGCGGCGATCGCATGGCGCTGCGCGCGCAAGTAAAGCCGGGCGGCCCGCTGGCGCAGCTTGTGCGCCGATTTGGCATCCTTCGCGTCGAGCCGTTCGGCGTCGAATGCTACAAATGCATAGGCATACTGCGTGAAGCCGCCGGCCACCGCCTCGGCCAGCCGCAGGTTGCCCGGCGCTTCGTGCAAAAACGATTCGGAGAGCTTCAGGTAGAAGGCGCTCGCCTCGCGCGCCAGTTGCAGGTCTTCTTCAGCGGCCTGGCTCTGGCTGGCCAATT
This sequence comes from uncultured Burkholderiales bacterium, assembly GCA_964470865.1. Taxonomy (GTDB): domain Bacteria; phylum Pseudomonadota; class Gammaproteobacteria; order Burkholderiales; family JAEUOS01; genus JAEUOS01. Next base: position 58,311 of record CAYYFR010000015.1, on the reverse strand, counting down.
CATCAGCCACGCCCTGCACAATAAGCTGGCGGACGGAACAACCGCACAGCAGGCAAAGCGCCAGCATGAGGGCGATGCATCGCGTCGCCCGCTTGAGCGCGCCACCGCCTTGCGCCGCTCCGCCTGTAAATGTTGAACCAAGCATGGTCGACCCTGAGCCGAATGAATCAGCTTAGCGGTGCCTTGTTAAAGCGTCGTGACAGATCGCCTGCGGACTCCGATCGCCGCGCAGCGCACCGCGGCGAGTCGTGGTGCGCCGGTCTGCCGCTGTCAGGCGGCGGCCACTTGACTGTGACTACTGGCGCCGATTGCCGCGCCACCTCAGCGCTCATGCAACCCAGCGCCAGCATGGCCAGCGCTCGCGCGGGCAAGGGCACGTCTTCCTGCGGCTTCGGCGCAAGTGGTGCCGCGCTCACGAATGCCACGGCCCTGGGCGATTGTTTCAACTCGACCAATCTGGCCCAGCAGCTGCATGCATCGATCCTGCGCCCTCCGGCATCTTTTCTACCGTGCGTCAGCGCTCGCGGCTTTCGCTTCCGGTGATCAAACTGTCATTTTAGGCTGCTAACTTATGCGCAGTTCAACCCAAGGAGCCTGCTTTGGAAATTCCCGTCTTCTACGCCCGCAGCCAGTTTTTCGATGTTGAAGGTGTGCCGGTTTCGTTCGGCAATTGCGATTCCGATGAAGTACCGGTTTGCGCCGCCTGGGATGTGTCGCCGCCACGCCGTTTCGATGCCATCGCCGCGCGCCAGTATGGCGCCGCCATCTCGCAGCGCAGGTTTCACGAGATGGTGGCCGAGACACTAGTAGGCCCGTAGCCGCGATGGACCGCCACGTTGTGATGCCAGGTTGCCGATGACCATGTCTGACGACTATTTCGCCAAGCCGCCGCGCCGCCGCAAGCCGGGCACGGCAGGGCCCGCGGCGCGCTCGATTGTCCACCTGCGGGTGAGCGACAGCGGCGCGATTTCGCTGTGTGGCCTGGATCGCTTTCCGGTGACGCTGGCGCGCGACCAGTGGTTGCATCTGCTGGGTATGTCCGAACAAATCCGTGCCTTCATCGACGCCAATGAAGGGCGGCTCAAGCCCGGTGCTTGAGTGCCGCAGCCGGGGGTAGGGCGCACCACGTACAAATAGAACGCACCACCATGCCGCCATGCGGGGCCGGATTTGAAAACGCCGCGCACATGGCGTGGCGTGTGGCGCGGCAACGTCGGGTAGATCAGGCGCCTTGCCTGCGGCGCCGGGCGATCCCGCCTATCAACGCCAGCCCGGCAAGCAGCAGGGCATAGGTTTCCGGCTCCGGCACCGCTGCCACCCGGTAGGCCAGCAGCATGCTGTCATTCTCCAGACCGGCGTTGTAGCTTTGCAGCACGCCGGCGGCATCCAGGTACTTGCCGGTGCCCGTCTGGAAGTCGTTGTCGTTGCCGATAAACAGGAAGTACTGGCCGGTACCGTCGTTGGTTGGCACCAGCGCCAGGGCTTCCCATTTCTCGGAAATGGTGTTGCTGTTGCCCGGTGCGGTATTGAGGTTGAGATTGAATTTGGCCAATTCGATCTGGGCTGCCGCCGGCCCCAGCTTGCCCAGCATGTTCAGGGCTTCGGTCCAGCTGAGCGGTGTGACACTCGCATTGAGCACGCCGCCCGGTGCCACCGCAGCTCCGGTGGCATCGAAGCTGCCGTTGATGTTGGTGGCACCGTTCAGTTCGGCCAGCAGGATCGACTTGAATACTGGTGAGCCTGCGGCGCCGCGGCCATTGCCTTCGCGCGAAAGGATCAGCAACTGATGGTTGTTCAAGGCCAGGATCGAGCTCTGCGCGCCGTTGCGGTTGACCGCCGGCGTACCGCCGTTGTCGTCGATGCGCGGCAACTGGATGACGTGCTGGCTTCTGAGCGTGCTGCTGTCGTCGCTGTTGATGTCATACACCAGCAGTCGGGTGTTGGAGCGGCCCTGGTTGCCGCTACCGGAATCCTGCAGGGTCGCGCTTTGCAACAGGCCGAACAGTTTGCTGCCGTCCGGACTTTGCGCAATGCCTTCCATGCCCTGGTTGGTGCGGCGGCCGTTGACCGGCGGATCGGCAAAAAAGTTGATGCTGCCGTTCGGTGAGGTGGGTATCAACGCCGACGGCAGTTGCACCTGGCCTACCAGTTCCTTGCTGCTGTTGAAGCGGTAGATGTAGGCGCCGTACTCGTCACCCACCCAGCCCGAGCCGCTACGGCCGGCACGGTTGTCGAGAATCAGGCCTTCCGCATCCAGAGTCAGGCGGTTGTTGACCGTGCTGCTGCCTTGAGTGGTGTTGCCAAGCGTGGTCGGTACGGTGGTACCGAACAGGGTAGCGGTGCCGTTGGCCAACAGGCCGGTGGTGAATACCGGCGCGGTCGCCTGGTTGTTGTCGTGGTCGTAAGTGAAGCGGGTCGAGCCGGTGAAATTCATCGCGATCTGGTTTTGCACAAGCGTGGGCGCAGCCGCGGTGTAAGGGGTGAAAGTGAAGTCGAAGTTGTTGATGCGTGCGGCGTAGTTGGAAAACAGCGAGCCGGCGTTGAAGCCGCGATCGGGCAGGAAATGGAAGGTGCCGCTCCAGCTGCCGTTGCCGTTGTTGGTGAAATTGCCGATCTGCATGTCGGAGATCGAGCCCAGGGTTTCACCGGTGGCCGCGTCAATGCTGTTGGCGGCAACGCGGCCGACACCCTGCAGGCCGAGGTTGACGAATGTGGTGCCGCCCAGGGTCACACCAGCGAGCGACCACGCTCCGGTATTCGGTAGCAGCACATCGCGGTTCGACGAGGTGTACTGCGCGCTGGCCAGGCCTGGAAGTGTTGCCAGTACGGCGGCGCTGAGCATCGAAAGCGCAAGGCGCCGTGCGGTCTTTGAAAGTCGCGTCTGCATGTTTATCCCTTTGTGGCCTGGTTGTGCCAAAGAAGTCGCTAAATTGGATGCGGTCTGGAAGAATCTGGATGCGGGCTGGAAGAATTGATGCCGCGCACGCAGTGTGGGCGGCGAATGTTTCATCTTCGTTACATCCCGGTTACTTGCGCCGGGCGACGCGGCGCCGTGCCATGGCGCCTGTCAGGGCCAAGCCGGCCAACATCAGGGCCCAGGTTTCCGGTTCCGGTACCGGGTTGACCGTGAGTGCAACGAACTGGGTGAACTGCGTGCCCGAGAAATTGTTGTCCGAAACCAGGATCAGGGTGGCCTGGCCGTTCACCGCGGGTCCGAAAGTGATGCCTTCGATGTTGTCCAGCGCCAGCGCGCTGCCGTCGTCGTTCTTCAGGTCCGAAAGGTCGAGCAACTGTGTCTTGGTGACGGCTTGCACCGTTTGACCGACGATCGACTCCATGCCAGACACATCGGTGGCGTTGCGCGCATCCACATGGAAAAGGCGGATGGTGTTGCCGGTGACCGGTGTGCCCGGCGTCACCGCACCGATGGCGAACGAGCGCTCGATGGCGATGAACTGACGATCGCCGATCGCCACCATGTCGGTGAGGCCGTTGGTGGCAAAAAGTTGCGCCGGGTTGGGAGCAAGCACCACCGCTGCCACGTTGTACTGATACTCGGCTTTCGATAGTCCGGTGGCGACATCGAACGAAAGGATGCGCGCGCTCGAGCCGTTGGCCACCGTCGCGGGCAGGCTGTCCTGGCTCAAGGCGTTTTCGGTGGCGGTGTAGAGCGTCTTGCCGTCGCTCGACAGGGCCATGGTTTCGAAGGCCAGGTTGTTGTAAATGCCGCGGTCGCCGGCGCTCAGGCCAGCGTTGGTACCGGACGGGTTGTAACGGGCCGGCACGTTGAAGTCGCGCAGGTGGGCGCCGCCCACAGTCATCTCGCGCACGGTGGGCACCTGAAATCCGGCGCCGGTACGCTGGCCCTCGTTGCTCCAGTAAACGCTTTGGGTGGCCGGGTTGTAGCGAATGCCTTCCGGGTCGACGGTGTTTATGGCAAAGGCGCCGCCGCCGGGTTTCTGGATGGTGGTGACGGCGTTGAAGATCACGCCTGCCATGCCGGGTGTCGCCGAGCGCTGAAACAACGCCAGATCGAGGCTAAGGTCGTAGTAGCGCGCCGCATTGATGCCACTGCGATCGTCGCTGATGGCGACATAGCGGCCGCTGGCGGCGACATAGTCGAGGCCCGACAAGCCGCCCACATTGGTGCCGCCGTAAAGGGTGCCGGTCGGCACGATCTGCTGGCCCAGATAGCCCAAGCTGAAGTCAACGGCGAAAGCTGGCGAGCTTGCCACCAGGCTTGCGGCGAGCGCGCAAGCGCTGATTCCTTGTTGCATTTTCATGATGTTTCTCCTGGTTGAAAAGAACGGTTCGTCAGCAAAAATGTTGCCGGGCGCTGCGGGGCGCGGTGGCCGCGCAGTTGCCGGGCTTGACCTGGTTCGGCTGCGGCGTGCGGAAAGCGCCACCCAGATCCCTGTAGGGCGGAGGCTCGCAAGAAAGTTTTCAATCAAATCAACTCGGCCCAAGAGCGGCTCTCGATTCCGCCGCACTGAGGCAGTGTTTCCCTGGCAGTTGGTGCCACCGCGTCGGCCAGGTGCCTTGAAGATCAATCGACAGCGCGCTCTTCGGTCCATGCGCCGAATTCATTTGCTGTCGCCGACACCGGCTCATCGTCGATTTCATCGATCTCCAGCAACTCGTCGAAGTCACCGATGAGTTCATAGTCGGGATCGATTTCAACGTCGGTCAGTGTTTTCAATCGCGATGGCTGCATGATTCCTCCGATTCAAAAGCCAGGCTGCGGCGATTTCCTGATCGAAGCATAGATTGGCAATCTTGCAGGTATGTGACCGTCGCAGCAGGCTGTCGTGATCCATTCGCCGCGCACAATGGCCCTGCCGGGAAGCATCCCGGCAGGGCGCATGGCGTTACGCGGCGCCACAAACCTGGATCGGTCACCGTTCGGCAACGGCTCATCGGTGGCGCCGGCGCGGCTGCGCCAGATCCCCAAATCGCGGCGCCATGGTTCTGACTTCAGGCGGGTTTTTGCTGAAAAGGCCGGAATCAACGCACTTTGGTAGCCAACCGGCACGCCTGCCGACCGTTGCGGTATAGGTCAAACGGGCTATGGCGGGCTGCTCGCCGTGACGTGATCCTGAAACCTTCGCTCAATAGCATTGCGCTTGCCGTCAAGGGTCGAGCCGCCAAGGGTCGAATACAGGGCCTTTCTGCCGAAGGCGTAGCAAGCGCCGGTATCCGCGAGGTTTTTTTTGTAAGCCAGCCAGTTTCGCCAGCCAATCTTTTCAAGGAGTCACTACATGCATCACCCAGACAATGACAAGAGCATCAACCCGTCCGCGAACGAGTCGATTCGCGACCTGATCGAGCGTGCCAGCCGCCGCCAGTTTTTGAAGGGTTCGGTTGGTGCCGGAACCTTGAGCCTGTTCGGCAGCTTCGGCTTGGGCAGCCTTTCGAGCAGTGCAGTTGCGGCCTCGCCCGCACCGGTTGGTGGGATCGGTTTTGCGTCGCTCGCCCCCAACGTGGTGCCGATGCTGGACAAAGTGTCCGTGCCTGCGGGCTATAGCGCGCGCATCCTCAGCGCCTGGGGCGATCCGGTCTCCGGCGGCCCGGCCTGGAACGCCAACGCTGCGCAAACCGAAGCCGAACAGGTGCAGCAGCAGGGCATGCACCACGACGGCATGCATTTTTTCCCGTTCCCGACCACAGGCGGCGTATCCAGCGATCGCGGATTGCTGGCAACCAACCACGAGTACACCGACGAAGGCATTTTGCACAAGGACCTGACGCCGGGCAGCACGCCGATGACTTTGGCGCGCGCGCGCACTTCGCAGGCTGCGCACGGGGTATCGATCGTTGAATTGCGCAAGGTGGCGGGGCAGTTTCAGGTAGTCCGTCCGTCGCCCTATGGTCGGCGCATCACCGGCAATACACCGACACAAATGTCGGGCCCGGCCGCCGGCCATGCCCTGTTGCAGACCGCTGCCGATCCAACCGGGCGCAATCCGCTCGGCACACTCAACAATTGCGCGCATGGTTTCACACCATGGGGTACTTATCTCACCTGTGAAGAGAACTTCAACGGCTATTTCGGTACTACGGCAGCCGCGTTGACCGCAACCCCGCTTAGCAATCTTGAGCGGCGCTACGGCTTGGCTCGTGACGGCTTCGGTTATCGCTGGCATCTGGCCGATCCGCGCTTCGATATCAGGGTCAATCCGAACGAACCGAACCGCTTCGGCTGGGTGGTCGAGATCGACCCTTTCGCGCCAGGCAGCACGCCAATCAAGCGTACCGCGCTGGGCCGCTTCAAGCATGAAGGGGCATGGACTTCCGTGGGTGCGGACAATAGCGTAACGATCTACCTGGGTGATGACGAGCGCAACGACTATATGTACAAGTTCGTTTGTGCCGGCAAGTACAACCCGCGCAATCGCGCCGCCAACCGCAACCTGCTTGATAGCGGCACGCTCTATGTGGCCAAGTTCAACGCCGACATGAGCGGTACCTGGTTGCCGCTGGTATGGAACCAGAACGGGTTGACGCCGGCCAACGGCTTCGCCGACCAGGGCGAGGTGCTGATCAAATGTCGCCAGGCGGCAGATCGCGTCGGGGCCACCATGATGGATCGTCCGGAGTGGGTGGCGGTGCACCCGGTCACGCGCGAGGTCTATCTGACCCTGACCAACAATAGCCGCCGTGGCTCCAACCCGGCATCGTCGAATAACGCCAACGGCAGCACCACTGCCCAAGGTGCGCGGCCGCCGGTGGATGCGGCGAACCCGCGCCCCATCAATGTGTATGGCCACATCATTCGCTGGAACGAGAGCGGTGGCGACGTTGCCGCAACCACCTTCACCTGGGATATCTTTGTGCAGTGCGGCGACAGTCTTTCGGCAGATCCGAATCGCCAGGGCAACATCAATGGTGACGACCTCGGCGCGCCGGACGGCCTGTGGTTCGACAAGGACGGTCGCCTGTGGATTCAGACCGACCAGCAGGGTGACGCCACCGGCGACTGGGTCAATATCGGTGGCAACTGCATGGCGGCGGCCGATCCGGCAACTGGCCAGGTGACGCGTTTCCTGACCAGCCCGCCCAATTGCGAAGTCACCGGCGTGGACACCACACCGGACGGCAAGACCATGTTCGTCAACATCCAGCATCCGGGTGAGGATTGGGCCGGCAGCTTCCTCGACAAGTCGCAATGGCCGGACAACGGTCTCAACGGGCCGACCAGCGCGTCAGCCAGCGGTGCGCTGCGGCCGCGTGCGGCAACGGTGGTCATCACGCGTGACGACGGCGGTGTGATCGGCGCTGCCTGATGCGAGCCGGCGGGGGCATCGCCTCCGCCGCATGCGAATACTTTTCAACTCAAAGGGAAACTCATCATGAAAATTCGTACCTTGGTCGCCGGCATTGCGCTTGGCCTGGCAACACTTTTGCCGGCGCACGCGGCAGTTGTCAACAACGGCAATTTCGGTCCTCTGACTGGCGTTATCACGTTTGATGATTTCGACGGTTACGTGACTGCGGTGCCGGAATTGCTGCCAGTCGGCAGCGTCGGCGCCTTGAACGTCGCTTATCAGTCCGGCTTCGACTCGGTGGTAGGTGCCTTTGCCGCCGATTTGCAGAGCAATGGCGCCTGGGGTCCGGGTTCGCCGTTTTTGTTTGGCGATACATCGCACGGCCAGATCAACCTGCTCAGTTTTTCGATCACCGGTGGCGCAGCGCGCGGTATCGGCGCCTTTTTCAACGCGGTCAATGCCGGCCCGATTCTGCTGGCCGCGTGGAACGGCAACACACTGCTGGAAACCCATGTTTTCAGCGTGGTGACGCCAATGACCAGCTACAACGAGGGCGCGTTCCGCGGCTTCTTCCGGCAAGCCGGCGATATCAACAAGTTCACGGTCATCGGCAGCGGCGTGGCAATGGACAACCTGACACTGGCACCCGTGCCGGAGCCGGGCACCTATGCGATGTTGCTGGCCGGGTTGGGCTTGATTGGCGGCATTGTTGCGCGGCGCCGCAAGGCGTGAACAAGGCTTCTGCAATGTTTGGCAGGCTGCCTGAAAACCCCGGGATCTCCCGGGGTTTTTTCGTGATTTCGCGCCGGCTTCAGGCCCTTGCGTTGTTTTTTCTGTATGCATGCATGATGCATCCGGTCGCTGCGGCAACGCTTGCGCTCGAACCGGTTGCGGATACCTCGATTTACCGCGGTGACGGCTTCGACAACACAAGCGATGGTGCCGGACCGCACATCTGGGTGTCGACTACCGCCGGCGGAGTGACGCGCCGTGCGCTGGTGCGCTTCGATTTTTCGGCCATACCGTCGGGCGCGCAGATCAATTCTGCGGCGCTGCAAATCTATGAATCGCGCTCGCGCGACGTGCACCCGGTCGCGCTGCATCGATTGCTGCGCTCATGGGGGGAATCCACCTCCAATGGTGGCGATGCCGGTGTCGGCGCAGCGGCGGCGCCGGGCGACGCGACCTGGATCCGGGCCTTTCACCCGGCCACGTCGTGGGTTACGCCGGGTGGCGATTTTGTCCCGTCAGCCAGTGCACAAACCGAGGTCGGCCCGCAAGGCGCTTATTACACCTGGGCCAGCACCCCGACTCTGGTGGCAGATGTCAAGGCCTGGGTGGATAACCCGGGAAGCAATTTCGGTTGGATCATGGTCGGCGACGAACAGACCTTGCAAAACGCGAAGCGGTTTTCCAGCCGTCATGCCACGGTCGCAACCGTGCGTCCGCGTTTGACGATCGACTACACGCCGGCACCGCCCGGTGGGGACGAAGGCGGTGACATCCCCTTGCCGGCATGGGCGCTGGGTCTGCTCGGTGCGGCGATCGTCACGCTTCTGCGACGAGGCGAGCGGCGCAATCAGCAATCTTGATGGGTCGATTGCCTGGCATCACGCCGGCCGAAGTTGACCGTTGAGTGATATTCCTGGCGCAGGTTATTGTCAGTCAATCGGCTTTTTCGGACACCCGCCAATGGCGCCGGGCGCCGCGCCGGGGCAGGCCGCGACCCTCACCTCTGGGCCGCAATGCAAAGGCTGCGAAGTGAGTGGCATTGCCATGACACCGGATCAGAAAACCATGTTCATCAACATCCAGCACTCCGGTGAAGGTGCTGGTGAGGTCACCAATCCGGATGATCCGCAATATCCGATCAAGGTGAGTTCATGGCCTGGCAATCAAGGTTGCGGCTTCGATGCGCAAGCGCCGCAGCCGAAGCGCCGGCCGCGCTCGGCCAGCGTGGCAATCACGCGGGAGGATGGTGGGGTGATCGGCGCTCAGGGGTCAAGCGCGTCGGCCGCTGCTGCGACCGACGTTGTGCAATGCAGGCTTACTTGCTACGGCGCCGCGCCACTGCGCCCACCAGGGCCAGACCGGCCAGCATCAGCGCGTAGGTCTCCGGTTCCGGAATCGGGGCTGCGCTCACGCTCACCATGTCGAAACGCCAGGTACCCCCGGCGTAGCTGCTGGACGAATTGGATGCGGCGTAAGAGCCGGTGCTCGGCGCGAACGCACTGACTACGCGAAAAGCGAAGTTGGCGTTATTGGCTACCCCGGCAATCGCCGAGAGGTCGACGCTGCGCCCTTTGAACCAGGTGTCGCCGGCGTTACCGTCAAAACCCGCGATGTCAGTGAAGGTTGCTCCGTTGAGGCTGTACTGAACCTGTTCATAACGCGAGCTGGTGTTGCTGTGTCGCAGGTCGTAGCTGATCGACACGCCGGTGAAACCCACGGTGCTGACGGCAAACTGCACGCCACTGCTTTTGTTGCCAGTGGACTGCGCGGGGTATGCGGTGGTCTGCCAACCGGAATTGTCGGTCGCGGCAGGGTCCGACGAACCGCCATTGGCTGTGCCGGATGCGAACGTGGTGGTTACGCCGCCTATGGCCGAAGCGATCCCTGTGCCGATGGCCGGCAGGATGGTGCCGGTTCCGGTACTGACATCAGGCGGGTTGGAGTTGAAGTTCCACTGGGTGACGGTGGCGGCGTTGACGCCGGCCGTCGCCAGCAACAGCGCGCTTGCGACAAGGGTCTTGCGAAGCATTTGGAATCTCCTGGGTGTTCTGAGGGAAGGAATGGATGGGGTCGATGCCATGGTGCGAAAGCGCGTGCAGGAGTGTTCCGCAGCGCAAGCCGAAACGCTTCTGCAGAACAATTGTGGCTGCGCAGTGCTACAACATGATTTTCAGGACAGCAATACTGATGAGCCAATCGGACCAGACTGCGCGCAACTGGCGTCCCGTCGCCAAGCGAAGGAAGAGGCCCGTTTGGTGGCGCTGTGGGAACCAGGAGAAGCAGTTGCGCTTTCCCGAAGAGATGGTCCGAACAGATCATGTGGCCGGGCATGCGGCTTTACGCGACTGTCATGTTTTGGCTCCGTTTGGCCATGAACCATTCGGCTCATGCGGCGGCCGTATCGGATATGCCGCCGTGTAACTTTGGCAAGGTAGGCTGATAGCTCATCTATAAGGCGCGGGTGTCGGGACATGACGAATTGGTGGCGGGCTGCGGCGGTCCTTTGTGCAGCGCTGTGGGGCGGCGCGCTTCAAGCCAGCACCTCCGGCGTGGTCATAAGCCAGGTCTACGGCGGCAACGGCAACACCTACGCCAGTGATTACGTCGAGTTGTTCAACGCCGGTGCCGCCGCGGTCAACATCAGCGGCTGGTCGGTGCAGTACTCAAGTGCCACCGGCACCGGCCTTTTCTCGGGCAACGGCGTCACGCTACTGTCGGGCAGCCTGGCCCCGGGCCAGTATTACCTGGTCAAGCTCAGCACTTCGGCCAGCGGTCCGGCGTTGCCGGCGGCGGATGCCACCGGCACCAGCAATTTGTCCGGCAGCAACGGCAAGGTGATCCTGGCGAACGTGGGCACCGGCCTTGCCTGCAACGGCGGCAGTACGCTTTGCGGCGCGGCTGAACTGGCGCAGATTGTCGATCTGGTCGGCTATGGCAGCGCCGACTTCCGCGAAGGCACGGCGGCGCCGGCGGCGACCTCGACCACGGCCCTGCTTCGCAACCTGAGCGGTTGTACCGATACCAACCAGAACGGCAGCGATTTCGTGGCCGCCACGCCGGCACCGCGCAATAGCGCCACGCCGGCAGCACCTTGCGGCGCCGGCGGCGGCAATCTGGCGCTCGTGCCTGCATGTCCGGCCAGCCTGGCTGTGGCCAGTGGCGCGGTGGTGTCGTTTCCGTTAAGCGCGACCGATGGCGACAGCAACGTGAACAGCGCGGTCTTCGGCGGTGGCAACAGCGCCGGCATGACGCTCACAGGCTTTAGTGCCGCCGGCGCGGATGGCGGCACCGCACGCGTCACCTTGGGCTTCGATGGCACGGTGGCCAACGGCACTTACCCGGTGGCGGTGCAGTTTGGCAACGATGACAGCCAGACCGGCACCTGCACCATCAACGTGACAGTGGCACCACTGGCGCCGGCTTTCACGCCGATCTACACCATCCAGGGTAGCGGGTCGGTGAGCCTGGAAACCGGCACCCGCACCACGCGCGGGGTGGTCACCAAGGTCAACAACAACGGCTACTACATCCAGGATGCGACCGGCGACGGCGACCCCTTCACCTCCGACGGGATTTTCGTCTTCACCTCCAGCGCCCCCTACGTGAACGTAGGTCACGCGCTGCAGATCAGCGGCACGGTGGTGGAATTCAATACCGGGTCGGCCGCCAACCCGCGTACATCGGCCAACCCCTTGACCGAGTTCAGCAACCTGACTGCCACGGTGTTCACCGGCAGCGGCAGCATCACGCCCACCCTGATCAGCCTGCCGGTGGCCAATGTCGGTGATCTTGAGCGCTACGAAGGCATGCTGGTCAGCATCACCACGCCGTTGACGGCCGCGCAGAATTTTTTCCAGGGCCGCTACGGCCAGGTCACGCTGGCGGCAGGCGGGCGCCTGCACAAGCCCACCAACCTGTATCGCCCTGGCACAGCGGAAGCGCTGGCGCTGGCGGACCTGAATGCGCGCTCAAGCCTGCTGCTGGACGATGGAACCAGCGCGCAAAACGTCAATCCGATTCCCTACATCGGCGCTGACAATACCTTGCGCGCCGGCGACACCCTGCCGGCCGGGGTAATCGGCGTAATCGACTACGGCCTGGCGGCCAACGATGCCGATGGCATTGCCCTTTACCGGATCCATCCGACGGTCACGCCGGTTTTCACCCGCGCCAACCCGCGCAGCGCCACGCCGCCTGCGGTGGGCGGGTCGCATCGGGTGGCCTCGTTTAACGTGCTCAACTATTTCACCAGCTTCGGCGACGGCGGCTTCGCCGCCGGCGGCAGCACGGGTTGCCTGCCCGGCGGCACCACGGCGGACTGCCGCGGCGCCGACAACGCCACCGAGTTCACCCGCCAGCGCGACAAGATCATCCGCGCCATCGCCGCGCTCAACGCCGATGTGGTGGGTTTGATGGAGATCCAGCGCAACGGCAGCGTGGCCGCGCAAAATCTGGTGGATGGCCTGAATGCCTTCATGGGCGCCGGCACCTATGCGGTAGTGCCTGACCCGCCTGGCGGTGTGGGCACCGACGCCATCAAGGTGGCGCTGATCCACCAACCTGCCAGATTGTCGCTGCTCGGTGCGGCCATGTCGGACGCCAGCGCGATTCACAACCGCCCGCCGGTGGCGCAGACTTTCCAGGCGGTAGCAGGCGGCGCCAGGTTCAGCGTGATCGTCAATCATTTCAAGTCCAAGGGTTGCGGCGGTGCCGCCGGCGCAGACGCCGACCAGGGCGACGGCCAGGGCTGCTTCAACGAGCGCCGCACGCAGCAGGCGGCGGCGTTGCTTGGCTTCGTGGGCAGTGTCAAGGCCGCCTCCGGTGACAATGACGTGCTGGTGATCGGCGACCTCAACGCCTACGCGAAGGAAGACCCGGTCGCGGCATTGAACAACGGCGGGCTGGCCGATCAACTGTTGCGCTTTGCCCCGGGCGGCCATTACTCCTATGTGTTCGATGGCGAAGCCGGAGCGCTCGACCACGCGCTCGCCAGTGCCACCCTGGCGGCGCAAATCACCGGCGCGGCGCAGTGGCGCATCAACGCCGACGAACCTTCGGTGATCGACTACAACACGGAGTTCAAGCCGCAGGACCTTTACAGCGTAAGCCCGTACCGGGCCTCCGACCATGATCCGGTATTGATCGGCCTGCAGCTCAGCGCCAGCCCGCTGGCGCAGAGCATCAGTTTTGGCGCGCTGGCGGCGCGCCGTCTGGATCAGTCCCCGCTGGCTATCGGCGCGACGGCCAGTTCCGGCCTGGCGCCTGCCTTCAGCAGCCTGTCGGCGCCGGTGTGCAGTGTGGCCGGAAGCAGCGTCACACTCATCGGCGCCGGTACCTGCACCATTGCCGCCGATCAGGCCGGCAACCCGACCTATGCGCCGGCACCTCAAGTAACGCAGTCGTTCGCGGTGGTCCAGGGACAGTCGCAGGGCATCGTTTTCGCGGCGATCGCTGCGCAGACGCTGGGCGCGGCGCCTCTGGTGCTAGATCCAACGGCGTCTTCGGGCCTGAGCGTCACGCTCGGTAGCCAGTCGCCAACGGTATGTGCGGTGAGTGGTTTCAGCGTGACCCTGATCGCCAGTGGCACCTGCAACCTGGTCGCGCAGCAGGCGGGTGACGCCACCTTCCTGCCGGCCAGCGCATCGCAGTGGTTCGCGGTGAACCCGACCGGCAGCGCCGGCGGCGAGGATGGTGACGTGCCTTTGCCGGCTTGGGCCGTAGCGCTGCTGGCGCTCGGGTTGTTGCGTGGTTTGGCCGCGCGCAGCCGCAGGCGGGGCGACTGATGCGGGCACCGCAGGCACCAATGCTGCAGGGAGCGCGCATGCCCACGCGCGGGCGCATGATCGCCTTTCTATCGGCGTTTTTCCTGCTGCAGGGTCTTTATGGCGCGGCTGCCGGCACCTGGCTTGAGCGCCTGGTGATCGACCAGTTGACCGTCAAGACCGCGGCCATCCTGATCAATGCGATCGACCCGGCGGTGGCGGTGGTCGCCAGCGGCGCTTCGCTCAAGGCCGCCGGCGGCGGGCTCAACGTCTTGAACGGCTGCGAAGGCACCGACGTGGCGTTCCTGCTGGCAAGCGCGATGTTGGTGGCGCCGATCGCCTGGCGCTGGCGTCTGGCGGGAATCGTGGTTGCCACTGTCATCGTATTTGCCGCCAACCAGGCACGGGTGCTGGCGCTGTTTTACGCGTTTCGCACCGATCGAGTGTATTTCGATGCTCTACACGGGTACGTCGGCCCGCTGATTCTGATCGCCATCGGGGCAGCGTTTTTCGCCTTCTGGATCGAGCGTTTCGGCGCCGCGCCGCACGCGCTGCAGTCGCCCAGTCGAGCGTTGCCGAAAACCTGACAGCCTCGCCCAAGGCATGCTTTTGTCATCAACTGTGCAGTTCCAGGTTGCCCACGGGGCCGGTGCGTGGCGGCGCAAATCATTGAAGGAGAAAGTGTGATGCAAACCATGCAAGCCGCTTTGGCTCTGGCAACTCTGCTGGCAAGCTTTGCCACCCAGCCGGTGCAGGCGGCCGACTACAGCGAATCGATCAATGGCGACATCTCCGGCGACCGCTTCAACCCGACCCGCATCAGCCTCGGCTTCGGCGTCATTGGCGCCAATGGCCTGGGCGGCAACAACATCATCAGCGGGTCGCTCGGCAGCATTGCCGGCGTGCCGGACCGCGACTACTTCACCGCCATCGTGCCGCCTGGTTTCGTGCTGAACGAACTGCGGGTCGGCAACCAGACCACAGTCGGCGGGCAAGGGTCATTCATCGGGGTAGCCGCCGGCAGCGTGATGCCGGTGCCCGCCAACACCGGCACGGCAGCCGGCCTTCTGGGCTGGAGGGTGTACACGCTGGCCGATCGCAATACCGACATTCTTGACAACATGGCAGTCGCCGGCAACCAGGCCACTGGCTTGAGCGCGCCACTGGGCGCCGGCGAATACACGTTCTGGCTGCAGGAACTGGCGGGCGGCAAATTCAACTACCGCTTCAATCTGGTGGTGACACCGGTGCCGGAGCCAGCGCCATGGCTGCTGTTGTCGGCCGGTATTGCCTTGCTTGCGTGGCGCGGCAAGGCGCGCGCTGTAGTACCACCGGCCGCCTGACGTGCCGTGGCGCTCGGCAGTTCAATGTCATTGAATCTTCATCAATCTGTCGCAACACTGTCATCGCGGTTCACTATCGTGCATTTCCAAAGGAGGTGTCATGAAAGAATTCATCCGGGCATTGCGGCTTCAGCGCTGGGACGATCATCGCTACTATCACCACAGCCGCATCAACCAGA
This sequence comes from uncultured Burkholderiales bacterium, assembly GCA_964470865.1. Taxonomy (GTDB): domain Bacteria; phylum Pseudomonadota; class Gammaproteobacteria; order Burkholderiales; family JAEUOS01; genus JAEUOS01. The sequence goes on along the minus strand of CAYYFR010000015.1, from coordinate 43,030 downwards.
GTTTGCATCTGCTGAGCGCGTTGTCGTTCCTCACCGCATATGCGCTGTTGTTCACCCACCCGGTGGCGTCCGCCTTCATCGGCTGGCTGGTGGCGATGACCACGCGCCAGGCCGGCCACTTTTTCTTTGAGCCCAGGGGCTACGACCACGTCAACCAGGCCACGCACGAGCACAAGGAAGAGATCAAGGTCGGTTACAACCTGCGCCGCAAAGTGGTGCTTCTGTCGATCTGGGCCTTGTCACCGCTGGCTCTGTGGCTTGACCCTACCCTGCTGGGCCTGGTGCGGCCGGAAGGCTGGCTGCGCGATACCGGCCTTGTGTGGCTGGCCCTTGGGGTGGCGGGGCTGCTGTTGCGCACCTTCCACCTGTTCTTGATCAAGGATGTGCGTACCGGCCTGGTGTGGATCACCAAGATCCTGACCGATCCGTTTCACGACGTCTGGCTGTATCACCGCGCCCCGCTTCACTTGCTGCGCGGCGAATGGATAGACCCGATGCACGCGCGTCACGAGGGTGGGTCACGGGCCTGATTTTTTTAAGAAGGCCCGACTATCCATCCTGCCCAGCAACATGACAACCGCGCCTGGGGCTGTCACTTTTCCGTAGTCGATGCGGCAATCCGCAGCGCTGCGAAGCCCTGCGAAGCGCCGCCGCACGACCCCTGCGCAGGGCGCCAATCCGGCAACCGCGGGCCGATGCAGGGCGCAGGCCCGGTCGTTACATCAGCCGCGCCGGCCCAGCAGTTCACGCAGGATGCGTCTGCGGATCGATTTGTTGGTGGCCGCCGCGGCACTCCACCACCAGCCATCTTCCTGCATGGCGCGCGCGGCGTCAACGAAGCGCAGGGCCACCGTCTCGAAATCGGCGGCGCTGTAATTGAGGCTCCAGATCAGCCGTCCGGTGCCGACCCAGCTCAGCGCCAGGCCTTCGGCGCGCAGGTAGTACTGCAGCATCCAGTTGTAGCGCGAAGGGCGGGTGTAGAACACCGTCCAGATCGACGACAGGTTGGCCACCTGCACCGGCAGGCCGGCCGCTGTCAGGCGCTCGTTGAGAATGGCTGCGCGGGTGTCCCAGGTGGCATCGAGATGGGTATAGATGGCGCGTACCTCGGGCGTCTCCAGGGCCTTGAGAAACTCGTGCATCGAGGCCATCACATAGGGATGGGCGTTGAAGGTGCCGCGTGCGAAACAGATGTCGGCCGGGCGATCGTCGCGGTAACGCTTCATCAGGTTGGCGCGCCCGCACACAACGCCCACCGGCAGGCCGCCGCCGAGTGTTTTGCCGTAGGTCACCATGTCGGCCTCGATGCCGAAGTATTCCTGGGCGCCACCGGGCGCCAGCCGGAAGCCGACGAACACCTCGTCGAAAATCAGCACGATGCCGCGCTCGCTGCAGATCGCGCGCAACTGCTTCAACCAGGCGGTGTAGGCGGCGCGGTCGAAGGCGGCGGTGCGGCCGCTGTCGACCAGGGAGGAGTCGCCCGCTGCCTGGGCGTTGGGATGCAGAGCCTGCAGCGGGTTGACCAGGACACAGGCAATGTCGCGCCGACGCCGCAGCACGCAGAGCGTATCGGCATGCATTTCCTTCAGGGTGTAGGTCTCGTGCGCCGGCACCGGGTTGCCGATGCCCGGCTGCACGTCGCCCCACCAGCCGTGATAGGCGCCGCAAAAGCGCACCAGGTGGGTGCGGCGCGTGTGGTAGCGCGCCAGGCGCACCGCCTGCATCACAGCCTCGGTGCCCGACATGTGAAACGACACTTCGTCGAGCCCGGAGATTGCGCGCAGGCGCTTCACGTTATAGGCAACTACCGGGTGGTAGCTGCCCAAGACCGGCCCCAGGGCGCGCACCAGGTCGCAGCCCTGGTCGATGCAGTCCTTGTAAAAGTCGTAGCCGAACACGTTCACGCCGTAGGCGCCGCTCAAGTCGTAGAAGTGGTTGCCGTCGAGGTCGGTGAGGGTGACTCCGGAAGACGACTTCACGAAGTTGCCGGCCTTGAGGTGCGCGCGCACATGGCGGCTGAACTGGAACGGCACGCGATAGGCGTTGGTGAACTGCAGGTCGGAGATCGCGCTTTCGACTTCGGCGGTTTGCTGTGCGCTCAGAGGGAAGCGTTGCCGGTAGAGGGCGGCCAGGCGCGCGAATGCCTCGCGCCGCGTGCGCACCACGGCTTCAGGGGCATCGTCGCTGGCGAAAAAGCGGGCCTCGTCGTAATCGTAAAACGGCATCAGCCGCGCCACTCGGCGCGCCATGCGCGAGTGACCCGAGAGAGAAGGATGCTTGGCCCTGGACAACTCCAGGCGGGTCTTCAGGCGCGCCACCGTGGTGACGAGAGCGGCTGCGCCGATGGCGTAGAGGGCGAGGGTGGCGGCTGGGATATCCATGTCCATGGGGTTTACCGAAAATCTTTGACAGGATCGTGACTTTGAAAAAAATCATCGCGCGCATGGTGGCGCAGGAAGATCTGAACTTCCTGTTGACCAACCGCATTCCACGCCTGCTGCTGACGCGCTTCATGGGCTGGTTTTCGAAGATCGAACAGCCGCTGGTACGCGACCTCTCGATCGCGCTGTGGCGGCTGTTCTCCGGCCTCGATTTGCGCGAGGCGGCGAAACAGAATTTCGTCAGCATGCACGACTGCTTCACGCGTGAGTTGAAGCCCGGTGCGCGGCCGCTCGAGGCGGATCCGAATCTGCTGGTGAGCCCGTGCGACGCCATCGTCGGCGCCTGCGGCCGGGTCGAAAACGGCCTTCTGATCCAGGCCAAGGGCTTTGCGTATCGGCTGCAAGACCTGCTGCACGAACCGCAACTGGTTGCGGCTTATGCCAATGGAACCTACGCGACCTTGCGCCTGACCTCAGCCATGTATCACCGCTTTCACGCACCGCATGACTGCACCATCGAGCAGGTGACCTATATCTCTGGCGACACCTGGAACGTCAATCCGATCGCGCTCAAGCGCATCGAGCGCCTGTACTGCCGCAACGAGCGCGCGATACTGCGCACCCGGCTTGCGGCAGGCGGCCACCAGATCACGCTGGTGCCGGTGGCGGCGATTCTGGTGGCCAGCATCCGCCTGCATTGCGCCGATGTGCTGTTGCACCTCAAGTATCGCGGGCCGCAGCACATCGCCTGCGACGTGCGCGTTGCCAAAGGGCAGGAGATGGGCTGGTTCGAGCACGGTTCGACCATCATCGTTTTCGCGCCGCCGGGCTTCGAGAGGTGTGCGGCGGTCGAGGCGGGGGCGCGGTTGCGCATGGGCGAAGCGCTGATGCACTTGCCGATGCCGGCGCTACCCTTGGCGGCCCTCCCTTAACGCCTTTGCGCAAGCGCCGGCGCGCCGGTTTAGGCAGGCTCAGGCCGGCAGCGGTACCTTGTGTTCCAGCGCGAAGCCGAACGGACGTTCGTCGCCGAGTTCCTGCCAGGCCTTGACCTCCTGGTCAAGCGAGTAGGCGGTGAGCGGATTGGCCTGCAGCCAGGGCTCGTCGATGGCCAGAGACAGGCGCTTGGCTTCGAGCTTCAGCTCGATTGCAGGCACTTCGAAGGGCTGCCGGCTGCGATGCACAAGCGCGCCCAGGCGCAGGCAGGCCACCGCCAGCCACCACGGTTTGGGCATTGCTTCGCGCGCCAGTTTTGGCAGCTTGCCGGCGTGGCCCAGAATCAGGAAAGCCAGGCGCTTCTGTTCATCGCGCGAGAAACCCGGCATGTCTGCATTGGCCACGATATAGGCCGAATGCTTGTGATAGCCGTTGTGGGCGATGGTCAGGCCCACCTCGTGCAGGCGCGCGGCCCATTCGATGAAGCGATAGGTTTCGGCATGGCTTTCGCGCAGCTCGGGCACGACGTCGGCGGCCAGCCGCAGGGACAGATTGGTGATGCGCGCAGACTGCCGGCGGTCGACGTGGTAGCGCGCCTCGAACTGCGTCACGGTGTCTTCGCGCTTGTCATGTGCGGCTTCCGGTGCCGACAGGCGATTCAACAGGTCGTAGAGCACGCCCAGGCGCAAGGAATTGTCCGCCACCTGCATGCGCTCCAGGCCCAGTTCGGTGAATACCGATGAAAGGATGGCGAAGCCGCCCGGCAGATTCAGGGCACGCTCGGGCTTGAGGCCGGCGAAGTCGAGTTGATCGATGCTGCCGGCGGCGAGCATTTTCTTGCGTATCCAGCGCATGCCGGCGGCGCTGATGCTGCCGTCGCCGCCATTGTTTTCGGCCAGCACGCGGGCGATGGTGCGGGCGGTGCCCGAAGATGCGATGGCCACCGTCCAGGCGCTCTTGATTGCCGCCGCCGAAATTACCTCGATCTCGCGGCGCGCGGCCAGTTCAGCCTGCTTCATGGTGAAATCGTCGATGAAGCCGCCGGGGAAGTGCGCCAGGGTCGAATTGATCGAGCCCATGTACAGGCTCTCCATGAGCTCCGGTTCGAAGCCGGTGCCGATCGAGAATTCGGTCGAGCCGCCGCCGATGTCGACCACCAGGCGCCGGTCTTCGTTGGCCGGCACGCTGTGCGCGACGCCGCAAAAGATCAGCCTCGCTTCTTCGCGCCCGGCAACGACTTCGATCGGGAAACCGAGGATTTTTTCGGCGCGGGCGATGAAATCGCCGGCGTTGCGCGCCACCCGCAGGGTGTTGGTGGCCACCGCGCGCACATGGCTGGCGGGAAAGCCGACGATGCGCTGCGCGAAACGCGCCAGGGCATCCAGGCCGCGCGTCTGCGACTCGTAGTCCAGCCGCTTGTCGGGCCTCAAGCCTGCGGCTAAGCGAACATTGCTGCGCAGCGAATCCTGTACGTATATGTGGCCGCCTTCGGTGCGGCCGACTTCGAGCCGAAAACTGTTGGAACCAAGGTCAACGGCAGCGACATGCGGCCAGGTTTTCATTTGCTTGCCCGTCTGCCGGTTCCTGCATGCGGGACTTTCATTGGCGAAGTTCGAACCATGCCACACTAAAATGACCAGAATGTGACATGGAATGCACCACAATGGCGCTTCCAAGCTGGGCATGTAGTCAAATTGTCATCTCGGCTTCACATACTGCCGCCGTGGTAACCCGAAGGAAGCAGGAGACACGTGGAAACCCGAAAAAAATCCGCCAGCCCGCCGCCGCTGTTGAATCGCGAATTCGGCATTCTGGCATTCAATGAACGGGTGTTGGCACAAGCCGCCGATGAAACCAACCCCCTGCTCGAACGCCTGCGTTTTGTATGCATCGTCAGTTCCAATCTTGATGAATTCTATGAGGTGCGTTTCGCCGGCCTGGTGGAACAGACCCTGAATGATCCCGCCACGCGTGAAGCCGATGGCCTGCCGCTGGGCGAGGTGATTGAAACGGTGCGCAGCCGCGTGCGCGATATCGTCACGCGCCAGTATGAACTCCTCAACCGCAGCATTCTGCCGGCGCTGGAATCCGCAGGGGTCAATTTCCGCTATCGACCCGAATGGTCGCCGGCGCTTGAAGCCTGGGGCCGGCATCACTTCGAGGAGCAGATCTTTCCGGTGCTCACGCCGATCGGCCTGGACCCGGCACACCCGTTTCCGCGGGTACTCAACAAATCGCTCAATATCGCGGTGGTGCTGGAGGGGCGCGATGCCTTCGGGCGCGATGCCAAGCTGGCGATCGTGCAGGCGCCGCGCGCCTTGCCGCGGCTGATTCCGCTGCCCGATCGTTTCGGCGCGAATGCCTCGATCCTCTTGTCCACGGTGTTGATTCGTTATATCGGCGAGCTGTTTCCCGGCCTGACCGTGCGTGGTTGTCACCCGTTTCGCGTCACCCGCAACAGCGACCTGTTTGTTGACGAAGAGGAGATGACCAACCTCAAGCAGGCGCTGCAGGGCGAGTTGCCGCAGCGCCATTTCGGCGACGCGGTGCGTCTGGAAGTCAACCTGGATTGCCCGCAGGAGGTGGTGAGCTTCCTGCTGGTGCAGTTCGGCCTGGAAGAAGCCGACCTGTTCCGTGCCGACGGCCCGGTCAATCTGGCGCGCCTGATGCAACTGGCCGATTTCATCGAGCGTCCGGACCTGAAGTACCCAGCCTTCCAGCCCAATCACACGGTTCTGTTCGCCAACGAGGACGAGGTATTTCAGACCATCGCGCGCGGTGACGTTTTGCTGCATCACCCGTTCGAATCGTTCGATCCGGTGCTCGATTTCCTGCGCGCCGCCGCTTCCGACCCGACGGTGGTGGCGATCAAGCAGACCATTTATCGCACCGGTGCCGAATCGGAATTGATGGAATTGCTGCTCAGGGCGGCGCGCAGCGGCAAGGAAGTCACGGTGGTGGTCGAATTGATGGCCCGTTTCGACGAGGAAACCAACCTCAACTGGGCGGCACGCCTGGAAGAGGTGGGGGCGCATGTGGTGTACGGTGTGGTCGGCCACAAGACCCATGCCAAGATGCTGCTGGTGGTGCGCCGCGAGGCCGGCCGCTTGAAGCGCTATGCGCATCTGGGTACCGGCAACTACCACCCGCGCACTGCGCGCCTGTATACCGATTTCGGCCTGTTGACCACCAACGAAACCCTCACCGCGGATGTCAACGAGGTGTTTCGCCAGCTTACCGGCCTGTCGAAGGCGCGCAAGCTCACGCACATCTGGCAGGCGCCGTTCACCCTGCACGACAATGTGCTGGCGGCGATCGCGGCCGAGGGGGCGCGCGCGCGCGCCGGCGGGCGCGCGCGCATCATCGGCAAGATGAATGCCTTGCTCGAACCGCGCGTGATCGCAGCGCTTTACGCAGCTTCCAGGGCAGGCGTGAAGATCGAATTGATCGTGCGCGGCGCCTGCGCCCTGGTGCCGGGGGTAGCCGGTGTGTCCGAGAACATTCGTGTGGTTTCGGTGGTCGGGCGCTTTCTCGAACACAGCCGCATTTTCTGGTTCGGCAACGGCGCCGAACCTCTGGTGTACCTGTCCAGCGCGGACTGGATGGACCGCAATTTCTTCCGTCGTGTCGAGGTGTGTTTTCCGCTGCTCGACAGCAAGCTTGCCAGGCGGGTTTACGACGAAGGGCTCAGCCCCTATCTGAAGCGCGATGCCGGCGCCTGGGAGCTTGACTCCGACGGAGCGTATGCGCGACGCGCGGGTGCGGCGCCGGTTCAGCAGCGCCTGCTGGCCGAGCTCACCCATGCCCAGGCACCGCAAGCGGTGTCGCTGAAGAGCATGCGCAAGGTGATGAAGCGGCGCAAGGGCTGAGAGCCTGAGAATATTCCTGTGCGCTTGCCGATATCGGGCTTGCGCCAGTGGCCGTACGAGAGTACGGCTGCGATGCTCTACCCGATCCCGGCGCGCTCGCAACGCAAGCTTCTCAGGCTCCGGGCGCGGCCGCGCAGTCATCGAATCGTCACGCCGCGGTCATGCGCGTGACATGCCGCTGCGGTTCAATTCGGGCTTCGAGTTCGAGGCTTAGCCCCAGTGCGACCTGCCGACCTGCCCGAGAATTTTCATGCACCGTATCGCAGCATCTGGATTTCCGATGTTCATCTTGGCACCGCCGGCTGCAAGGCGGAGTACCTGCTGGATTTTCTGCGCGAGAACGAATCCGAAACCCTCTACCTGGTGGGCGACATCGTCGACGCCTGGCGCCTGAAGAAAAGCTGGTACTGGCCGCAGGCGCATAACGATGTGGTGCAAAAGCTGTTGCGCAAGGCGCGCAAGGGTACGCGGGTGGTGTATGTACCGGGCAATCATGATGAGCCGCTGCGCGACTACCTCAATCTGAATTTCGGCGGCATCGAGGTCGCCGACGAGGTGATCCACACCATGGCCGACGGCCGCCGCCTGCTGGTGATCCACGGCGACCTGTTCGATGGCGTGATACGCCACGCCAAATGGCTGGCCTATCTGGGCGACAGCCTCTACACCATGATTCTGCAACTCAACCACTGGTTCAATCACCTGCGCGTGAGGCTTGGCTTCCCCTACTGGTCCCTGTCGCAATACCTGAAGCACAAGGTGAAGAACGCGGTCGGGTTCATTTGCGATTTCGAGGAAGCGCTGGCCAACGAGGCGCGCCGCCGCGGGCTCGATGGCGTGGTGTGTGGCCATATACACAAGGCCGAGATCCGCGATATCGGCGGCATCCTCTATTGCAACGATGGCGACTGGGTCGAAAGCCTGACGGCCCTGGTCGAAACCCACACCGGGGAATTGCGCGTGGTGGTGTGGAACAGCATTTGCAGCGGCGCGACCGCCGAGCGCTCGATGAATCTCACCGAAGGAGCAGATGCATGAAGATCATGATCGTCACCGATGCCGCGCCGCCGCAAGTCAACGGTGTGGTGATCACCCTGACCACGCTGGGCCGCGAACTCGCAAGTCTCGGGCACACGGTGCATTGCGTGACGCCGGCCAGCTTTCGCACCATGCCCTGCCCAACCTATCCGGAGATCCGCCTGGCGCTGTTTCCGGGTGCCGGCGTACGTCGTGCGCTTGATGCGCTCAAGCCCGACGCGATTCATATTGCCACCGAAGGGCCGCTGGGCATTGCCGCACGGCGCTACTGCATGCGCCACAAGTTGCCGTTCACGACCTCGTACCACACCCGCTTTCCGGAGTACGTTCGTGCGCGGGTGCCGCTGCCGATCTCGGTGACCTACGCCTGGCTGCGACGCTTCCATGGGCGTGCCCTGCGCGTCATGGTGCCAACTGCCTCGATCCAGCAGGAACTGCAGGCGCGCGGCTTTGACAACACGGTGATCTGGCCGCGCGGGGTGGACGTGGAAAAGTTTCGGCCCCAGGGCCCAGGCGCGCCAAGCGACGCGGTGCCGGTGGATGGTCGCCCGGTGTTTGCCTACGTCGGCCGGGTGGCGGTCGAGAAAAACCTGCGCGCGTTTCTCGATCTCGAATTGCCGGGGTCGAAGTGGGTGATTGGCGGCGGGCCACAGCTGGACGAATTGCGCCGTGCCTACCCGGCCACCCACTTCAGCGGCGCGGTCGCGCACGCGGCACTGCCTGCCTATTACCGCGCCGTCGATGTGTTCGTGTTTCCCAGCCGCACCGATACGTTTGGCCTGGTATTGCTCGAAGCGCTGGCCTGTGGGGTGCCGGTGGCGGCTTATCCGGTGCCCGGCCCGCTGGATGTGATTGGTGCAAATGGTCCGGGGGTGCTTGACAATGACTTGCGCACCGCCGCCATCGGGGCCCTGCGGATTTCGCGCGAGGCCGCGCGCACTCACGCGCTGCGCTATTCGTGGAAGCATGTGGCGCAGGTGTTCCTCGGGCACCTGGCGCCGATCGGTGTGGCGCAGGTCGAAACCGCGCTTGCGCGTGCCGAGAGCGTACAACAGGCACTCTAAAGGTGCGTGGGGGAGGCCGCGCAGAGTTTGGGGCTATGTCTGAAAGGCGCCTTGAATCAAAAACCTGGGTGCCAGATGTAATGTGGCGCGCAGCTTGCTAGACTTCATGTTGTATACATGATGGTGCGCCGCATTCCGCATGCTGATTTCCGAACTTCTCAAGGGTTACCGTAGCGGTAACCTGACGCCGCGACACGTCATCGCGTCGCTGCTGGACCGTGTGGCGACACCGGTTGCAGATTGCGCCTGGATTTCCCGCTATAGCGACACGGCTCTCCTGGCGGCGGCGCGCGAACTCGAAGCCCGTTTCGTCGCCAGTGGTTGCGACTGGGCACGCTTTCCTCTTTACGGCATTCCCTTCGCGCTCAAGGACAATATTGACGCTCTGGGTCTCGAAACTACTGCGGCGTGCCCGGCGTTTGCCTATTTGCCGGGTGCCGACGCTGCAGTGGTGCAGCGCCTGCGTGCGGCCGGCGCCTTGTTGATCGGCAAGACCAACCTTGATCAGTTCG
>CAYYFR010000015.1:31233-33133 GCA_964470865.1 uncultured Burkholderiales bacterium | reverse complement strand
CGCCTGCGTGCGGCCGGCGCCTTGTTGATCGGCAAGACCAACCTTGATCAGTTCGCCACCGGGCTGGTCGGCACCCGTTCACCCTATGGCGCGGTACCGAATGCGTTCAAGCCGGAATACATTTCCGGTGGTTCTTCGTCCGGCTCGGCGTCAGTGGTGGCGCGCGGCCTGGTCGGCTTTGCGCTGGGCACCGACACGGCAGGTTCCGGCCGGGTGCCGGCCGGTTTCAACAACATCGTTGGCTTGAAGCCGACGCGCGGCCTGATTTCCAATCGCGGACTGGTGCCGGCGTGCCGCAGTCTTGACTGCATTTCAATTTTTGCACTCGATGTCACCGATGCGCAGGCGGTGCTGCAGGTGGCCGCGGGTTTCGATGCGGCGGATGCCTATTCGCGCCCGGCGGCGCCGGCGCTTGCCCGCTTCTCGCCGACGCTGCGCCTTGGTGTGCCGCGCCAGCCCGAGTTTTTCGGCGACGCGCTGCAGGCACGCGAGTTCGAACTGGCGCTAAAGCGCGCGCGGGCCATGGGCGCTGCCATCACCGAGATCGACTTCAAGCCGATGTTCGAGGTGGCGGCCCTTTTGTACCAGGGGCCATGGGTGGCCGAGCGCCATGCCGCGCTGGATGGATGGATGCGTGACCGGCCCGAGGCGATCGAGGCGACGGTACGGTCAGTGATCGCCGAGGCCACGCGCTACTCGGCGGTTGACACCTTCAAGGCGATTTACCGTCTTGAGGAATTGCGGCGCGCGATTGCGCCATTGTGGTGCGGCATCGACGCCTTGCTGGTGCCGACCACGCCTACCATCTACACCATCGCCGCAGTCAACGCCGATCCGCTCGCGCGCAACGCCCACCTCGGCACCTATACCAATTTTGTCAACCTGCTCGACTGGACTGCCATTGCGTTGCCCGCATCGATGCGGCCAGACGGTTTGCCGTTTGGCGTGACCTTCATTGCGCCGGCATGGGCCGAGCCGGCCTTGTGTTCCCTGGGCGCCGAGTGGCAGCGCGGCACGGCCTTGCCCTTGGGCGCGACCGGGCTGGCCCTGCCGGCGCCAGTGGCGCGCTCGGTGGCGGCGGTACCGGCACTTGGCATGCAGCGCCTGGCTGTGGTGGGTGCGCATTTGTCGGGCATGCCGCTCAATCATCAGTTGACCAGTCGCGGCGCGCGCCTGGTCGGCGCGGCGCAGACCGCGCCTTCCTACCGCCTTTACGCCTTGCCAGACACCACTCCACCCAAGCCGGGTTTGCTGCGTGTTGCTCGCGACGGGATGGCGATCGCGCTTGAATTGTGGGATATGCCGGCGCAGTGCATCGGCAGCTTCGTTGACGAGATTCCGGCGCCCCTGGGTATCGGCTCGCTCGAACTGGTCGACGGCAGCTACGTCAAGGGCTTCATTTGTGAACCCCATGCGCTCGAGCGAGCACAGGATGTATCCGCATATGGCGGCTGGCGCGCCTATATCGCCAGCTGCGTTTGAGGTTTGGCCATCGAAAAAATCGCACAGAGCTGATATGGCGAACACAGCGTGTCGCCCAATTGGTCCGCATTCAAAGGTGCGCGGAGGTGCCGCGACCCTCGATTCGGGCGCTGGTCGACGCGCAGTGGGCTTGTTGCTCAATTGGCGGCTGGGTCGTTGATCGAGATGTTGGAGGCGTTGTACCCGGACGCCATTTTGTTTTCGTTGATGAGGTGGGTTTATGACCAAGGATGAGATGCAGACTTATATCGTGGCGGCTGCGGCTGCGCTGGAGTTGCCGATCGCGCCCGAGCATCTGCCAGGCGTGCTGCTCAATTTCGAACGCCTGGCGGGGGTCGCGGCTGCCGTGAATGACTTCGCGTTGGGGCCGGCCGACGAGCCCGGACCGGTGTGGCGGCCATGAGCGCTCCCGCCCAGC
>CAYYFR010000015.1:21379-31133 GCA_964470865.1 uncultured Burkholderiales bacterium | reverse complement strand
TCGGGCGGCTCGGCGGCGGCAGTGGCCGCGGGTATGGTGTCGTTGGCCCTGGGTACCGACACCAATGGCTCGATCCGCGTACCTTCCTCGCTGTGCGGCATCTTCGGCCTGAAGCCGACTTACGGGCGCTTGTCGCGCCGTGGCAGCTACCCGTTTACCGGCAGCTTTGATCATGTCGGGCCGTTCGCGCGCAGTGCCTTTGACCTGGCCGCCGCCTATGACGTTTTGCAGTGCATTGATGCGCTCGACCCGGCGCAGTCGGCAACGATGCTTGAGCCGGTTTCGTCGATGCTCGACGGCGGCATCGAGGATTTGCGTATCGCCTTGGCTGGCGATTACTTCGAAGCCAATGCCGCGCCGCCGGCGCTCATGGCGCGCGACACGCTGGCGCAGGCACTTGGTGCTACACGCCGTGTGACTCTGCCCGAAGCGCAGCGCGCCCGTGCCGCTGCTTTCGTGATCACCGCCGCCGAAGGCAGCCAGTTGCACCTGGCGGACCTGCGTTCCCGCCCCAACGATTTCGACCCCTTGATTCGCGATCGCTTCATCGCCAATGCGTTGGCACCGGCGGCCTGGTACCTGCAGGCGCAACGTTTTCGCCGCTGGTTCTACACCGCCGTGATGCGTGTGTTCGAACACACCGACATCATCCTGGCGGCGGCCACACCGGTGGCGGCGACTCCGACAGGAGCCGAAACCTTCGATCTGCATGGGCAGGCGGTGCCGGCACGGCCGTCGATGGGGCTCTTGACGCAGCCACTGTCGTTCATCGGCCTGCCGATTGTCACCGTGCCGGTCCATCGCGCCGGGCAGATGCCGATCGGCGTGCAGGTGATCGCTCGGCCGTGGCACGAGGCCGACGCGCTGCGGGTGGCTGCCTGGCTGGAACGCCAGGGCGTGGTACAAGCGCCGCTCGCCAAACTGTAACGAAAGGAATTGCCATGCCCGAAATCGACATTGCCGAAGTGGTGGCCGAAGTGAGCGCCGCGTTTCAGCGCTACGAAGTCGCGCTCAATGCCAACGACGTCGCGGTGCTGGATGAACTTTTCTGGAACAACCCGCTGACCTTGCGCTATGGCATCGGCGAGAACCTTTACGGCTACGCGCAGATCGCGGCGTTCCGCTCCGGCCGTTCGCCGGCCGGGCTGGCACGCCGCATCAAGGCCACGGTGATCACCACTTATGGTCGCGACATGGCCACCGCCAACACCCTGTTCGAACGAGACTCCGCGCCCGGCAAGATCGGCCGCCAAAGCCAGACCTGGATGAAGACGCCGCAGGGCTGGCGCGTGGTCGCCGCCCATGTCAGCCTGATTGCCGCCGCCTGATGCTGCGCATCATCGCGCTGCGCCTGCGGGCGCAATCTCAAACCTGATCGGCATGATTGTCTCGGCTTGTCCGCTGATGCGCACGCTGCACACGCTCGATCAGGCGCGCGCAAAGGCAGAATGAGGTTTTGCGCGGGCGCAAAAATACGCTGGCCGACGGCGCGCGGACGCCGGCGTTGCATGCCAATGACATCAATACGGTGGATAATCGCGGTTTGATACAAGCTTGTTGGCAGAGGGATGCGGTCAAATCACTGGCTTCGGGACGCCACCATCGAGGTGCAACTGGTGTTGCTGGCCTGCGTGGTGGCCCTACCCTTGTGCGGTTTGACCGCCTATGGCGCGTTTCGCGAACTCGCGCTCGGCGAAACTGAGGCCATGGAGCGCGCAGCGATGCGCGCGCGGCTGGTGGCTACCGGTGTTGACGAGCAGATCTTCAAGGTCGATGCGCTGCTGGCATCGCTGAGTACGGCCATCTCGGTGCGCCCGGAAGATGCCGTTCGCTCGCAGGTGGCGATCGCCGCTGTGCATGCCCAGTTGCCGCTCGCCTTTGGCGGCCTTCGCGTCAACGACGTGGACGGCCTGCCAATCATCGGTATGAACGGGGCACGCGGCTCGATCGCCGACCGGCGCTACTTCAAGCGCGCGCTGGCGCAACCCGGCCTTGCCATCGGCGAACCGACGCGGGTGGTGGGCGCCGCTGACTGGACCTTGGGCCTTGCGCGTCGTATCGTCGGCGAGAGCGGCAGTCCCGCCGGTGTGGTCTCGCTGGTCACCCGTCTTTCCGGCCTGCAGAAGACGCTCGACGATGGCAGCCTGCCGTCGGGCGCAGTGGTGACGCTGGTTGACGAGCAGGGCGTGGTGCTGGCCCACACCCGCGAGTTCGCGACATGGGTGGGCCGAAAACTCGAGGATGCGGCAGAGTTCGCGGCGGTGGGAAATGTGGTGCGCTCGGCGGAGATGCGCACTTCCGCCGACGGTGCTGAATGGGTTGCCGGCCATGCGGCACTGGGCGCCGCACCCTGGCATGTGCACGTCAGTATTCCGGCGCGCGAGGCCTTGGCGCAAGCGCGCCACGAGTTCCGCTGGACCATCGGCCTGATGCTGGCGCTGCTAATCACCTCTCTCATGATCGCCTGGCGCTTGGCGCGCGGTCTGGCGCGCCCGCTCGGTATGGTCGCGAATGACGCATTGCGCTTTGCCGCCGGCGATCTCGCGCATCGCAGCGCCGTGATGACCGGCGGCGAAATAGGGCGGCTAGCCGGCGCGCTCAATCGCATTGCCGAAACTACGCTTGTGCGGGAAGCCGAATTGCGCGACGGCGAAGCGAAGTTCCGCGCCATGGTCGAAGCCTCGCCGGTGGGGATTTTTCTGGCGCGCCTGGACGGCAATACCAATTACACCAATCCTGCTTATTTGCGCATCCTCGGGCTGTCGGCCGATGAGGCGCGGGACCTTGGCTGGATCAGGGCGATACACCCCGAGGATCGCGATGCGGTGGCTTCGGCCTGGCACAAGTCGATCGGCTCGGGCTCACCGTATCGAGGGCATGGACGCTATCTGCACGGCAACGGCAGAATCGTCTGGTGGCAGGTACGTACCGCCGAAGTGCAGGTGGCGGAGCGACTGGTGGGTTTGGTCGGCATGGTGGAAGATGTCACTGAAGTGCGCGAGGCGCAGGCGGCGCTGGCCGACAGCGAGCGTCGTTACCGCGCAATGTTCGCTTCCAATCCGCAGCCGATGTGGGTGTATGACGTCGAGACGCTGCGTTTCCTCGACGTCAACGATGCAGCGGTGGCGCATTACGGCTACAGTCGCGACGAATTTCGCGCTCTCACGGTGTTGGAAATCCGCCCCGAAGAGGACCGCATGCAGTACGAACGCCCCGGCATGCCAAGCGCGATCGGCACGGTGATGCAGGGCACGCGCCGGCACAGGCGCAAGAATGGGCGGCTGATCGAAGTCGAGGTCGCGTCGCACGATCTGATGTTCAAGGGCCGGCGTGCGGTGCACGTGCTGGTCAACGACGTCACCGAGCGGGCCCGCGTGGAGCGCGAGATTCTGAGCCTGAATGTCGAGCTGGAAGAGCGGGTGGCGGCACGCACGGCTGAGTTGACCGCGGCCAACAATGAACTGGAGGCATTCACTTACTCGGTGGCACACGACTTGCGCGCGCCCCTGCGCGGGATTGACGGCTTTTCGGCGCTGCTGGTGGAGTACAGTCGCAGCAAGCTCGATGCAGAAGCCGCGACCTATGTCGAACGCATTCGCGGCGCCAGCCAGCGCATGGGGGCGATGATCGCCGACCTGCTCGACCTCTCACGCGTTTCGCGCAGCGAAATCTACCGGCTCCCGGTGGACCTGTCGGCCATGGCCCGCGAGATCGGCGACGAGTTGCAGCGGCTCTTGCCGGAGCGCGCGGTGGAATGGGATATCGCGCCGGATCTGCGCGCCAAGGGCGATCCCGGGCTGATCCGCCTGGTGCTTGACAACCTTCTGGGCAACGCCTGGAAATACAGTGCGGAGGCCGCCAGGCCATGCATCGCCTTCGGCCGTCGCCCCGGACCTGACGGCCGTGCCGAATTTTTTGTGCGCGACAACGGCGTGGGGTTTGATATGCAGTACGCCGGCAAACTTTTCTCGGTGTTCCAGCGCCTGCACTCGGCGGAGAAATACGAGGGCACGGGAATCGGCCTGGCCACGGTCAAGCGCATCATCGAGCGGCATGGCGGTGGCGTCCGCGGCGAGGCAACCCTGGGTTGCGGCGCGACATTTTCGTTCTGGCTGCCCAATGACTGATTGTCGGGCCGCTTGCCTCTGCGGCAGCCTGGTGTCGAGAGCCTGCCGGCATCAAGGGAGCGCGGCGACGTAAATTGCCTGCCGGCAGTGCGGCCAGCCGATCGCGGTTACTGCGGGGCGCACGGAATAAGCCGATGCGGAGCACAGGCTCGTTTCGCCCGGAACTGATGTGATCAAAACCCGCCGTGTGGCATCCGGCGCTTCAGGGACTTGCCGCCTGTTTTCTAAGGCGCCGGTCGCAGCGCATCTTCCGCGCGGTCTGCGCGGCGGCTGGCAGCGCCCAGCACAACTCGAAAACGCAGTGGCAGAAACACATTGCCATAGTCGGGCTCGAGCGTATTTTGTGTGAGGCAGCCCGGACATTGCGCCGTCCAGGCCCCGCCGGTCAGGCGCGGCGGATCGAGTGGTCGGGTGTCGCAAGTGGCGCAATTCAGAATCTGCATCGTGCACTCCTTAGTCGACGCCTTGATCCAGGCGCTGATGAAATCATTATGCTTGGCTTGCGTGATGCATGGTGTGCGAAATCACACACGTCACATTTATTAACGATGGCCAGGCCCGATTTCTTGAGCATTTTCGATGTTGCGCTGCGGTGATTCGGGCTTTCACCGAGCGCGGCGAAAAGTGCGGACCGCCGCCATCCCGACCAGCTTGCGCTTGCGCCCGTTTTTTGGGGGACCGGCGACCCTGGTGCCCGCTCTACAATGCGGCCGACCATGCAATCAGGGCGCGACTCAGGGCAAGACAAGGAACCAGAGGTGCCGCAGCCGCACCATGATGCGCGCTGGTACGTGCGCGCGCGCCGACGCTTCGCGCGCCTGGATGCCACGCTCAAGGGGCTCTTGTGGAGCGCGGCGGCCGGGTTCATTTTTTCCCAGCTCAACGCGCTCATGCGGGTACTGACCATTGAGCTGGACCCGTTTCAGACACAGTTTCTGCGCTACCTGTTCGGCTGCGTGGTGATGCTGCCCCTGGTCTTGAAAAGCGGATTGGCCATGTACTGGCCCAAAAGCATTGGTGCACAATTCACTCGCGGTCTGGTGCATTGCGTCGGACTGTGGATGTGGTTTGCAGCACTGCCGCATGTGCCGCTGGCGGACATGACGGCCATGGGCTTCAGC
Source organism: uncultured Burkholderiales bacterium (assembly GCA_964470865.1). GTDB lineage: Bacteria > Pseudomonadota > Gammaproteobacteria > Burkholderiales > JAEUOS01 > JAEUOS01. The sequence continues at coordinate 25,885 of CAYYFR010000015.1, read as the reverse complement.
GCGCCGATCTTCATCATGATCGGCGCCACCCTGTTTTTTCGCGAGCCGATGCGCTGGGATCGCTGGCTGGCGGCCCTGATTGGTTTTGCCGGCGTGCTGATCGTGGTGGCCCCGAAATTGTCGGGCGCCGGCGGTTACTTTCACCTGGTGATGCTGGCGTCCTCGCCGGTCTTCGCCGCCTCGTTTCTGTTGACCAAGATGCTTACCCGCAATGAAAGCGCAGGCGTCATCGTGGTCTGGCAGGGCATCTCGGTCGCGCTTTTCAGCCTGCCACCGGCACTGCTCCACTGGCAGCCGGTGTCGCCTTTGCAGTGGCTGGGATTCGTGCTGTGCGGCATTCTCGGCAGCGCCGGGCACTATTGCCTGACCCGGTCGATTCACGTGGCCGATATTTCGTCGACCCAGTCAGTCAGGTTTCTCGATTTGATCTGGGCGTCGTTTCTGGGTTGGTTGTGGTTTGCCGATGTGCCGACCTTGTCGGCTATCAGCGGCGGCGCGGTGATCGCCCTATCCACTTTATGGATTGCGCGGCGCGAGGCGCGTGCGACGCGTGGCTGATGGCTTGCAAGGCACATAGTCCGGGGATGCCGAAGATTGTCCGGCGGGCGGATCAGAGGGCAGCGCTCCCGACCAGCCGCAGCCCGTTGCCGCAGAGCGTCAGACGCTTGACGGCTCTTCGGCAACCAGGAGCCGTGCCTGCTGCACCGGCAAGTTGAGCAGTTTCCCCAGGGCGGCGTAGTCGTCAGGCAAGGCGGGGTTGTCCCAGCCGTCGGCCGAATGCCGCGCCAGCGCAATGGCCAGGGTCACGGTGCGAACCTGCGGATCGCTTGCGGCATGGTCGTCGGTGATGCGCACCAGCAGTTCCGGCAAGCGCCAGCGCTGCATCAGCGCCTGCTGCAGTTCATTGACGCCGACATTGAGTACTTTTCGCTGCGCCTCGATGCTGCGCAGGCCCGGGTTTTGGGCAAGCTCCTCCTGCACCGCGCCGGCCAGTGCGGGTGCCACGCACCACAGCAGGACCTCGGTGAAGTCATGCAACAGGGTGGCGCTATAGATGAGTTCGGCGTCGAGGTCGTTGCGCCGCACGGCCCATTCGAAGGCATAGTCTGCCGCCCGCTGCGAGCGGCTAAGTACGGATGTGAGGCCCCGTTGCCAGCGCTGTGTATGGCCAGCAGGGGGCGAGATCGGCCGCAAGGCGCCGAAGGCGCGGAAAAAGGGTGACAGTCCCAGCATGAGGATGCTGCCGGTCAGGCTTTCGACGTCAGTCAGCTGGGTGCGCCTGCGCAGGCTCGCCAGATGCCGATACAGCTTTACGCTCATCAGCGGATCGCGCATGACGATGGCGGCGATTCCCTGGGCGTCAGCGCTGTCCTGGTCTGCATCGAGCACAGCCAGTTCGGTTGCGGTTTCCGGCAGTACCGGAATTTCCACCCGGGAGAGCATGTCGCTCCATGCCGCAAGGTCGCGCAACGGAGTCGAGACAAGCATGGTCATGAATTTTCGCTCGGCGTTAAGCCCTCCTTAAGCCCTGCATCCAGGTTAACGGCCGCGTTCGGCGCAACTTGAAAAGCGGGTGGCAGAGCGGCATTCTCGGCGCTGTCGAGCGCGTCGGGCGATTGAGAGGTTTTCGGCCTGGTTGCGCTTGCCCGGTGCCGCGATTGCTTCCTTTACGCCGCAGGAAAGGCGCAATCCCGTTTCATCTCGATGACCACTTTTCCCTGCGCTTTGCGCTCGCGTATCACACGCATGGCCTGACGGAACTCATCCTGCCCGAACACGTGTGAAACATGCGGCTTGAGATGGCCGGCTATGGTCCATGTGAACAGATCAGCCATCATTTCGCGCATTTGCCGTTCGTAGCGTACGCGTTCATCGACCGGGCCCCAGCCGTAGTAGAGGCCCATGTTGTGTCCGAGCACCGCGATGTTCTTGACCAGCAGGAGATTGGCCGGTACCTGCGGGATACGACCCCCGGCGAAGCCAACCGCGACCATGCGGCCGAACGGTTGCAGCGCGCGCAGCGCGGCGTCGAATATGTCGCCGCCGACCTGATCGATCACGGCCGCGACACCGCAGCCATTGGTGGCCTCCATGACTTGGTCGCGCAACCGGTCATAGCCTAGCGCGGCGTGTGCGCCGTGCGCGAGCGCGAACGCCTGCTTGTCGGGCGTGCTGGCCGCGGCGATCACCCGGGCGCCAAGATGGCGCGCCAGTTCAACCGCAGCCACGCCCACAGCACCGGCGGCGCCGGTCACAAGCACGGTTTCGCCGGACTTGATGGCGGCGCGCCAGCGCAGGGCACCGTATGCCGTACCGTAGGCATTGGGCAGATGAATCGCCGGCAGGAATGGCAAGGTCGCCACGCTGTCGGCGGGCAGGGGATATACGGTGCTGGCGCGCGCGACCACCTCTTCAGCCAGGCCACCCCAATCGAGAATGGCCAGAACGCGGTCGCCGGGCTTGACCTGGGTTACGCCTGCGGCAACCTCGGTCACCACGCCCGCGACTTCCGTGCCCGGGGTGAATGGCAGGGGATAGGTGCGTTGGTACTTGCCGGCGACCTGCAGGCTCATCGCGAAACTGACGCTTGCGTAGCTGATCGCAATGCGCACTGCGCCAGGAATCATCACTGGAGACGGGATTTCCTCCAGGCTCAATGCATCCCAGTCACAGGGGACATGACAGACCAGTGCGCGCATGATTCAGCGAACCGTTCGAAGAACGCTGCCTCGGCGCATGCCGGGTCGGGCCGGAGTTGCGAAGCGCGGCATGGCGTGTCATCCCCTGACGAACAGGGTCTGCAGCGAATCCGCACCTGCCTGCCGACTCCAGTGGCCATGTATGTTCGCATCGAAGCGTGCGCCGGCAGGCAATACGTCGGCCGCGTAGAAATGCTGGCCCGGAAGGAACATGCGGATGCTGCCGTCCTGCAGGCCGATCTCCATTTGTCCGCGCAGCACGAATACCCACTGCGGTACGGGCGTACAGTGAAATTGGCTGCGAAAACCGACCGGGCTCTCGCGCAACTGGACACCGGCGGCTGGAAACACGGCTGACAGCATGGCCTGGGACGAGCCTTCCGGCAGCGCGACATTTTCTTCGCGAAAACGCGCGCGTCCGTCGGTGTCGGTGTAAAGAACTGTCTTGACGAAAGCGGTCATTGCCTGATCGGTGTCTTGTGTTGTTGGCGGCAGCGCGGCTGCGATGCGGGTTTCAGATGCTCTGCAGGCGCTGTTTCGGCGTGCCGCAGGATGGGGGGAAGTGCGTATGGCCCGCGCCGGATGCCGCCTTGCCTGAATCATACCGTGAGAGACGCGGCTGGCAATCACGGCTGCGGCGCGATTCTCGCGCCATCTGCTCCCCGTTTGCGCAGCGCGTTGAAATCCGGCAGCCGGGATCGCGCTGCATCCGGCCCGAAAAGAGGGCGCCCGGCAATCGCGCCGCGGATGCCGCCGCGTTCAGATGTTGCGCTGCATGCCTAGCTCTCCACGCTCGAGCGCGCGCAATTCGCTCGTGCGCAGGCCGTGGAACAGGGCGTCGTCGTTTTCGTTCAAAAGGTCAGGCAACAACTGCGGCTGGTGTATGGCCGCCCACTGGCGAAACCGTTCCTTGAGTTTGCCGAAGCGCGAGTCACGCGCCGCCTCAGCCAGCTCCAGAAGCCGTGCCCATACCCATGCGCGCGGTTGCTCCCCCACACGCTCGATGAGCATGCCGATCACTTTGTCGCGGTCGCCGTTAAGAATGCACAAGTCAACGTAGCCTGCCAGGTCCTCGTCGGACAATTCAAGCGTGGAGAGGGCGATTGATTCAATCAGTTCGGCGCTGCGCTCCAGGAAATTGCGCTGGTCCAGAGGCGTCATGTCGCGCGAGTTGCCAACCAGGCTGCTTGCGACCGTCGGCGTTGGCGCGCAGGCGTCAGCGGCAGTGCTCGTCATTGCAGGCCGGGGCCGCATCGTTGCGCCAGACGATCCGGTCGTTGGCAGCGGCTTCTTCGCAATCATCGAGCGGATGCTTGCCACTTCGGCATCCTGCTCGGCGCGCGCAATGGCCGCGAGCTTGATCGCGGTGCCGCTCGCTTCCATCAGCAGGGAGGTCGGCATCGGCCGCGTCAGGACGGTGTTCACCAGGCCGGGAATCGCGGTCATGATTTCCCTCAACGGACTGGCGGCGGGAATCCGGTGCCGCACCGACAGCATTTCCTTGACCAGTACCAGCATCGCATCGTAGGGGATGCGGACGCGATCGCGGTTGCGCCGTATGGTGTGATCGAGGTTGACCAGGTTCGGCAGGGCCAGGCGGGCATCGGGCAGCCGCAGGATGGCTTTGAGGTCCAGCAGCAACAGTTTTCGCTTTTTGGGATTGAGCGTGAAGATGCATTGGAGCGGCGCCTCCGCTGTGGTATTTGAGCGGGCACCGACAAGTTTCCTGATGACTTCGAGCATCGGGCGTTCCTGGAATGGCGATTCGGATGGGTACTGGCCGCGAAGTGCGGCGCAGCGGCGCGAG
>CAYYFR010000015.1:0-21279 GCA_964470865.1 uncultured Burkholderiales bacterium | reverse complement strand
ATATCGGCAAGCGGCAAGCGAGCTTGAGGCTGCAAGGTGCGATCCTGCTCGCTGTGTGACGCATGTCACGCCGCATTGGGTCGCCTCAGAATACCGCGGCGCCGCTTGCGGCCGCAGCTGCCACCTGGATTTCGCCCGAGGCGGCCAACTGCTCGAAATTGCGGACCTGGTCGCGTCCGTTGCGCTTGGCATGGTAGAGCGCCTGGTCGGCGCGGCCGACCACGATCGAAGGCATGTCGTCGGTGCAAATCCGCGTGTAGCCGATGCTGATGGTGACCTTGCCCACCTGTGGGAATGCGTAATTGGCGATGGCGGTGCGAAACCGCTCCAGCACCATCGCCACGCCGGCGCTGTTGCAAGGCGAAAGGACGATCACGAACTCCTCGCCGCCAAAGCGGAACAGGCGGTCTTCAATGCGGAATCCGCGCACCATCAGGCGTGACAGAAGGATCAGGACTGCGTCGCCATGCAGATGGCCGAAGCGGTCGTTGACGGCCTTGAAATGGTCGATGTCGACCACTGCCAGCCAATGATGCTCGCCGCTAAGCATGACGCGCCGGTCAGCGCCGCCATATAGCGGATTCTCGCGCGCTGCGCGCTGCATCGCCAGGACGCGATAGATGCGTTCCTCGAAAGTTTTGCGATTGAACAAACCCGTCAGCGTGTCGCATTCGGCGTCGTTGATCAGATTGACGTGATTCTGATAGACCTTGAGGAAACTGCCGATCCACCAGGGGCGCAGCGACGCGGTGGCAGGGTAGCGCATGGTGATAAGGCCGGCCAGGCCTGCGGGGCCAAACAAGCCGTGCGCGACCAGCGTGTCGCCCAGAACCACCGCGCCGCCTGCCACCAAGCCGCCGGCCAGTTGTTGTGCGGCGGATTCGACCAACAGTACATCCACCGGCCACGCTTGGTCCGTATCGACATGCACAGGCTCGCGGTCCGACTCGATGATCCGCGAGGGAGTCTGTTTGCCGCCGACCGGCAGGTGCAATACGACCTGCAGTGCGCCGCCGATATCGCCCAGTATGCGCATCATGGTTTGCGGCAGTTGCTCGGGGTCACGCTCGCCGCTCAAGTGTTCGAGGGCAGCCAGAACCACCATCACTTCCGCTGGCATCGAATCCAAAACCGATCGGGTGGCGTCGGTGATGCCTCGAAGGCGCTCAGGTCCGGTCTGCGCTTGTGCCGAGGGATCGAGCATGAACGACCAGGATATACGTACGCATACTCGCATTTACGGCGGTTGTACGGGTAAGTTGAAGCGTGCGGCCGTACTCCTTGGCCGCGCTGGCGTGTCGGCACCGCAGGCCAGGATGACTGCGCTGAAATTCTGTCTGGACGAAGGCTCGCTCAGCTTGACCGGCGGCGAATCGCGCCAGCCGCACCGAAGCGCCTTATCATGGCCGACTTCGCCATTGGATGCCAACGCGCGCGTTGCTCCCGCAAACCCACGCCATGTCTGCAAACCCCGCAAAACCGATGCCGCAATGGCTGGGTGTGGTGCTCATGCTCCTGATTGCCAGCGCTTTCGCAAGCAACCATGTGGCCGCGCGCGTGGCCTTCGACCACGGCGCCAATGTGCTTACTGCGGTCCTGTTTCGCTCGGCCGGTACGGCGCTTGCCGTTTTGGCGTTGATGCGCATGAGCGGCGTGCCGCTGGCGATCGCACCCGGGTCGAGATTGCGCGCCATCGGCATCGGCCTGGCGCTGGCGGTGCAGAGCGTGTGCCTGTATTCCGCGGTCGCACGCATCCCGGCGGCGCTGGCCTTGCTGGTGTTCAATGTCTTTCCCCTGCTGCTGGTGTTGATCTCCTGGCTCAGCGGCGCCGGCCGACCGTCGCGAAAGGTCCTGGCGGTCATGCCGATCGCCCTGGTTGGTCTGACGCTGGCCCTGGATGTCGGAGGCTGGAGTGGTGCCCGGACCCAGGGATTCTCCGGGCGCTGGGCCGAAATCGGCGCTGGCGTCGCTTTCGCGCTGGTTGCGGCCGTCGCCTTTGCGCTTGCGCTTTTTCTGAGCAACCGCTGGCTTGGCAACATGGACGGACGCATGCGCAGTTTCGCGACCATGACTACGGTGACGGTGCTGGCGCTGGGGGTGGGCCTTGGCAGTGGCGGCTTTGCGTGGCCGCAGGATATGACCGGCTGGGTTGCGATTGCCATGCTCACTGCCTTTTACGGAGTTGCCTTCACTTCCCTCTTCGCGCTGCTGCCGCGCCTGGGTACGGTGAACAACGCCGCGCTGATGAACTTTGAACCGATTGCCCTGCTTTTCTTGGCCTGGGCGATCCTTGGCCAGAGTGTCGCGCCGCTGCAGATTTTCGGCGCGCTGATTGTGATTGGGGCGGTCGCGGCACTGGCGGCGGGCAAACGCTGAACCAGGACGCTGGCCGCCGCGGCGTCTCCTATAATCGAGAGGCGCGCAAGCCCTCCGCGCGGCGGCCCTCACGTGCATTGCGCAGTGCGGCCTGCCGCGATCCCGGCCCGGGCCGTTGCTGCGCGAGCACGATGCTTGACAAACCGTAACGCGGTTCATGGAATACGCACACCGGCCATGGCCGGCATTGACCGTAACCCCGGAGCAACCCAATGAAGATGCACAGCAACCCGATCGACGGCTTTACCGTGGAGCGCTCGGCGCTCCGCTATCTGGGCACCGACCTGCAGCGCCCGGAGTGCATCCTGGCCGAGCCGGACGGTACGTTATGGAGCGCCGACGCGCGCGGTGGCGTGATGCGACTGCGGCATGATGGGAGCCAGGTCTTCGTCGGTCAGCGCGCCAGTGACCGGTTTGGCAACGCTGCGACGACGTCGACGGCTGATCTGGAGAGCAAATTCACCCAGGGCACGCTGCCCAATGGTCTGGCGTTTGCCGCCAATGGCGACATCCTGATATCCAATTTCGGCACCGACCGGCTGGAAGTCATGACGCGCGACGGCAGCACACGCACCCTGTTCGAGCGCATCGATGGCGCACCCATCGGCAAGGTGAATTTTGTTCTGCGCGACTCCCGGGACCGCATCTGGATCACGGTTTCGACGCGCCTTAATCCCTGGACCACTGCGGCGGCCTCGCGCGTCAAGGACGGCTACATAGCGTTGGTCGACCAGGGCGCCATCCGCATCGTCGCAGACGGCTTCCACTTCACCAACGAGATTCGCCTGGATGCGAACGAGGAGTGGCTGTACATCGTGGAAACCACCGGTCCTCACATATCGCGCATGCGGGTCGGCGCCGATGGCGCCCTGTCGGGGCGCGAGGTGTTCGGCCCTTCGCACCTGGGAGGTTATCCGGACGGCATCGCCTTCGATGCCTTCGGCAATCTGTGGTGCACGCTGGTGATGACCGATCAGTTGATCGCGCTCACCCCTGAGGGCGAGCAGCGGCTGCTGCTCGATGACTCCGACGCGCAGTCGCTCGCGACTTTCCGGGCGGCGATGGCCGCCGGGCAAGTGACACCGGAGCTGATGATGGCTACGCGCGGAGGCATCGCACCATGGATGGCTTCGGTCACCTTCGGCGGGCCCGATCTGCGGACTGTCTATTTGGGCAGCCTGATGGGTACGCGCATTCCGTACTTCGCCTCGCCCGTGGCAGGACTACCGATGGTGCACTGGCGCTAAAGGGCACCGCAGCGGCTTGAACGAAGCGTACGTTGTTTCGCTGCGTGTGCCTTGAGCCGACTACTATCGTTCGACAGGATTCGATGGCGGCCGCGCCGCCGGCGAGAGCGTTGCGCGCGGCGCGGGATCAGCTAGCTGGCAGGCGCGACCGGGCCGCATCGGTAATGGCCGCGACACATGGATGCTTGATGCGGCGTTCGGGCGAGATGACGAAAAAGTGTTCGATCAGTTCAGCGGCGCGCCCGATGATTTCGACCTTGTATTGGGCGCTGATCTCCTGTTCGAGAAAGGTCGGTCCGACAAAAACGCCTTGCCCGTGTTGGCCAAACGTCTTCATCAGTGCGCCATCGTCGAATTCGCCGATGATCAAGGGCGTGATGTCAAGTTGTCGGAACCAGGCGTCGAGGTGTGTGCGTATCGCAGTGTCGCCGCCCGGCAGCAACATTGGCGCGGCGCCCAGACACGAGGGAAAGCGACCTTTGAGACGCTGGCGTACCGCGTCTGCGGCAAAGAAAGTCAATCCTGAACTTCCAAGCTTGTGACTATAGGCCTTGAAGTTCAGATTCGGCGGCAGTGCGACGTCGGCGATCACCACGTCGAGTCGATGTAGCGCCAATTCCGACAACAGGTTCTCGAGCTTCCATTCGCGGCACACCAGTCTTATCGGTTCGGCCATCCGGGTGGCCGGTTCGAGCAGGCTGTAGGCGACCGATTTTGGCACCGCATCCGCCACCCCGACACGAAACTCGGCGCGCTGCTGGCTGGAGCCCGTGAGGAGGCCATTGAGTTCCGTGCCCAGAGCGAAAATCTCGTCGGCGTAAGCGAAGGCCGTGCGACCGATTTCGGTCATTTCAAGGGTGCGGCCGGTCTTGCGCAGCAGTGGTTTGCCGACCGCCGCCTCCAGCAGCGCGATCTGCCCGCTGACTGTCTGCGGTGTGACATGCAGGCGTTGCCCGGCACGCACCACGCCGCCTTCTTTGACCAGCGCCCAGAAGTAATGCAGATGCTTGTAGTTGAGAGCCATGGGGAGATATCGAGAAAAGCATAATTTAGCGTAGAAAACGCGAATTTACCGGAAGTATTTCGTCATTTACAGTCATGTTTCCCGATCAAACCTGAAAGGCACATGATGAAGCGAATCAGCATCACCATCCATGGTTTCTCAACAACCGACGCCATCCGCGAGCATGCCTACAAGCGGCTCGGGTTCGCGCTCGATCGCCTGGCAGGCCGCGTACGGCATGTCTCAATGACCCTGACCGACATCAATGGTCCGCGCCATGGCGTCGACAAGAGTTGCGTGATCCGTATTGGCGGAGCCGGCCCCGAGATCGTCTGCGGGACGGTGGACAGCGATCTCTATCGCCTGATCGACAGGGCGGCGGATCGCGCCGGTCGTTTGCTGCGGCGCGAAGCCGAGCGCGTTGTCAGCAGCCAGCGGCAACCACGCCAAGCGATCCCTTGTGCAATGGCCGATGCTGTATGAAAGGCCCAGTGATGGAACAGTCAGGGAATCAAGGCGACAGTGCGGCCACCCGTCTGGTGACGCTGGCCTTGCTGGCGGACGGTGATTTCGGGCGCGTCGACATCGGCTTGCTTGAACGCTTGAGCGCTTTTGATTTGCTCGACGTGCAGAGAGAAGAGTTTGCGGCCGCCGCCCAGGCCTATTGCGGCGAACTGCGCGCGGGCGCGGCTGAAAGCGACGCGACTCCTTGTCTGGGTGTCGGCGTGCAGGGCATTCGCGCGCTGCTCGCAGCGATACGCGATCGCAGGCAGCAACGCGAGATCGCTGGTTTGATTTTCAGGATCGTCCGTGCCGATGCGCTCATACACACAGCAGAGTCGCTCTTGCTGTGGGAGGCGCTGGACGTCTGGAAACTGCGGCTTGCCGATGTCGTGGCGGGCGCTGCAGGCAAAGACGACAGGCACGCTGAACTGCGGCCCCCGCGTGTGTTCCGACGCCGGCGCGGCCAGGCGTCGGCGTCGTCGGTACCGCTCGGGGAACCTGTGTATGCCTGATCTCTTGACCCGACTGTTGCGCAAGTGTGCACATTGCGCATCCCGCAGACGTTGGGTCCCTCTCCTTTTGGCATGCCCGCTGGTTGCCGCAAGCGCCCAGGCTTTGGCAACGCAAGTGCTCAAACAGGCCGACGCCGACGGGCGTGTGACCTATTCGGACCAGGCGCTTCCCGGCAAGCGGGTGCTACGAACGTTCGATCTGCCACGCAGAAGCGAGGCCGAGCAGGCGGAGATCGAAGTGCGTCGCGAAGCGATTGCGCGCGAAGCAGAGGCACTGCGCTCGCGGCTGCGCGAACGTTCCGCATCACTCGACCGCAATGACCGCGAGATCCGCCTGGGCAGCCGCATGCTGGTCGAAGCGCAGCGCGCTCTTGACAGCGGTGTAGCGCCGCAAGCCGGCGAACGTACCGGCCGGCGCTTCAATGATGCCTATTTCACCCGGATTGCAGGCTTGGAACAACGCATCGGTGATGCCCGCATCAAGCTTGAACGTGCATACATGGAGCGCGATCAGATAAAGTGACCTAGACGTCGGCGATCGGACGACGGGAAAGAGCGCGGCATTGTATGCTTGCATCATGCTTGGTTTATGGTTTGGGTTCGCGCGCAGTCGAGGCAACCATGTTTGGCGCGCCTGCTGGTGTGCATTTATCCTGGGCCTTGCCCTTTGGGGTCAACCGGCGCACGCAGCCAATCTGTCAGCCGGCCCGATGGCCGGCCATCGCGATGCGCAGTCGACCCTGATCTGGTTGCAGGCGGATGGCAAAACCGTGGCGCGCATCGAGTATTGGGTGGATAGCGCGGACAGCAAGCGTGTGCTTTCGGGCGCTGCAGCGCTCGACGCGGATAACGATTTCAGCGCGCAGATCGCGCTTTCCGGACTCGAGCCCGGCACCACCTACCGTTATCGAGTGCTGCTTGACGGCCGTGAGGTCAAGTTGCCGCAAGCTCTGTCGTTTCGCACCGAGGCGCGCTGGCAGTGGCAGCGCCATTCCTCGAATCCAGCCATCGCTCATGTGCCGCCGGATTTCAAGGTGGCATTTGGTGCCTGCGCCTACATCAACGACCCGCCGAACGATCGATCATCCAAGCCCGGCGGTCCGTATGGCGGTGAGATGGGCATTTTCGACAGCATCGCCGCACAGCGTCCCGATCTCATGCTCTGGTTGGGAGACAACACCTATTTGCGAGAATCCGACTACGGCAGCCCGTCCGGCATCGCGCGCCGCTACCGGCGTGATCGCGGCGTGCCCGACCTGCAGGGCTTGCTGCGCACCGGCAACCACTATGCGATCTGGGACGATCATGATTTCGGTCCGAACGATTCCAATGCAAGTTACACCTACAAGGCCGAATCCCTGCGGGTGTTCCAGCGCTACTGGCCCAACGGCGCCTTTGGTCAGCCGGAGACGCCCGGAATCTTCCGCGTCGTCAGCCGCAATGATGCGGATTTCTTTTTGCTCGACGGGCGTTATTACCGCGATGCCGATGCGGCACGCGGGCTGGCCAACAAGAGCATGCTGGGGGCGGCCCAGCTGCGCTGGCTGAAGAACGCACTGCTGGCGTCGACCGCCAATTTCAAGATCATCGTTTCCGGTAGCCAGGTGTTGCGCAACGCGCCGCCACGGATCGAGGGCTGGAGCAACTTTCCGGAAGAGCGACGCGAGTTCCTTGACTGGCTGGCCGACAATCGGGTCGCCGGCGTGATGTTTCTGTCAGGCGACCGCCACCACACGGTGCTAACCCGGGTGGTGCGTGACAACGCCTATCCGCTGCATGACTTCACCTGTTCGCCCTTGACATCCGGAGTACATCCCCCGGCGCGGGGTGAGGACCTGACACAAATCGAGGAGGGCACGCTTGTGCTCAAGCGCAATTTTTGCACGCTCGATTTCAGCGGGCCGTGGTTGGAGCGTCGCATCATGCTGCGTGCATTCGATAGCTCGGGCGTCGAGCTCTGGAAGCGCGAAATGGGCGCGCGCGATTTGCGTTACACCCAGTAGGTCTGCTTCTTGTGTTGCGCGCACGCGCCGCGAGCCAGGCGGGTCTTTGGTGTAAAATTCAAATTTCCGAAGACGTCAGCTCATGACCAAATACGTTTTCGTCACCGGCGGTGTGGTTTCTTCTCTCGGGAAGGGCATAGCCGCGGCGTCGCTGGCGGCAATTCTCGAGTCGCGCGGCATCAAGGTTACCAACCTCAAGCTCGACCCGTACATCAACGTTGATCCGGGCACCATGAGCCCGTTCCAGCATGGCGAGGTGTTTGTTACCGAGGATGGTGCCGAAACCGATCTCGACCTCGGCCACTACGAACGCTTCTCTTCGGCACGGATGCGCCGCTTCAACAACTTCACCACCGGCCAGATTTACGAATCGGTGATCAAGAAAGAGCGTCGCGGCGAGTATCTGGGCCGCACGGTGCAGGTGATTCCGCACATTACCGACGAGATCAAGGCGTTTATCCGCAAGGGCGCCGGCGAGGGTACGCCGCACGAGGCTGAGGTGGCGATCGTCGAGATCGGCGGCACCGTGGGTGACATTGAATCATTGCCGTTTCTGGAAGCCATCCGGCAGATGGGCCTTGAGGGTGATCGGTCCGACACCTGTTACCTGCATCTGACATTGGTGCCCTATATCGCTTCGGCCGGCGAGATCAAGACCAAGCCAACCCAGCATTCGGTCAAGGAACTGCGCGAGATCGGGATCCAGGCCGATGCCCTGCTGTGCCGCTCGGACCGCGCGATCCCCGACGAGGAACGCAGGAAAATCGCCTTGTTCTGCAATGTGGCTGCGAAGGCGGTGGTATCGGTGTGGGACGCCCGTTCGATTTACGAGGTGCCCGCCATGCTGCATGAGCAGATGTTGGACGAGATCGTGTGCCACAAGCTGGGCATTATCGCCAAGCCGGCGAATCTGAGCGCATGGAAGAATCTGGTCGAAGCGCTCGAGCACCCGCGCGAATCGGTGACCATAGCGATGGTCGGCAAGTATGTGGACCTGGCCGACTCCTACAAGTCATTGAACGAGGCACTGATCCACGCCGGTATTCATACCCGCTCGAAAGTCAACGTGCGCTATGTCGACTCCGAGGCTCTGGGCGACGCCGACGAGCGTGCGGTTGCCCAGGCCTTGAGCGGTGTCGATGGCGTACTGGTACCCGGCGGCTTCGGCGTGCGCGGCGTCGAGGGCAAGATCAAGGCGATACGACATGCGCGCGAAAGCCGGATTCCCTATCTCGGCATTTGCCTGGGCATGCAGCTTGCGGTAATCGAATATGCCCGCAACAAGGCCGGATTGGCCGGTGCCAACAGCACTGAATTCGATGCCGAAACGCCGCATCCGGTGGTCGCGCTGATCACCGAGTGGCAGGACCGCGATGGCCGGGTGGAGCGACGCAGCAGCAGTTCCGACATGGGCGGTACCATGCGCCTGGGGTCGCAACCGGCCGACATCGTGCCCGGCACCCGGGTGGCAGCGATCTACGCCAGCGCCACGGTGCAGGAGCGCCATCGCCATCGCTACGAAGTCAACAATCATTACCTGCCGCAGATCGAGGCGGCCGGGCTCGTCGTTTCGGCGCGTGCCAAGGCTGCATCGACTGGCGAGGCGCTGTGTGAACTGATCGAATTGCCGGATCACCCGTGGTTCGTCGGCTGCCAGTTCCACCCGGAGTTTTCGTCCACCCCGCGTCTTGGGCATCCCCTTTTCAAGTCCTACATCGAAGCGGCGCTGGCATCCAAGGAACGGGTGCGCGCGCAGGCCCCGGCGTTGACAGCGGTGCTGGCTGCCGGCCAGGCGGCCTGAGTCCATGCAATTGTGCGGCTTCGACGTCGGGCTGGCGCGACCACTGTTCCTGATCGCCGGGCCCTGCGTGATCGAGTCGCGCGAGATGGCGATCGATATCGCCGGCAAGTTGAAGGAAATCACCGCAGTGCTTGGCATGCCGTTCATCTTCAAGGCGTCGTACGACAAGGCCAATCGCAGCTCCGGCACCTCTTTCCGCGGGCTCGGCCGCGAGCGCGGGCTGGCCATACTGGCCGAGGTCAAGGCGCAGGTCGGTGTACCGGTGCTGACCGACATTCACGACATACCGGAGATTGAAGAAGTCGCAGCGGTGGTGGACGTGCTGCAGACTCCGGCATTCCTCTGTCGGCAGACCGATTTCATCCACGCGGCAGCGTCTGCCGGGCGCCCGGTGAATATCAAGAAAGGGCAGTTCCTGTCGCCTTGGGAAATGAAGAACGTGGTCGACAAGGCGCGCGCGGCGGCGCGAGGCGCGCGTCCGCATGATCCGGCAGCCATGCACAACATCATGGTTTGCGAGCGCGGCGCGTCATTCGGTTACAACAACCTGGTGTCAGACATGCGCTCGCTGGCGGTGATGCGCGAGACCGGCTGCCCGGTGGTGTTCGATGCCACCCATTCGGTGCAGCAACCCGGCGGCATGGGCGACCGTTCCGGCGGTCAGCGCGAGTTCGTGCCGGTGCTGGCGCGCGCGGCGGTGGCGGCGGGGGTGGCAGGCGTGTTCATGGAAACCCATACGGATCCCGACCGCGCCTTGTCCGACGGTCCCAATGCCTGGCCCTTGCAGCACATGCGCGGGCTGCTTGAAACCCTGATGGCCCTGGATGCGGCGACCAAGAAGCGCGGCTTTGCCGAACTGGACCTCTGAGCGGGCACGCGCCTGCGTTGGAAATTCGCAAACGTTATTGAAGGAGAAGCTGCAATGAGCGCAATTGTTGACATCATCGGACGCGAAGTCATCGACAGTCGCGGCAATCCCACCGTCGAGTGCGACGTGCTGCTCGAATCAGGCTCGATGGGGCGGGCGGCTGTGCCGTCCGGCGCCTCGACCGGTTCGCGTGAGGCCATCGAGTTGCGCGACGGCGATGCAGACCGCTATTTCGGCAAGGGCGTTCTCAAGGCGGTCGAGAACATCAATACCGAAATCGCCGAATCGGTGGCCGGACTCGATGCCAATGAGCAGGCTTTTCTGGACCGCACCCTGATTGAGCTGGACGGCACCGAGAACAAGGGCCGCCTTGGCGCCAACGCGCTGCTCGCGGTGTCGATGGCAAATGCCAAGGCCGCCGCCGAGGAAACCGGTCTGCCGCTGTATCGCTACCTGGGTGGTTCCGGCGCGATGCAATTGCCGGTGCCGATGATGAACGTGATCAACGGCGGCGCCCATGCCGACAACAACCTGGACCTGCAGGAATTCATGATCATACCGGTCGGGGCGCCGACCTTCCGTGAGGCGGTGCGCTACGGCGCCCAGGTGTTCCATACCCTGAAGAAGATTCTTCACGATCGCAGACTCACCACCGCGGTCGGCGACGAAGGTGGGTTCGCACCGTCGGTTGAAAATCATGAAGCGGCGTTAAAGCTGATCATGGAGGCGATCGAGAAGGCCGGGTTCGAGCCCGGTACCGAGATCGCTCTGGGGCTCGACTGTGCCGCCAGCGAGTTCTACAAGGACGGCAAGTACCATCTGGCGGGCGATGGCCTGGTGCTGTCGTCGGGGCAATTCACCGACTATCTGGCGAGCTGGTGCGACAAGTACCCGATCCTCTCGATCGAAGACGGCATGGCCGAGAACGACTGGGAAGGCTGGAAGCTTCTGACCGACCGCCTGGGCAAGAAGGTGCAGATTGTCGGCGACGACCTGTTCGTCACCAATCCGAAGATCCTGCGCGAGGGCATTGCCAAGGGCATTGCCAACTCGATCCTGATCAAGGTCAACCAGATCGGCACGCTCACTGAAACCTTTGCCGCCATCGAGATGGCCAAGCGTGCCGGCTATACCGCAGTGGTGTCGCATCGATCCGGCGAGACCGAGGATTCGACCATCGCTGACATCGCCGTGGGCAGCAATGCGCTGCAGATCAAGACCGGCTCGATGAGCCGCAGCGACCGCGTCGCCAAGTACAACCAGTTGCTGCGCATCGAAGAAGACCTGGGCGAGATTGCCAGTTATCCCGGTCGCGCGGCGTTCTACAACCTGCGCTAGCAAAGCCGGCCGGCCGGGGTGCCCATACAAGCCAGCTTGCCATGCCTCGCGTCCTCACATTCGTCTTTGCCGGGTTGATCCTGCTGCTGCAGTATCCGCTGTGGCTGGGCAAGGGCGGATGGATGCGTGTGTGGGAGCTGGATCGCCAGGTCGGGGCCCACAAGAAAATCAACCAGGACCTGGTCAGGCGCAACAACGGTCTGGATGCCGAGGTTCGCGACCTCAAGAACGGCCTCGGAGCGATCGAGGAACGGGCGCGATTCGAGTTGGGCATGATAAAGGACGACGAGATCTTCTTTCAGGTACTTGAGTCGCCGCTGGGCGCTGTGCAGGGTGCCAAGGCGCAAGCCGTCGCTCCGACCAGGTAAGAGGTGAACGACCTCACCGAACTCGAGGTGCGCATCGACGGGCGCGTGGCGATCCTCACCATGGACAGGCCACCGGTCAACGCAACTACGCGCGTCCTCAATGACGAATTGACGCAGGCGCTGGATCGCATCGCCGACGATGACGAAGTCAGGGTGGTGGTACTCACCGGTGCCGGACGCGTGTTTTGTGCCGGCGCCGACCTCAAGGGGCGCGGGGCAAACATACGCGGGCCCGGCGATTTGGCAGCCCACGCGCGCCGCACGCGCGAATGCTTTCACGCCGTCCGCGAATGCGCAAAACCTGTGATCGCTGCGATCAACGGTGCCGCACTCGGTTCGGGACTGGCGTTGGCGGCCTCCTGCGATGTGCTGTTTGCCTCGGATATGGCCAGCCTCGGGCTGCCCGAGGTCGACGTTGGCCTGTTCAGCGGTGGTCGCCATGCGATGCGCCTGTTCAGCCATTCACGCCTGCGTCGCATGATGTTGACCGGCTATCGCGTTGCCGGCCCGGAGCTGTACCGGCTGGGCGTGATCGAGGAATGCACCACGCCGGAAGATCTGTTGCCGAAGGCGCTTGAACTGGCCCTGCAAATCGCCTCCAAGAGCCCGCTATCCACCCGCATGGGCAAGCACACGCTCAACGTGATCGAAGACATCAGCCTGCGCGATGGTTATCGCCATGAGCAGGACATGACAGCGGCGATTGCGAAGACCGAAGATGCGCAGGAAGCACAGCTTGCGTTCAAGGAAAAGCGCGCGCCCGTTTTCAAGGGGCGCTAGCCCAAGGACGCGTGCCGGCCACGCGGTTTTCGTGGGGCAAGCCGCAGTCGGCGTGGGACAATGGGAAATGAGTCTGGTTTGCAATATGGCAGCGGTGGATGCATTGTCCTGGCCTGATGGTTTTGCAGCGTTGTCGGGGCTACTCGCGGTCGCTGCGCATGCCCCCGCAATCCCTGCCGCCGGGGCCTAGTTTCGTGCCCGAATCGCCGCAGTCGCACGCGCGCGCGGAACGTCAGGAGGAGGCCGACGCCGCGCCGCTGGCCCATTCCCTGTCGCAATCGCCGCTGGCGCCCCTTGCCGACCCGGTGTTTCGCATGCTGTGGCTGGTGTGGCTGGCGGCGAACGTGAGCATGTGGATGAACGACGTCGCGGCCGCCTGGCTGATGACCTCGCTCACCACCAAGCCGATCTGGGTGGCGCTGGTGGCAAGCGCTGCCACCCTGCCGGTGTTCCTGCTGGGCCTGCCCAGCGGTGCCTTGGCCGACATCCTCGACCGTCGGCGCTACCTGCTGATCACGCAAATCTGGGTGGCGGTGGTGGCTGGACTGTTGTGCCTGGTCACAGCCTTGCAGCTGATGTCGCCGCCGCTATTGCTCGTTTTGATGTTCGCCAATGGCATCGGCCTGGCGATGCGCTGGCCGGTATTCTCGGCCATCATTCCGGAACTGGTGCCGCGCGGGCAACTGCCAGCCGCGCTGGCCCTGACCGGTGTGTCGATGAATGCCTCGCGCATCATTGGGCCGCTGGCGGCGGGCGCCATCATCGCCGCCGCCGGCAGCGCCTGGGTGTTCGTCCTGAACGCCTTGTTATGCCTCGGTTCTGCCGTGCTGATCATGCGCTGGAAACGCCAGCATGTGCCAAGCCCGCATGGTCGCGAGCCACTGTTGACGGCCATGCGCGTGGGCCTGCAGTTTGTGGGCCAGTCGAGCCGGCTCAAGGCGGTGTACGTGCGCGTGGGAATTTTCTTTTTCCATTCCACCGCGCTGATCGCGCTGCTGCCGCTGGTGGCGCGCGCCATGCACGGTGGCAGCGCGGCGACCTACACGCTGCTCCTGGCTGCCATGGGTTCCGGTGCGATCGCCGCAGCCATGTTCCTGCCACGCCTGCGGCGCGCTTTTTCGCGCGATGGACTGGTGTTGGCAGGCTCGGTGCTGCAGGCAGCAGCCACCGCGGTGGTAGGCTTTGCGCCGAGTGTTTACGTGGCGGTGCCGGCGATGTTTGTGGGTGGCATCGCCTGGATTTCGACCGTCAACTCCCTGAGCGTGTCGGCACAGTTCGCGCTGCCCGACTGGGTGCGCGCGCGCGGCATGTCGATCTACCAGATGGCAATCATGGGCGGCAGCGCGCTCGGTGCCGCGGTATGGGGGCAGGTGGCAACCCTGACCACGGTGTCATCCAGTCTCGGCCTGGCGGCGATAAGCGGGGTACTGTGCATGCTGGCTGCCAGCGTGCTGGTGGTCGATCGCAGCATCGAGGAGGACATGTCGCCCTCCAGCCTGCTCAAGGCGCCGGTGGCGCCGGCGCCGCCCGAAGAGGGGCATATCGTGGTCGATATCGAGTATCGCATCGACCCGGCGCGCGCCGACGAATTCCGCGCCTTGATGCAGGAAAGCCGGCGCAGCCGCATGCGCCAGGGTGCGCTTGGCTGGAACCTGCTGCGCGAAGTGTCCGACCCCGGGCGCTTCGTCGAACAGATCATCGACCAGTCCTGGACCGAGCATCTGCGCCGCTTCGATCGCGTAACCGCTGCCGACATTGCCTTGCGCGAGCGCAAGCTGGCGTTTCACCTGGCCGATTCGGCACCGCTGATCACGCGCCGGGTGGTAGATCCGGCGGGGCGGGCTTAGCGCCGCGGCAGCGCGCGCGTGATCGTAGCGCCGATGCCTGGCGGGAATGCAAGCGCCAGCCGGGCGACCCGGTAAACTATTCCGCACTACATTATTCATGACAAGAACATGCCTCTCACGAGGCTGTCATGTTTTTGGAAAAGATCGATAATCCTGCCAGTGTGCGCAGCCCTCGCGGATGTATTTTCTGCGCGCACCATGCTGCCGGCCGCAGCGCCGGTGCTGTCGTTGCAAGCGGAGTCATAGCCATGAGCGATTGGTTGAGCAACCCGGCGAGTCTGTTTGACATCCGCGGCAAGATCGCGGTGGTGACCGGCGCATCCGGTGCCTTCGGGGCACTGGCGTCCAAGGTGCTGGCCGGTGCCGGTGCGCATCTGCTGCTGGCTGCCGCCAAGGCCGATGCGCTCGAAGCGGTGGCCGCTGACTGTCGCGCTCTCGGAGCGCAGGTGCAAACGCTCGCGCTGCGCCCGAACAGCGAAGCGGATTGCGAGGCCATCATGGATGCGACAGTCAGGCGCTTCGGCGGCGTCGATATCCTGGTGGTGGGCTCCGGTCTCAACGATGTCAGCCCGATTGTCGACATGTCGCCCGAACGCTTCGACGCCGTGATCGAAGGCAACCTCACTGGCGCGTGGCTTCTGTGTCGCGCCTTCGGCAAGCGGGCCATCCCGCAGGGGCGCGGCGGCAAGGTGGTACTGGTATCGTCGGCACGCGGCAAGCTCGGTCATCCGGCGGGTTACTCAGCCTATTGCGCCTCCAAAGCGGCGACCGATGGTCTGACTCGGGCCCTGGGATGCGAATGGGGCAAATACGCCATCACTGTCAATGCCATCGCACCGACCGTGTTCCGCTCGCCATTGACGGCGTGGATGTTCGAGGACACCGAGAAGGCACGCGCGGTGCGTGACGGCTTCCTGGCGCGCGTGCCGATGGGTCGTCTTGGCGAGCCGGAAGACCTGGCCGGACCACTGCTTTTTCTGGTGTCCCGCGCCTCCGACTTTCACACCGGTCACACCGTCCATGCGGATGGCGGCTATACGGCCGGATAGAACGCCCTTGCGCTACTGCGGCGGCAGCAAGCGCCCGCGTGCCAGCAGCATCAGCGTGCGCACGGCGAGAAAACCGATCACCAGGCTCGCCAGCGCCACCGCAGCCAGCGCGACGTCCGGCGGCCAGCCGCCGCGCCGCACCGCTTCAACTGTCGCGCCGGCCATCGCGGCCAATGGAAACGAAAACGACCAGAAGCCGGCCGAGAAGGGCACGGCGGTCCAGTAGCGCCAGCGTGTCAGCACCGCCAGCACCGGTGCGCTCGCCACACCCAGGCACACCACCAGCACCTCGGCTGGCAGCGCCGGCCACAGAGTGGCAAGTGCAAGCGAACCTACCGCTGCCGGGGCGATCTCCATGCCAAGGGTAGGGCGCAAGGGCAACGGCAGGGGGCCGGCGAACAGGCGGTTGAGAATGCGCATTTCCAACAGCGCCCAGGCACCCGCGCCCATCCCCACCAATAGCGCGGCCCAGCCCGGCATGCCCAACGCGTTCAACGTGATGGAACCGATAAAGCCGCCGGCGACGGTCGGCAGGTACAGGACCGGTGTCACCAGCTCTCCCGGCATCTGGCCGGAGGACAAACGGGCCACCACTTGCCATGCCAGAAGGCCCTGCATCAGCAACGCCGCGAGGGTGGCCGCAAGCCAGACCGCGTCAAAACTTGGCGCCAGCGGCGCCACGATCGCCATGATCAGCAGTAGGTTGAGCGGAATCAGCGACGTCAACGCCCCTTGTACCGGGTGTTGCCATTCCCGCCGGACGATCGCCGGATGGCGTGCCAACTTCACCAGCCACAAGACCAGTAATATCATGAACAAGGCGAGCGCACTGGTGAACAGGTAAAACGATGCCGGATTGCCCGCCGTGATGCCCAGCGGCACCAGCTTTTGCCATGCGCTGGCCAGGCCCATCAGGCCGAAAGGAATGGCGAACAAGCCGGGTTGAATGCGCGCCAGCCAGGATGCGGGCGTGGTGCCGGGAGCCGTTGGGTCGTTGTTCATGTAGTCGGGTTTGGCCTGGGGTGGTAGCGGCAGCATCTCGCGCCGTGCGGGATTTTTGTTGCGGGGCGGCACGAGCACGCCGGCTCGCGCGCTCCAGCTACTCGGGATCAACCCCGGCCGCTTTGAGAATCTTTGCCATCAGCGGTGATTCCGCCTTGATTGTCTCGGTGACCCTGGCCGGCGGGCTGTGGGCAGTGGCAACGCCCAGCTTGGCATAGGTGTCGCGCAGGTCGGGCAGGGCCATGATCTTCGCCAGGTCTGCGTTGATGCGGTTGACGATTTCCGCCGGCGTCCCTTTGGGGGCGACCAGCGCCCACCAGACGCTGGCGTCGAAGTTCGGCACGCCCGCCTCGATCATGGTGGGCACATCGGGCAGTGCGGCGGAGCGTTGCGGGCTGGTTACCGCCAGTGCGCGCAATCTGCCTGCCTTGATCTGCGGCATGGCCGGCACCATGTCGGAAAACACGATCTGGATCTGCCCGGCCACAAGGTCGGTGACCGCCTGGATCGTGCCCTTGTACGGGATGTGCACCATGTTGACGCTGACCGCGCTCTTGTACATCTCGCCGCTGATGTGCGACTGGATGCCTTTGCCGCCGGAACCGAAGTTGAGCTGGCCCGGATTGGTTTTCAGTAACGCGGTCAGTTCGGCCACGCTGTTGGCCGGAATCGACGGATGCACCACCAGTACCTGGCCGGCGGCAGCCACCATCGAGATCGGCGCGAAGTCGCCGATCGGATCAAAGCCCAGGCGTTTGTAGAGGTGCGGGTTGGTGACCACCGAGGAGCTGTTGGAAAGCAGCAGCGTGTAGCCGTCGGCCGGGCTCTTGGCGGCGATTTCATGGCCGATGTTGCCGCCGGCACCGGGGCGGTTCTCGACGGCGACCGGCTGACCCAGCGATTCGGTGAGCTTTTGCGCCAGGAGGCGCGCCAGTACGTCGCTGGTGCCGCCGGGCGGAAAAGGAGCGATCAACTTTAGCGGGCGTGTCGGGTAGGCGCTCTGCGCCAGCACAGGTGCCGCCACCCAGGCCAATGTGAAAGTGATGAATAGTGCGGCGTGCCCTGCCCAGGTGTTTTTTCCTTCGCCCATTGCCTGTCTCCCGATGGTTTTCGGCGCGAGCGCATGTACGCAAGCAAGCCTGGTTGTCGATCAGCAAGTGTATGCCTTGCGATGGCCGCGTGTTTCCGCTCGCGGCTCAAGCACCGCGCCGTGCCGCGGCCGGCAGCGGCAAGGCCGTCTGGTACTTCACCTGCTTCAAGGCGAAGCTCGAACGGATATTGGCGATGCCCGGAATCCTGGTCAGGTGATCGACGATGAAGCGTTCCAGGGCCTGGATGTCCGGCACCACCACCCGCAACAGGTAATCGGAGTCTCCGGTCATCAGGTAGCACTCCATGACCTCGGGGCGCTTCTGTATCGCGTTCTCAAAGCTGCCCAACTGCTTTTCCACCTGCTTCTCCAGTGTCACCTGGATGAACACACTGACCGTCAGGCCCACCTTGAGCGGGTCCAGAAGGGTCACATAGCGGCTGATGTAGCCGCCTGCTTCGAGTTCACGTACCCTGGCCAGGCAGGGTGAGGGCGACAGGTGGACGCTCTCTGCCAGTTTGACGTTGGAAATCCGCGCATCGCCCTGGAGCCGGTCGAGGATGTTCCAGTCGATGGTATCGAGGTTGGATTTCAGCATATTCAAGAGAAAAACGTATAGATCACAGCATATTATGCCAAAGACGATCCCTGAATGTGGTCGATTTGGCAGAACCGGCAGATCGCCTGGCGTTAGCATCAATACCTTCCCGACACTTGAGGTTCCTGTTTTTCCATGACCGACCATGCCGAAATCAGCACCCTCCTTTCGCAGGCGATTGCTGCCGACCTCGATCCGCAGGAAACCCGCGAATGGCTCGATGCACTGGCCGAAGTGCTGGCGCGTGAAGGTGAAGGGCGCGCCAAGTACCTGCTCAAGCGCCTCACCGAAGCGGCGCGCGGCATGGGCGTGGATGTCGCGCGCGGCCTCACCACACCGTATCGCAACACCATCCCGCTGGAACGGCAGGCGCCGTTTCCCGGTGATCCCACCCTCGAGAACCGCATCACCGCGCTGGTGCGCTGGAATGCGCTGGCCATGGTGGTACGTGCCAATCGGGCTTCGGCAGAACTGGGCGGGCACATCGCCAGCTATGCCTCGGCGGCCGACCTGTTCGAGGTCGGTTTCAATCATTTCTTTCACGGCAACGATGGCGTTGCCGGCAGTGCGGAGAATCCGGGTGGCGATCTGGTTTTTTTCCAGCCGCATTCCGCTCCCGGGGTGTATGCGCGCGCGTTCCTTGAAGGAAGGTTGTCGGAGGCGCAGTTGTCGAATTACCGGCGCGAACTGCATGAAGGCGGTGGGCTGTCGTCTTATCCGCACCCCTGGTTGATGCCGGACTTCTGGCAATTCCCTACCGGCTCGATGGGCCTGGGGCCGCTACAGGCGATCTACCAGGCGCGCTTCATGCGCTATCTCGAGCATCGCGGCATCGTGGCGGCCAGCGGGCGCAAGGTCTGGGCCTTTGTAGGCGATGGCGAGATGGACGAACCGGAATCGCTGGCGGCCTTGTCGCTGGCGGCGCGCGAAGGGCTGGACAACCTGGTGTTCGTGGTCAATTGCAACCTGCAGCGCCTCGATGGGCCGGTGCGCGGCAATGGTTCGATCATCCAGGAACTCGAGGGCCTGTTCGCCGGCGCCGGCTGGAATGTCATCAAGCTGCTGTGGGGCTCGAACTGGGACGCGCTGTTCGCGCGCGATTCTGCGGGTGCCTTGGTGCAGCGCCTGCACGAGACGGTCGACGGCGAGTTCCAGAAGTATTCGGCCACCGACGGCAAGTTCAACCGCGAGCATTTTTTCAACAAGTACCCCGAGGTGCGCGCGCTGGTGGCGCACATGAGCGATGCCGACATCGACGACCTGAAGCGTGGCGGGCATGATCCGGTGAAGATCCACGCCGCGTACCACGCGGCGGTGCATCACCGCGGCACGCCCACGGTGATCCTGGCTAAGACCATGAAGGGCTTCGGCATGGGCTCGGCGGGGCAGGCGAAGATGAGCACGCATCAGCAGAAGAAGCTGGACGACGCGGCGCTGTTGGCCTTCCGCGACCGCTTTGCGTTGCCGCTCTCGGATGACGAAGTGCGCGCGGTACGTTTTTACCGCCCGGCCGCCGACAGCGCGGAGATGAAATACCTGCTGGCGCGGCGCGCCAGCCTGGGCGGGCCCTTGCCGGAGCGACGCGTAAGCGCGCCTGCGCTGGTGGCGCCGGCTGCAGTGCAGTTCGCCAAATTCGCGCTCGAGCCTGCAGCAGCCCAGGGCCAGGACCCGGGCGCCCCGACCTCGGCTTCCGACATGTCCTCGACCATGGCTTTCGTGCGCATGCTGACCAGCCTGGTACGCGACAAATCGATCGGGCGTCATGTGGTGCCGATCGTGGCCGACGAAGCGCGCACCTTCGGCATGCAGGCGATGTTCCGGCAGATCGGCATTTACTCGCCCAACGGCCAGGCCTACGAACCGGAGGACGCCGACGAACTGCTGTACTACAAGGAAGCACGCGACGGCCAGATTCTCGAAGAAGGGATTACCGAAGCCGGCGCCCTGTCTTCATGGATCGCCGCCGCCACCAGCCATGCCAACCACGGCGTGCCGATGCTGCCGTTTTACATCTACTACTCGATGTTCGGCTTCCAGCGCGTTGCCGACCTGATCTGGGCCGCCGCCGACCAGCGCTCGCGCGGCTTCCTGATCGGCGCCACCGCCGGTCGCACCACGCTCTCGGGCGAGGGGCTGCAACACCAGGACGGCAGCAGTCATCTGGTGGCGTCCACCGTGCCCAACTGCCGCGCCTATGATCCGTGCTTCGCGCACGAGGTCGCGGTGCTTCTCGAGGAAGGCATGCGCGCGATGCTCCTGCGTGGTGAAGACGTGTTCTATTACCTGACGGTGATGAACGAGAACACCGCGCAGATCGCCTTCGATCCGGGCATGCGCGAGGGCATCGTGCGCGGCATGGTGCGGATTCGCGCAACGGCTGCGCAGGCGCAAGTGCGTCTATTGGGCAGCGGCGCGATCCTGCCCGAGGTGCTGGCCGCGGCCGACATCCTGCATGCGGACTTCGGCATCGAGGCCCAAGTGTTCTCGGTGACCAGCTATTCCGAATTGCAGCGCGATGGCTTGCGCGTCGAGCGCGCGCGCCTCGATGGCGCGTTGGCCGGCGACAAGGCCCCTGTCGCGCCAAGCTGGGCACAAGCCTGCCTGGGCTCGTCCATGGCGCCGGTGATTGCAGCCACCGATTACGTGAGGGCAGTGCCGGAATTGCTGCGCGCGCAAGTGCAGGCGCGCTACGTCACGCTGGGCACCGACGGCTTTGGCAGAAGCGATACGCGTGCCGCGTTGCGGCGCTTCTTCGAGGTTGATCGCAACCACATCGTGGTGCAGGCCTTGCAGGCCCTGGTCGAATCCGGCGTAGTGCCAGGCGCCGTGTTGATCGAGGCCGGGCGCAAGTACGGCATCCTGCCCGGCACCGCCGCGCCGTGGACGCGCTAGC
>CAYYFR010000014.1:0-60005 GCA_964470865.1 uncultured Burkholderiales bacterium | reverse complement strand
GGTCGAACTCGATCTGCAGGCACAATGAGGCAGCCCGGCGCGCGCGGCGGGCTGCGCTTGCGTAGCCTGCCGCCGCAATAACATGTGCCAATCAAAACAAGCAAGGGGGAGGCCTGCATGAATCTCGAGAAAGTCATTTTCGGATTTTTCAACATCCTCGCCTGCACCCTCAATTTCGGCTTTTTCATCGGCGATCTCGACCGCCCCGAACTGCACCATCCTTTCGAGTTGTTCACCGCGATTGCGGTCAGCCTGATCGTCACCGTGCTCAAGTTCGGCGATCGCACCCAGCTCGGTGCGACCCATCTGGCCACCAGCCTGGTGGCAACGCTGCAGTTGCTGGCGGCATCGATGGTGTGGGCCTGGCAGCTGTACGTCACACGCTTGCCGATGGATGGCGAGGTGATGTCGATCATCGTCTCGCTGTCCGGCGGCGCGCTCGTGGCCAACTTGATCTCGGTGATCCTCCTGATCGGCGAAACCCTGCGCCAGGGGCGCTGAAGCCGCAAGCGCGAGTTCATGGGCGACGTCCTCTTTCTCGCGTTGCGGCGCCTGCGCGCGCCGCTCATCACCATCATCTGCGTCTACGCCATCTCGGTCGGCGGGCTGACGCTGATTCCTGGGCTGGACGCCGCCGGCAAGCCCGAGACGATGAGCTTTTTCCATGCCTTCTACGTGGTGAGCTACACCGCGACCACCATCGGCTTCGGCGAACTGCCCAACCCCTTCACCGACGCGCAGCGCATGTGGGTGACGTTCTCGATCTATCTTTCGGTAGTGGGCTGGGTTTATTCGCTGGGCACCGTGATCGCGCTGACCAACGATGCGACCTTTCGTGCCATGCTGGCGCGCAGCATTTTCAACCGGCGCGTGCGCCGCATCGCCGAACCCTTCTACATCGTGTGCGGCTACGGGCAAAGCGGCGCCGCCCTCATGCATGCGCTGGATGATCACGGCACGCGCCTGGTGGTGATCGAGACGCGCGCCGAGCGGGTTGCACGCATGGTGCTGGAGGAATACACCACCCCGCCGCTGGCACTGGCGGCCGACGCGCGCCTGGCCGACGTGCTGGAAGACGCCGGCATTCACAGCGCGCATTGCGCCGGCCTGATCGCCTTGGCCGGCGACGACGCCGTCAACCAGGCCATCGCCATCGGCGCCCGCGTGCTCAACCCCGATCTGATGATCGTCGCGCGCGCCAAGTCGCGCGCCGCCGAACTGAACCTGGCGGCATTCGAAGACGTGCGGGTGGTCAACCCGTTCACTACCTTCGCCGAAAACCTGCGCTTGGGCCTGGCGGCGCCCGAGGTATTGCAACTGGAGGAATGGCTGACCGGCGCGCCGGGCAGCGACTGCCCGGATTGCATGATGCTGCCACGCGGGCGCTGGGTCCTGGTCGGCTTCGGCCGCTTCGGTCACGCAATTTCGGCCATGCTCGATGCCGAAGGCATCGAATGGAAGGCCTTCGACTCAAGCGTGGTGGATGACGAGGAGCAGCGCCTGATCCATGGCGCCGATACCGAACATGCGCTCAACGACGCCGGCATCGCCTCGGCCGACGTGCTGATCGCAGGCGCCGCAGTGGATGCGGTCAATCTCGGCGTGACCACCCTGGCGCGACGCATCAACGCAGGCATCTTCGTGGTGATTCGCCAGAACCATGCGCAGGACCACGCGCTGATCAAGGCCGCGCGTGCCGACCTGTCCTTCGTGCAATCGCATTTGATGGTGCACGAATGCCTGCAAATCCTCAAGACGCCGATGCTGGGCCGCTTCATCGGGCATCTGCGCGGCGCCGGCGCCGATCTGGCCAGCGCCACCATCGAGCGGGTCAAGCGCGACTCCGGCAACGGCGCGCCGCTGGCCTGGACCTTCGCCTGCGACGTCATGCAGCCCGGCATGTTCGGCGCCTTTTTCCAGCGCCCCGGCGACGCCCTGCGCATCGGCCATCTGGTGGCCGACCCGACCAATCCGAGCGAACGCCTGGTGGCCAGCGCCCTGCTGCTCGAACGCCAGGGCACGCCACACCTGCTGCCTGACGACAGCACCGTGCTCAAACCAGGTGACCAGATCCTGTTTGTGGGCGACAACACCGCGCGCGGCCTGCAACTGCGCTACCTCAACGAACCCGGCACCGTGGCCTGGGTCTGCTCGGGGCGCGAACCGCCGCGCGGCGCCCTCTTTCGCTGGTGGCAACAGCGCTCGCGCGCCGCCTGACGCGCGACGCCTTGCTAGCCGAACAAGAGCCGCGGCAGGACCAGGGTGATCCACGGCACGAAAGTGAGCACCAGGAGCCGGATCACGTCGACCACGATGAACGGCAAAATGCCGCGGAAAATGGTGGTCGTCGTGACACCCGGCACCACGCTTGCCAGCACAAAAACGTTGAGCCCCACCGGTGGCGTGATCAGGCTGATCTCGGTGACGACGACAATGACGATGCCGAACCACACCAGCACCCAGCGTGGGTCGATGCCGAGGTTCAGGCCACTTACCACCGGATAGAAGATCGGTACGGTGAGCAGGATCATCGACAGGCTTTCCAGCACGCAGCCCAGCACGATATAGATCAGCAGGATGATCAGGATCACCATGTACGGTGGCGTGCCTTCGCCCACGATCAGGCGCAGCAGGCCTTCGGGCAGGCCGGCGGCGTTGACGAAGTTGCTGAAGATCAGCGCGCCGATGAGAATGAAGAACAGGGTGGCCGAGGTGCGCGCGCTTTCGAGCAATACCTGCACCATGGCGGGCCACGGCACGCGCCGCGCGAGCGCCAGCGCGAGCGCACCGCCGGCGCCCACCCCGGCGGCCTCGGTCGGCGTGAACACGCCACCGTAAATGCCGCCCAGCACCAGGGCGAACAACAGCACCACCGCCCACACACCGCGCAAGGCAGTCCAGCGCTCCGCCCATGACGCACGCAGGCCACGCGGGCCGCTGGCCGGATTGCGCCACACCGTCCACTGCACCGCGACCAGGTAAAGAAGGATGCCCACCAGGCCGGGCAGAAAGCCGGCGGCGAACAGCTGGTTGATCGAGGTCTCGGTCATCAGGCCATACAGGACCATCACCACCGAAGGCGGGATCAGGATGCCAAGCGTGCCGCCAGCGGCGATCGACGCGGTGGCCAGCGTATCCTGATAGCCGAATTTTCGCATCGGCGGCAAGGCCACCTTTGCCATGGTCGCGGCGGTCGCCAGCGACGAACCGCAGACCGCGCTGAAGCCGCCGCAGGCGACGATGGTCGACATCGCCAGCCCGCCACGACGATGACCGAGCCAGGTCTGCGCCGCAGCATACAACTCGTGGGCCAGGCCGGCGCGTGCCACCAGGTTGCCCATCAGCACGAACAGCGGCAATACCGACAATTCCAGGTTGAGCACGGTCGAGTAGAAGCGCTCGCTGGTGGTGGCCGCCGCCGCGGTGAAGCCGCGCAGGTACCAGAAGCCGGCGAAGCCCACCAGCGCCATCGCAAAAGCGATCGGCATACGCAGCATGATCAGCGCAAGCAGGATGAAAAGGCCGCTCAGTGCTACTTCCACGCGCCGCTATCCCCGTGGTGCCTGCGCGTGTCAGCCGACATGATCTCCGGCATGGCCTGGATGCTGCTGCAAGGGGCCGCGCCCGCGCGCATAACGCAGCGCGTTTGCCAACAGCGCCACGGTGGCTAACGCGCACATCAGGGCGATGAATACCGCCAGCGGCCCCTTGGGCAGGCCGAGGTACATGGTGACTTCGCCATCCTCCCCAAGGCGCATGGCGAGGATCGAAAGCCGCCAGGTGGCGACCACCATGAACGCCGCAGCAAGCAGGTTCATCAGGATCTGGCGGGCAGCGATCCAGCGCTTGGGATAGACCATGTCGATCAGGTCGACGGCCACATGTTCTTCGCGCCAGGTAATGCGCGGCATTACCGCGTAGATGCCGATGGCCAGAAAATACACGGTCAACTCGTCGGCTCCGCCGATGGGGGCGCGAAACACATAGCGCCCGATGACGTCAACCACGGTGACGACCACCAGCGCCAGCAGCATCAGCGCCGCGAGGGCGTCGGGAACCGCGGCCAGTCGGCCGAGCCAGATTTTCATGCAGCGCCGCAGATGGGCGCGTGAACCCCGCGATCCGCAAAGCGCGACGTATGACCGGCGGCGCAGAGATCACGCGCGCCGGCGCCGGCTTGCATCACTTTTTCTTGTCCAGCGCACGGGCTGTGGTGCGCAGTTCTTCAAGCGCTGCCTTGGGGTCGTAGCCCTTGCCGGCCGCGCGTTTGATCCAGTCGGCCTCGAGGTCCGCGCTCACCTTCGCCAGCGCCTGCACCATCGCCGGCGATGCGGCGCTCACCTTGTTGCCCGAGGCGATCGCCTGGGCGCGGCCGGCTTCGTCCGCGGCGCCCCAGCGATTGCCGGCGTAGGCCGAGAGTTTTTCGCCGGAAACACTCATCAGCGCCTTGCGGTCGGCATCCGACAGCGATGCCAGCTTGGCGGTATTGATGACGATGGCGAAACTGCCGTCATACAGGTTGCCGGGAATGGTCAGGACGTTCTTGGTGACCTCATGCAAGCGAAAGCTCTTGTGCGTCTCAAACGGCATGAATACCGCTTCGGCAACGCCGGCCGAAAGGGTTTCGTACACCTTCGGCGCCGGCACCGTTACCGCCACTGCGCCAAAGGCCTCGCCGACCTTCGAGGCGATGCCCCCGGGCAGGCGTACCTTGAGGCCGCGCAGGTCGTCCCAGGACTGGATCGGCTTCTGCGACTGGATCACCCCGGCGCCATGGGTCATCATGGCGATCACGGTAACGCCGCGATGCTCGTCGGCTTTCGCCAGATGCTTCTGGTAAACCCGCCAGTACGCGGCCGAACCTGCCTCCGCGCCGGCACCCAGGCCGGGCATCTCCATCACCTGGGTGGCAACGAATTTTCCCGGGTTGTAGCCATGGAAAATCCAGCCCACGTCCTGGATGCCGTCGCGCACCGCGTCGAATTGCCCGGGTGGCTGCGCCAGGTTGTACTTGATCTCGAAGGTGACTCGCCCCTGCGTGGCGTCCTGCACCCATTTACCCCAGGTCGGCAGAACGTCGGAATTGATGTGATGGGTAGGCGGCGCCCACGAACCGATCACCAGCTTGGTCTGCGCCGGCGCCACCGACGCAAAACCCGCAGCGGCAACCCCGGCAATCACAATGGCTAGAACGCTTGTCATGGCATTTCCCTCGCTTTGGATCAAGGCCTGCGTGCGGACCGGATTGCGCACCATGGCGGCATCGGAGTATGTCCGAGGCTTGCGTGCGGCGTCAAGCGTGGATGGCGAAAACCGTCGCGGCGCTTCACAGCGCAGGCGCCGCACCATCCGGCTTGTGCCAGTGCTTGTCCGAGGTGATCTCGGCAATCTGGATGCTGTAATGGCTGAACAACTCGTTCCTGCCGCGCGGGATGGCCTTGCGGTGCTCGGGGTCGCGCATCCAGGCCTCAAGCGACAGGGCATCGCGCCAGTACGACAGCGTGATCACCTTGCCGGGCGTGTCGCGGCTGGCAAAGGATTCTTTCGAAATGAAGCCGTCCAGCTTGCGCGCATGGACCAGCAACTCGGTCACCAGCGCCTTGTTGCGCTCCTCCATGCCTGGCAGGGTGCCGAATTCAATGATGCAGACCAGCATGCAGCCTCCTTGGGTTCACAGGTAGCGCGAGAGAGCCGCCATCTGCGGCGACCGGAGCCGGCGCGCCGCTCTGCCGCTTGCGTGCATACCCGCCGTGCGTAGCGGGGCGGTACGCCCTATTTTGCCTGTATATTGGACTTCGCGCCGCAGGGCAATCAGGTGCCTGAACGTCACCCGGCGTCGGCATCGACATGTCTGGTCGGCGCGCGCCACGGCAACAGCTGCGGCCTTGCCGCAGGCAAGCCCTGCAAGGAGATCCGATGCCACTCCCGCCGAACCGCGCCGACCATGTCGGCAGCCTGCTGCGACCCGACGCGCTCAGGCGCGCCCATGGCGACCGACGCGCAGGGCGCATCGACGCTGCCGCCCTAACGGCCAGTGTCGAGCACGAAATCAGGCAGGCGGTCAGGCGCCAGGAAGATGCCGGCCTGCAGGTGGTGACCGACGGCGAATTCCGCCGCGGCTCCTGGTTTCTGGGCTTCGTCGACGCCCTCGAGGGCATCGCTTTGGCGCCGGTGCCACTGCAGTTCAGCGCGACAGGCGTCGACGACAAGAGCTGGCACGGGCCGGTGATCCGCGCGCGGCTCAGGCGCATGCGCCCGATCGTGGTCGATGACTTCGTATTCCTGCAAGGCACGACCACGCGGGTTCCAAAGGTCACCCTGCCGGCACCGAGCGTGATGCATTTTTTCGGTGGCGTGAATGGCGTAGATGCGGCCGTTTATCCCGACCTCGATCTGTTCTTCGCCGACCTGGCCGCCATCTATCGCGAGGAGATTGCCGCCCTGCATGCACAGGGATGCCGCTATCTGCAGCTTGATGAAGTGCCGCTGGCGCTCTTGTGCGACCCCGCCATCCGCCAGACGGTGAGCGCGCGCGGCGCGCATCCCGAGCGCCTCATCGGGCTCTACATCAAGGCGGTGAACGACGCGCTCGCAGGCTGCCCACCCGACCTGTGCGTGGTGATGCACCTGTGCCGCGGCAACTACCGCGGTCGCTGGATGGGTACGGGTGGCTACGATCCCATCGCGGAGCGGCTTTTCAACGACCTCGACGTCGATGGATTCCTGCTCGAATTCGACAGCGAGCGCGCCGGCGGCTTCGAGCCGCTGCGCTACCTGCCGGCTGACAAACGCGCCTTTCTGGGCCTCATCAGCTCGAAAAGCGGCGAAATCGAAAATCCGGATGCGCTGGCGCGCCTGCTGGACCATGCCATGCGCCATGCGCCCGCGGAGCGCCTGGGCCTGTGTCCGCAATGCGGATTCGCCAGTTCCGCCGGTGGCAACCCGATCGCGCCAGAAGTGCAATGGGCCAAACTGGCCCTGACGGTTGCAACCGCGCAGCGTGTGTGGGGCGAGACCTGACAGGGTTGGATCGCGCTCAGGCCGCGGCCAGCCGCCACAGGGTTGTCACTTCGGCCTTGCGCGCGGCATGCAGCGGATCGGCCGCATCGCTGGCCTTGGCATGTTGGGCACGCGTATCGATACGCGCCACCACCCGCAGGCCGCCGGATGCGATCGCATTGGCAAGCTCGGCGGGCGCGCGCAGCCCCAGGTGTTCGGCCAGATCTGACATGATGAGCCAGCCCTCGCCGTCAGGGGTCAGGTGCGCCGCCAGCCCGGCCAGGTAGCCGCGCAGCATGCGGCTTTCAGGATCGTAGATCGCGTGCTCCAGCGGCGATGCCGGACGTGCCGGCACCCAGGGCGGGTTGCAAACTAGCAGGGGTGCCTGCCCCGGCGGAAACAGGTCGGCTTCGATCACTTGCACCTGGGCCGCCAATCCCAATCGCGTGATGTTGTCGCGCGCACAGGCCAGCGCGCGCGCGTCGTTGTCGGTGGCCACCACCCTGGGCACGCGCCGGTGTGCCAGGAGCGCGGCCAGCACGCCGGTGCCGGTGCCGATATCGAAGGCCAGTTGCGCATCCTTCAACGGCGCCTTGGCCACCAGCGCCAGGTACTCGCCGCGCACCGGCGAGAACACCCCATAGTGCGGATGGATGCGCGCGCGCAGCGCCGCAATCTCGATCCCTTTGCGACGCCATTCGAACGCGCCGATCGCGCCCAGCAATTCGCGCAACGAGGCCACATAGGGTTCTGCGGCTACGCCCCATGCCTGCAGGCAGGCACCCTGCACATCAGGTGCACGGCGCAAGGGCACGACGTGGCCGCTGTCGAAAGGCAAAAGCAGCATGCCCAGGATGCGCGCGCGCTGTGCCTGCGCCATGCGGTGCAGATGAAAGGCCTGCGCCGGCGCGACCGCAACGGCGGGTGCCGCGCGCGGCTTGCGCGGTTTGTCCGGTTTGGCATCGACACGGCGCATCAGCGCCTGCAGCAACAGTCGTGCATTCTGGAAATCACCGCGCCAGAGCAAGCCAGTGCCCTCGCAGGCCATGCGATAGGCGCGATCGGCGCTCATGCTGTCGTCGGCGATCTCGACGCGCCTGGGTGCAGAGGCGCCGCTCTCGGAATGCCAGCGCGCCTGGCGTTCGGCACCGCGTTCGTGCCACTTGATGACCGGGACCGTACTCATGCAATCACTTTCAGCTGAAATTTTCGTCTGACCCAAGAAAGCGCCACTTGCCCACCGGCAGTTCGCCCAGCAGCACGCGGCCGATGCGCACCCGCTTCAAGCCCAGCACTTCGAGCCCGACCAGTTCGCACATGCGGCGGATCTGGCGCTTCTTGCCTTCGCGCAGGATGAAGCGCAACTGATCATCGTTTTGCCAGGTCACGCGCGCGGGCTTGAGCGCCTTGCCATCGAGTTCGAGCCCGTGACCCAGACGTTGCAGCTCGGTATCAGGCAGCGTGCCGGGGCGGGTGTATCGCACCCTTACGAGGTACTCCTTCTCAATGGCGGAATCCTCGCCGATCAACTGCTTGGCGATGCGCCCGTCCTGGGTCAGCACCAGGAGGCCGGTGGAATCGATATCGAGACGCCCGGCCGGCGCCAGGCCGAACAGTTCCTTGCGGTCAAAGCGCAGCGGCGCGGCAGCACGCGACGGCTGCCACTGCGCCTCCGGTGTCACCAGCACGACCGCCGGTCGGTGGCCATCTTCGGCCTGGCCGCTGACAAAGCCGATCGGCTTGTGCAGCAACACCGTGACACGGCGCGCCTGCTCGGCATGGGCGCGGCGGTCGACCGTGATCTTCTGCTGCGCAGTCACACGCTGGCCGAGAACCGCCACCAGCCCGTCGACCCGCACCCAGCCGCGTTCAATCCATTCATCGGCCTCGCGACGCGAGGCCAGACCCAGTTCGCTCATGCGCTTGGACACGCGCACCGATTCGGCGCCAGCAGCGTCGCTCGCAGGGCTGACTTGCGACGCCGGGCTGGCAGGCGCCAGAGCGGAACGCACCACGGTGCGTCGCGGCGCGGCGCGACTGTCGGCGGCCTTGGTCACGGCAGGCGGCGGATGACCCGCCTTGGCGCCCGTCGAACTCATGGCGGTGTCTCCGGCTCTGCGGCAGTGTCGGACTGAATTTGCGGTTCAAGCGCCGACTCGCGCGCGACTTGGGGTGCAGCGAGCATGGCCGCGCGGCTCGACGGGGTTTCCAGACTGACGCGGCCCAGGCTGCCCTGACGGTAGTCGGTAAGCAACACATGCGCGGCCTTCTCAAGATCGAGATGACCACCACGGGCACGCAGGCCGCGCACCCTGGCCACCGCCTCAAGCAGGGCCGGTCCGTCCATGCCCGCAACGGCACACGAGTAGCGCTTGGCCAGCAGCGCCGGATAGCGCACCAGCAGCAGGTCGGCCAGGTAGGTCGCGACCTCTTCGTCGATGTAGGCATTGGCACCGATGGCATGGCTGGCGGCCAGCATCAGGCCATCGCTCGGATGGGCGATGGCCGGCCACATCAGTCCCGGCGTGTCGAACAGCACCGTGCGGTCGTCCAGCTCATAGCGGCGCAACTGCTTGGTGATCGCCGGCTCGTCGCCCACCGGCGCCACCCGGCGCTTCAACAGCGCATTGATCAGGGTTGACTTGCCGACATTGGGAATGCCCATCACCAGCATGCGTACCGCCTTCATGTGGCCATCGCGGTGCGGCACCAGGCCGGCGGCCAGGCGCAGCACACGCGCCACGTCCGCCGGCTTCTTGCACGAGAGTGCCACCGCCCTGACCGCAGCCTGGTGGCCGCGCATGGCAGCATGCTCGGTCTCGATCGCCTTGATCCAGAGCGCTGTCACCGCCGGGTCGGCGACATCGGCCTTGTTGAGGATCTTCAGGCACGGCCGTTGGCGGTGCGCCCGCATCTCGCTGATGATCGGGTTGCCGCTGGCACCCGGCAGGCGCGCGTCGAGCACTTCGACGACCACATCGATCAGTGCCATGGTCTCGGCCGCCTTTTTGCGGGCCGCCACCATATGGCCGGGATACCAACCGATGGACATGCGTGCGTGAACCTGCTGTGGGTTGATTCGATCGAAGGGCCTGGTGCCGTCTGTGCGCCGGCCGCGCCATTGTCCCACCGATCAAGCCGCTGCCTGCGGCCCCCTTGGCACCGCTGCGTCGCGCAGTCGCGGAACGCCGCTTCAACCCGGTCGGGCCACGGGCTCCTGGTACACCTCGTCACGCTGCGCCAGCGCGATCAGCGCACCCAGCATCAACACGCCGACCGACAAGGCCAGCCCGGTCAACAACCCACCGAAGGTATCGGCCAGCCAACCGGTGGCCACTGGCCCGAGGATCTGCCCGATCGCGAAATAGATGGTGAACGTTGCGACCGCCGCGCCCCAGGCCGGTTTGGGCAATGCGCGCTTGACCAGATGCGTGATCGAGCCCGGAATGTTCCACATCGAGGCGCCGAACAAGGTGGCCGAGATCAGCATCGATACGATGGCTGCGCTTACCAGCGGCAACAGCGCACCCAGGCCCAGCACCGCCAGTGCCGCCGCCAGCATGCGCCCGGGAATCCATCGGGTCAGCGGGATGCGCCATAGCCAGGGGCCCAGGAGACTGGCCACCCCGAAGGTGGTCCACATCGCGATCACCTCGCCGGTGGATGCGCCGTGGTCGCGCATCCAGGCGATCACGAAAGTCATGTAGCCGATGTAGCCCAGGCCGAACATCACGTAGGCCGCAAGCCCGGCGCGCAGGCGGCCGATATCGGCGCGCGCCACAGCGTCGCCCTCGTGCGCCAGGTTGGGCTCGACGATCCGCGTCGCAGCCCAGGTGCACAAGGCAAACAGCGCGAGGCCGGCCCAGCCCATCCACACCCAAGCAACCTGCCACGCCGCCGGCCCGCCGGCATCGAGCAATAGCGGCAGCGCAATGCCACACAACAGGAAACCCAGGCCGCCGCCACCGAAGTAAATGGCGATGGTGGTGGCGGCCTTGTGCGGATGGGCCGGCAGGATGTTGCCCGACAAGGCGCCGCCGGCGATGAACGCCGCCGCGCCAAAAACGCCGCTGGCGACGCGCCAGACTCCGAGCCAGCCGATATCGCGCGTGAGCCCGGTGGCCAACACCGACAGCGCGGTCAACAGCACCCCGGCCACGAACAGCGCGCGGTTGCCGCAGCGGCGAATGATCAGGCGGGTGGCTACCGCGCCGATCAGATAGCCGATTGCGTTGGCGGTGTTGAGCCAACCGGCCTGCGTGTAGTTCCACGCCAGATCGTCGCGCATCGAAGGCAACACCAGCGCATAGGCCATGCGCGCGAACGAGTTGGCCACGGTCACACCCAGCGACAGCAGAAACGCCAATGCATATGCGCGCCTAAGCTCGCGCGCCGGCACGGCGTTCATGGTTTGGTTCATCGCTGGGAAATCCTGGTGGGAGCCCTGGTGGGAGCCCTGGTGGCAGCGGCGGCAGTATAGGGCAAGCAACCGCGCCTGAAATCCGCGAAAATGCGCGAAGTCCTGTTTCGCACGAGACCCCCGCCATGACCGTTACCATCGATCCGACCCTGCTGTCGCCCAAGCGCACCGCGCGCATCAACGCTGCCTTCGAGGAAGATGTGGAAAAGGCTGTGATTCCGGGCGCGGTGGTGCTGATCGCGCGGCGCGGCAAACTGGCCTACCTGGAGGCTTTCGGCTACCGCGACCGCGAGAAAAGCGCGGCCATGGCGGTGGATTCGATTTTTCGCATCGCTTCGATGACCAAGCCCATGGTGTCAGTGGCGATCATGATGTTGGCCGAGGAGGGCCGCGTGCGCCTGGTCAGCCCGGTGGCAACCTGGTTGCCGGAAATGGCGCAGGTGCAGGTCGGCGTGGAGGAAGCCGATGCCCACGGCAAGCGCAGCCTCAAGCTGCACAAGCCGCGCCGCGAAATGTCGGTGCAGGACCTGCTTCGCCACACGTCGGGCCTGACCTACGGCCAGTTCGGTGATTCGCTGGTCAAGGCTGCCTATCGCCAGGTCAACCCGATGGACCCGCAACAGACCAGCGCCGAATTCATCACCAAACTGTCGCAACTGCCGCTGCAAAACCAGCCTGGCGAAGTCTGGGAATACGGCATGTCCACCGATGTGCTCGGGCGCCTGGTCGAAGTGATCTCCGGCATGCCGCTGGACGCCTTCATCGCCAGCCGCATCACCGGGCCGCTTTGCATGAAAGACACCGGATTCGTGGTGCCGCAAGCCGCAGCCCACCGCGTTGCCGAGGCCCTGGTGGACCGGAAGACGGGCGAGCGGCCGCCGATGGCGCGCGACCTGACCATCAAACCCAACTTCCTGTCCGGCGGCGGCGGCATGGTCTCGACCGCCCCCGATTACCTGCGCTTCGCGCAAATGCTGGCCAATGGTGGCGAATTGGACGGCGTGCGCCTGCTGGCCAGGAAGACCGTGGCCCTGATGGCCAGCGATCACCTGCCGCCCGGCATCGCCTTTGACCCCGGCAGCCGCGCGCAGTTTGAGGAGTCGGCGCCGCTACCCGAATTCGGCCAGGGCTTCGGCCTCGGTTTTTGCGTGCGCAAGGAAGCCGGCCGCAACCCGGTGCCGGGTTCGATCGGCGAGTTTTACTGGTCGGGCGTGCACGGCACCTATTTCTGGATCGACCCGCAGGAGCAACTGGTCGGCATCGCCATGCTGTGCGCGCCCGAGTTGCGGCGCCACTATCGGGCATTGATGCGCAACCTGACCTATCAGGCCCTGGCCGATTAGAGCAGCAAATCACCGTACCGGAGAGACAGCATGTCGATCGAAGTGAACTGGGAACGCAACGACTACTCGCGCATTCCATTCCGCCTGTATCACGATGAAGAGGTCTATGCGCTCGAGATGGAGCGCATCTTCCGTGGCCCCTGCTGGAACTACCTGTGCCTGGAAGCGGAGATCCCCAACCCGGGCGACTACCGCACCACCTGGGTTGGCGACACCTCCGTGGTGGTGTCGCGCGCGATGGGCGAAGGCGGCGCGATCCACGCCTTCGTCAATCGGTGCTCGCATCGCGGTGCGCAGATCGTGCGCAAGACCCACGGCAACGCGCCCGAACATGTGTGCATATACCACCGCTGGTGTTACCGCACCGACGGCGAACTTAGCGGCATTCCGTTTCGCCGCGGCCTCAAAGGCGAGGGCGGCATGCCGGCCGACTTCGACATGGCCGCGGTATCGCCGCAAAAGTTGCGCCTGGCCAACGTCAACGGCATGCTCTTTGGCACCTTCTCGGAGCATGCCGAATCGATCGAGGCCTATCTGGGCGAATTCGGCATGGGCATGGTCAAGCGCTTCCTGCACAAGCCGATCCGCATCATCGGCTACTCGCGCCAGATGATCCACGGCAACTGGAAGCTCTACGCCGAAAACCTGCGCGACACCTATCACGCCAGCCTGCTGCACGAATTCTTTGTCACCTATGGCGTGGATCGCGCAACACAAAAGGGCGGCGTCAAGATGGACGCGCGCCATCGTCACAACATGAACCATGCTTTCACCGGCAGCGATACCCAGGCCGACGCGCTGGCCGCCTATGCCGGCACCGCCGGTGTGGTGCTTGACCGCATGCGCCTGCGCGATACCAAGCTGCTGGAACACACGCCGGAGTTCGACGATCGCATGAACCTGGCGGCCCCGACCTTTTTCCCCAACGGCCTCCTGATCCAGATCAACCAGTCGCTCGGCACGCGACAGATCCGCCCCAAGGGGGTGGACCGCCATGAAGTTTTCCAGACCCTGTTCGGCTACGCCGACGATAGCGCGGAGCAGGCGCGCCATCGCCTGATCTCCGCCAATCTGGTGGGTCCGGCGGGATTCGTCAGCATGGAAGATGGTGAGGCCATCGAGCTGATCCAGAAGGCCACCGGCAACCAACCACAAGCCTGCAACGTGATCGAAATGGGCGGCCGCGGCCCTCTCAAGGACCTGACACATCGCCTTACCGAAACGCCGGTGCGCGGCTTCTGGTCCTACTGGGCTGAACTGATGGGCGTCGAGCCGGCGGGAGGCATCCGATGAAAGTGCCCGACCTGATTCGTCATGCCGCCAGCGATCTGCTGGCGGAATATGCACTTCTGATCGACGAAGACCGCCTCGAAGACTGGGTGGAACTGTTCGACGAGGCCTGCGACTACAAGGTGGTCACGCGCGAAAACGTCGAGCAGGGGCTGCCCAACGTGCTGATCTGGTGCGACAACAAGAACATGCTGCGCGATCGCATCGCTTCCTACCGCAACGTCAACGAATACAACCTGCACTGGGACCGCCATGTGATCGGTGCGCCGCGCTTTTGCGCAAAAGCAGCCGGCGCCTGGGTCATCGAAGCGGGCTACAGCCTGTTCCAGACCGACATGGAGGGTGTATCGCGGCTGTTTTCGGTCGGGCGCTACAGGATCGAATTCGCCGTGCGGGAGGAAGCCGCGCGCATCAAGTCGGCGCTGGTGATTGCCGACAGTGGATTGATTCCGACGCTGCTGGCCTCGCCGATTTGAGTTTTCCGCAGCCGCTACGCGAACCTGTGGTTTGCGCTATGCCGTCTTCATGATCTGCGCCGGACTCGCGCGCGGATCGCGCAGCGGCCACTGACCGGCCTCGACCTGCGCCAGAAAGTCCGCCACGAAACGGTTGAAGATGTCGGGCTCTTCCAGGTTCAGGGTGTGGCCGGTCTTGGGCAGCACCAGAAGGCCAGACGCCGGCAGGGTTTTCTTGAGAAAAATGCCGGGCTGCAGGCAATGATCGTCTTCATCGCCCACCATCACCAGGGTCGGCACGCGCATTTGCTTGAGCCGCTCTTCGAGGTCGTAGATCGAGGGCCGGCGCGCCTGCACGCCGCGCATGGTGTTGGCCGCGCCGACCGCGGAATGCTCGCCCAGCATGCCGGCGAATTCCTGCCAGCCGCGCGGGTCCTTGTTCTGAAACTGCACCCGCGAGGCGCCGAGCGCATAGGTCTTGGCAAAGCTTTCGCTGCCCTGGATTTCAAACTGCCGCGCCACTTCAAGTGATACCGAGCGAAAGTACTCCTCATGCTGCTTTTCGGCACCGTAACCGGCGCCGGCGACCACCAGCGACAGGGCGCGCTCGGGCGACTCCAGCCCGAAATGCAGGGTGGCGAAGCCGCCCATCGACAGCCCGACGATGTGTGCACGATCGATGCCGACCGCGTCCATCACCGCCGCGATGTCCTGCGCGGCGCGCAGCTGCGAATAGGCCTCCATGTCTGGCGGCACATCCGACGGCGGATAACCGCGCGCGGCGAACGCGATGGCGCGGTAGCGGCGCGAGAAATAGCGCATCTGCGGCTCCCAACTGCGATAGCTGCCGCCGAATTCGTGCACAAAAACAATCGGCGTACCGCTGCCGGCTTCCTCGTAGTGGAGATTGACTGCGTCGTCGGTCCTTGCCTGACTCATGCGGGCTCCTCAATAGGTGTCAAATGGCGACTGTCAAGGAGCGCGCTTGCACGGGCTCAGGCCGGCGCAGTGTTGTTTGCCCCGACCTTGATGACCGAGCCGCGCGAGGCGATGCCGCCATCGATGGTGACCACCGTGCCGCTGATGTAGGCGGCGCGCGGTGAAGCCAGGAAGACCATGAGATCGGCCACCTCGGACGCTTGCGCCGGCCGGCCGCCGGGAAAGTGGCTGGTCATTTCCTGCCAGCGACTTTCGTCACCATACAGATCGACAGCGCGGCGCTTGTTGATCTTCACCATGCGATCGGTTTTCACCGGCCCCGGGTTGACGCCTATCACCCGCACGCCGAAATCCAGACTGGCCCCGCCCAAGGCGCGGGTGAATGCCATCAGCGCCGCATTGCCGGTGCTGCCGGCGATGTAGTTGTAGTCCCAGTTCTCGCCGGAGTTGCCGATGTCGTTGATGATCACGCCGCGCCGGCGCTCCTTCATGCGCAGGTACATTTCGCGCGTCAGGTTGATGTAGCCGAAGAGCTTGAGGTCATAGCCGCGGCGCCAGTCGGCTTCGGTGAGGGACTCGATCGGGCCGGACGGCACCTCGCCGGCATTGTTGATCAGGATGTCGGCGTCGGCGCATTGCTCGGCCAGACGCAGCATGTTCTCCGACAGCGAAAGGTCCAGCACATGCACCGACACCACCACTCCATGCTGGCGTTGCAAGTCGTCGCGCGCCGCCTCAAGCAATGCACCCGATCGTGCCGCCAGATGCAGCGCGCAGCCTTCGGCGGCGAACGCGTGGGCCGTCGCCAGGCCAATGCCCCTGGATGCGCCGGTGATCAGTACCGACTTGCCTTCAAGATCGAGTTTCATCCTTGCCTCGCAGACGATTTCTGACCAACGCCGGGCAGCAGGGCCAGCGAATTACCAGGCGTTGTAGCCGCCATCGACCAGCAGATCGGCACCGGTCATGAAACTTGACGCATCGGAGGCGAGGAACAATGCGGCAGGCGCCAGTTCGATCGGCAGCCCGAGCCGGCCCAGCACATGCTTGGGGCCGAAGCGCTCGCGCGCATCCTCCATGGTACCGGCGCGCAGGATCATGCGCTCGGTTTCCACCGCGCCCGGCGACAAGGTGTTGACGCGAATGTTGGCGGCGGCGTGATCCATCGCCATCACCTTGGCCAACTGGATCAGCGCGCCCTTGCTGGCGCAGTAGGCCACGCGCGCCGGTGCGCCGACCGAACCCATTTGCGAGGCGATATGAATGATCGAGCCGCCACCGGCGCGCGTGATGTGCGGGATGGCCCACTTGCTCATCAGAAAGGCGCCGGCCACATTGATGGCGAACACCTTGTTCCATTCGGCCAGGTCATAGTCGAGCACGGTCCCGGTGGGGTCGCTGCCGGCGGCGCCATTGAGCAGCACATGCAGGGAGCCATACTCCGCGACGCTGCGCTCGACCGCGGAGCGGGTTGCGGTTTCGGAGGCGACATCGCATTCGATTGCCAGCGCACGGCCACCCGCGGCCGCGATCGCAGCCACCGTCTGGCTCACCTGGGCCAGGTTGAGGTCGACACAGGCGACGGCAGCGCCGGCCTCGGCGTAGGCTACGCAGATCGCGCGGCCAATGCCGCCGCCGGCGCCGGTGACGATCGCGGTCTTGCCCTTGAGTGAAAACTTGTCGAGGATGGTCACATTCGGCTCCTGCTCTTGAAAAAATCTGCATGCCTTGCACGTCAGCCGCCCCGTTACTAGCCGCGCCCCAGATAGGCTTCCTTGACCCGCTCGTCCTGCTTCAACGCCGCACAGGTGCCGGCGGCGATGATCGCGCCGGTCTGCAGCACATAGCCGCGGCTGGCGGTCTCCAGCGCATAGCGCGCGTTCTGCTCCACCAGAAGCACGCTGGTGCCGGCCCTGTTGATGGCGCGAATGCTCTTGAAGATCTCCAGCACCACCAGCGGCGCCAAGCCCAGCGATGGTTCATCCATGCAAAGCAGTACAGGCTCGGACATCAATGCACGGCACAGCACCAACATCTGCTGCTCGCCGCCCGACAAGGTGCCGGCACGCTGCGCGGCGCGCTCGCGCAGGCGCGGAAACATGTCCATCATGCGTTCGATCAGCGCGTGGGTCTTCACCTTGTCGGCACGGTACTTGAAACCGCCCATCTCGAGGTTCTCGCGGACCGTCAGGAACGGGAATACACGCCGCCCTTCCGGCACCAGGGCGATGCCGGCCAGCAGCCGCTCGTGCGAGCGCATGCGGGTGACATCGTTGCCGCGAAACAGGATGCGGCCGCGGCGTGGCAACATGGCGCCGGCCACGCCACGCAGCGTGGTCGACTTGCCGGCACCGTTGGCGCCGATGAGGGTGACGATCTCGCCTTCGCCCACGTCAAAGGAAATGTCGCGGCAGGCCGCCACGTCACCGTAGGCCAGCTCGACGCCCTCGACTTGCAACAAGGCCGCCATCAGGCCAGCGCTCCACTTTCGAATTCGCCGCCCAGATAGGCTTCGATCACACTGGGGTTGCTCTGCACCGCCTTGGGCGGCCCCTCGAAGAGGAATTCGCCGTGGTCCATCACGAACACATGGTCCGCCACCTTCATCACCAGATCCATGTTGTGCTCGACCACCACCACGGTGATGCCGCGATCACGGATGTCGCGCAGGCGCTGCAACAGAAAAGCGACCTCGGCGGCGTTGAGGCCGGCGGCGGGCTCGTCGAGCATGAAAAGTTTGGGTTGCGTCGCCAGCGCGCGCGCGATCTCCAGCATCCGCTGTTGCCCGTAAGCCAGCGAGCCGGCGCGTTGCGCGGCCAGTTCACCCAAGCCCACAAACTCGAGCAAGGCCAGACCTTCTTGGCGACAGCGGGTCCAGTCGCGCCAGAAGGCCGCACCCGGCAA
Source organism: uncultured Burkholderiales bacterium (assembly GCA_964470865.1). Taxonomy (GTDB): domain Bacteria; phylum Pseudomonadota; class Gammaproteobacteria; order Burkholderiales; family JAEUOS01; genus JAEUOS01. The sequence continues at coordinate 41,655 of CAYYFR010000014.1, read as the reverse complement.
CAGGTATTGCCAGGCGGGCACCTGATGGCGAATATGAAACCCTGCCAACACGTTGTCGAGCAGCGAGAGTTGCTTGAACAGGCGGATCTTCTGGAAAGTGCGCGCCAGCCCGAGGCGCGCGCGCTGATGCGCCGGCAGGCCGGCAAGCTGCCGGCCGGCGAAACGCAACTCACCCGAATCGGGCTGATAGGTGCCCGACAGCAGATTCATCAGGGTCGACTTGCCGGCGCCGTTGGGGCCGATCACCGCGAAAATCGATTTCTCGGGCACCGCCATCGAGATGCCCGCCACCGCCTTGACCCCGCCGAAGCTCTTCCTGAGTTCGCGGGTTTCGAGCAGCGCGTTCATCGCCCCACCCCGTCCGCACCGGAGGCGTGCTGCGGCCGGCCGCCGCTAAACCGTGCGCGCAGCAATTGCCAGGCCTGCACCATGCCGCCTGGCATGAACAACACCACCAGCGTGAGCGCCAGGCCATAGACAATCAGGCGCAGATCGCCGAAACCACGCAGCAGTTCCGGCAGAAAGGTCAGCACGATCGCGCCGACCACCGGGCCGATCATGGTGCCCATGCCGCCCACCACCACCATGGCCAGCATGGTGAATGACTCGACGATATTGAAAGCGTCGGGTACCAGGGTGCCCACAAAGCCCGGGTAGAAGCAGCCGGCCAGACCGGCGATGGCCGCCGACAAGCTGAAGGAAAAGGCCTTCCACTTGGCGCTGTTGACGCCCAGCGAGGCAGCCGAAATCTCGTCCTCGCGAATCGCGCGCAACGTCTCGCCGATCGGCGAGCGCAGCAGGTTGTCCAGCAGCAGATAGACCAAAAGCGCTATACCCGCGACAAGATAGAAGAGCGCGGCCTGGTTGGCGAAATTCAAATCCGGGAAACCCGGAATCGCAAGCGGCGGCGGCCGGATGCCGTAGATGCCGCGCACGCCCTTGGTGACGCTCTCCCAGTTGATCAGGATCTGATAGACGATGACCGCGAAACCGAGCGAGGCGATGCCCAGGTAATGGCCGCGCAGGCGCGCGGCGAATGCGGCCAGCAACAGGCCGACCAGACCTGAAGCCAGGACCGCCGCCACGCAGGCCAGCCAGAAGTTCCAGCCATAGCTCTTGAGCAACACGGTGGTGACATAGGCGCCGATGGCGAAAAAACCCGACTGCCCCAGATTGAGCTGCCCGGTATAGCCGATCACCAGGTTGAGCGACATCGCCAGCAGCACATTCATGGCGCACACAATCAGGATGCCGCGCCAATAAGGTGTGCCGAGCACCAGCGGCAGAAGCAGGAGTACGACCAGCGCGCCCAGGTAGCCTGGCCAGCGCACATCGCGCCGCAATGCGGCGGCCAGCCCGCTCATGCTGCTGCCTGCCGGAAGGCCAATCCCGGTCTCATACGTTTTCCTCGCGCCGCTCGGCGATCAGGCCCGTGGGCTTGACCACCAGCATGACGAGGAGCAAGGTAAATACAACCAGATCGATCAGGCCCGAGCCGAGATACTGCACCGTGAAGGCCTCGATCAGGCCAACCAGGATGCCGGCCACGATGGTGCCTTCCATGTTGCCGAAACCGCCGATGATCACAATGGCGAAAGCCTTGACGATGAGGCTGGTGCCGGCGAACGGCGTGAGCACAATCACCGGCCCCAGCAGCGCGCCGGCCATGCCCGCCAAGGCCGAGGCGATCACGATGGTGAGGCCGATCAGGAACGTTTCGTTGATGCCCATGAGACCTGCGGTTTCGCGATCCTGCGAGACCGCGCGCAAGGCCTTGCCGAGGTAGGTGAACTTCATGAACACATACAGCGCACCGATCGCCAGCGCCGCCACGATCACCACCAAGAGGCTTTGCTGGGAGAAGAAAATCTTGCCGAAACGGATGGTCTGCTGCGCGAAGGGTGAATCGAACTGAAAGGGAATCGGCCCGAACAGGGCGAGCTGGCCGTTTTCCAGCAGTACCGATACACCAATGGTGGCGATCAGCGGGCGCAACTCGTCACCGCGATTGCGCAAGGGCGCGAACACCAGCGCGTTGATCAGAAGCCCAAGCAATGCGCCGGCACCCAGCGCCAGAAAGATCGACAGCAGGTAGCCGGTGGTGTCAGACAGCCCCAGCACCTTGGTCAGGAATCGGGTGGTGGCGAAAAACGCCACAAAAGCACCGACCGTCACAAAGTCGGCATGCGCGAAATTGATCTGGTTCATCACCCCGTAGATCAGGGTCAGCCCCAGGGCCACGATCACATACAGGCAGCCCAGATAGATGCCGTTGATCGATTGCTGCAAAATCAGAGTGAGGAAGTCGGTCACGCGGGCATCGTCGTTCCCGCGCCAGCGGGAATGGAGGGAAACGGAATCAAGCGGATGCGGTTTCCCGCTGGCGCGGGATTGACCGCCATCCTCTCGTGTGTCACAAGCACCGGACCCGCAGGATCAAGCAGAAATACGACGGGCCGGTCGCAGCACCTACCAGGGCAGGGCTTTCCATGACAGATCGGGCTGGGTCTCGACGAAATGGATCACCGACAGATCGGAATTCTGACCCTTGGCATCGAAGGTGATCTTGCCGGTGGTGACCTCGACATCCTTCATCTTCGACAAGCCCTCGCGCAGCGACTCCGAATCCTTGGCGCCGCGGCGTACCGCCTCGGCGATCAGGAGAATGGTGTCGTAAGCATGTGCATTGATGTGCGTGGGCGTCTTGTCGGCACCATACTTGGCGCGGAACGCGGCATTGAAGTCGGTGACGATCTTGCGCTTCTCGGTGGGGTCGAACTGCACGATGCGGATGTAACCCACCGATGACTGGCCGGCCTTGGCATCATAGCCCCAGGGCAACCAGATCGAGCCCATCTGAATCGCATTGCCGCCGCCCCCCTTGACTACCTTGGCCTGGGCCAGTGCCTGCGACAGCCGCACCTGCTGGCCCTCAAGTCCGAAGGTCGGCAAAACGTCGACTTTTCCGAGCGAGGCGATGCGCGTGGCGATCGCGGTGAAATCGTTCACATCGCGACCGAAGTCGATGCGCGCCAGGATCTTGCCGCCGGCGGCCTCGAACTCTTTGGCAAAGCCGTCCGCGTTGTCAACGCCGGCATTGGTCTTCTCGTGCAACAGCACCGCAGTGCGGGCGCCGAGCCTGGTATAGGCATTGCGTCCCAAAGGCACGCCCTGCTGCTGGGCGCTGGGGAAGATCCGGAACACGTATTTGTAGCCCGATTCGGTCAGCTGGTTGGTGGCCGAGCCGGCATTCAACATCGGCACCTTTGCCTGTTCGAGGATCGGCGCGATCGCCAGCGACGCATCCGAACACTCTTCACCAACCACGATGTGCGGCTTGAACTGCTCCAGCACACGCTTGACGGTGTTGGTCGCCTGCAGCGGGCTGCAGGCAGAATCCTCGTATTGCACCTGGATCTTGGTGCCGTTGATGCCGTTGCCGCGATTGACCTGCTCCAGCGCCAGGTCGATGCCTTCCTTGCCCATCACGCCGAAATAAGACGCCGGGCCGGAGATCGGCATCAAAACGCCAACCCTGATGACGCTTTGCGCCAGAGCGGGCGCGGCGAAGCCAGTGAGCGCCATGGCCGCCGCAGCGGCACCCAATTTCAATCCGGACAAACGAATCATGTAGAACTCCTCGATGCAAGACAAGTGGACAGCCTTACGCTGACAACGGACAGTACTCAAACCGCCGAGAACAATACCCGATGGCGCCCTGCAGAGCAAGCACGGATAGTGCCCAAGTCACAAAATACTGAATCAGCTTCACAATACCGCCCCGACGCGGGCGTCTTGTCTTTCCTCCGAGCGCATGACGCGGTGCGCGCAAGTTAGCCAATGGCTTGACCGAGCGCGGCATGGAATGCGCCCGCAGCCCGCAAGGTCTCGGCAACCGAGCGGCCGCGCAAGTGCTCGGGAAACATTTCGAACTCGAAATAGCCGCGATAACCGCGCGCACGCATATCCAGGAGCGCGCCTGCGACGTCGAGCAGGCCCGTGGCCGGCAAGTCGCGCACAAATTCGGCGGGATTGTCCGGCGCCGCCACATTGCAGAATTGCACCAGGCGAATCTTCTGCAACGCCGCATCGAATACGCGGGTGAACCGCGTGTCCCACCAGCTATGGAAGAAATCCAGGGTCAGCCCGATCTGCGCGTGCTTGCCAACAAGATCAAGAGCATCGGCAAGCGAATTGACGCAGCCTTTTTGCAAGATGCCGAGCGGATGGATCGGCTCCAAACCCAGATGCACGTTCGCGCGTGCCGCTTGATCGGCCAGGCGCAGCAACCCCTGTTCGACCCGCGCGCGCGCCTCCGCAGGCGACCATGGTCCGTGGCTCAAGCCACCGGTGATGACCACCAGCGTCTGCGCCCCAAGTTCCGCCGCCTGCGCGATCAGGCGGGTGTTCGCCTCCGCCTGCTCGCGCGCCCGGCCGGCGTCGCCAAACAGGAAGTAGCCCGCGCTGTTGAGCGACGACACCTTCAAGCCATGATTTTGCAGGAGAGCGCGTGTGGCCGGCACGTCCATTTCGTTCAAGGCGCGCACGGTAAGCCCGACCGCCTGCGCGCCGGCGCGCGCCGCCAGGTCAGCGAACTCCGGCAAGCGTACTGCTTCCGGACAAACATAGAAATTGATCGAAAGCGGATTCATTTTTTTCACGCGCTTGAGCAATCAGAAGCGCTGGTGCAACTCGATCACGTTGCGGTCCGGATCGCGCACGAAAATGGCCTGGGCGCCAGGCCCCAGGCGCATCGGCCCGCCACTGAGCGGGATGCCAAGCGCTGCAAGCTGCTGCTGCGCGGCCGTGATGTCTGCGCACAGCAGCGCGAAATGGGTGATGCCGGGGTGCTTCTCGGGCACATCCATGAGGATATTGGCCGTATCCCCAGCGCGCGCGTTGAGGATCAGGTTGATCTCAACGCCCGACGGATGTTCGAGAATTGCCACCGGCTCCGGGCCCAGCGGTCCGGCGGTTTTGGCAAAGCCCAGCAGTTCGTAAAAGCGTACCGAGCGTTCAAGCTCGTGCACGCGAATGCCGATGTGGGCCAGCCCCTGAATCGGGACTGCGGCGGCCTTGCCTGTTTGCCTCGTCACGCTGTTTCCTAAAGCCACTCTCGATTCGGCATTGAAACACATTGCGTGCGACAAGGGCGCGCATGTTGCATGCCGCGAATGGCAAGGCATGCGCCAATGGGCAATCTCCGCGACATCCCAAATAATGTCGGGCTGCCATGAAATACCTGCCTATCGTAGTCGTGATGATCGCCTCGCTGGCCGACGCCGATCCGGCCGCCGGCAAGCTTGCGCCGGACGTTGCCCGCTTCATCGAACGGCGCGACGGTTGTGAGCACTTCCGTGGCGAAGAGGGCTATGACGCCGCCCGACGCCGCGAGCCGGCCGCCCAGGTGCGCAAGCTCTGCAGCGGTACCGATCGCGAATTCGCCAACCTGAAACGCAAACACGCCACGAACCGCGACCTGATGGCGCGGCTCAACGAGTACGAAGCGGCTATCGAGCTGCCGCCGCGGCGCTGAGCTCCGGCCCCGCGGCCGATGCGGCGCTCGCGATGATGCGGGCCGCCACCACCAGGGCGGCGCGATCGGTTTTGCCGCAATCCATGGTGCCGCGGCATGAGGGGCATTGCTGCGAAGTGAGAAAGAAATAAACAACTCCGTTTCGGTGTACTTCGTATTGAAGTACACTGAACATCGTTTTGTCAGAACGAGGTTTATCTTCATGGCTGTTCACCTGCAGGCTCACCAGACAGCCTCCATGACCATCAGTACCGAAGACCGGACTTTCTTCGTCTCGCTAGGCGAGCGCATCGCCGCCTTGCGCCGCTCGAACAACGTCACGCAAGTGCAGTTGGCCGAGGCGCTGGGCGTGTCGCAGCAGACCTTGCAGTCCTACGAGGTCGGGCGCAGGCGCATCCCGGTGTCAGCGCTGCCGGTGGTGGCGAGCAGGCTGGCGGTGTCGCTCGACGAGTTGTTCGGCTCCCAGGCCAAGGCCGCGCGCGGCAAGCGCGGGCCAGCGTCCAAGCTGGCCCAGCAGATCGAGGTCGTGGCGCAGTTGCCCAAGGCCAAGCAGCGGTTCGTCTCGCAGATGATCGAGACCGTGATCGCCCAGGCTGCGCGCTGACCCGACCACGACAGCAGCGGCAAGCAAGAGGAACCCGAAGGAGTCGATGCCATGAACGCCCCCGATCAGGTCTTGCTCGACAAGATCAAGCAGCTTCCCCCGCAGCGCATGGCCGAGGTCGAGGACTTCGTCGACTTCCTGCGCGAGCGCGAAGCCGAGCACCGCCTCACGCACGCCGCTGCCAAGGCCAGCGAGGCCAGCTTCGCGGCCGTGTGGGACAACGACGAGGACGCGGCATACGACCGCATGTGAGGACGCTCAGCTTCGGCGAGGCCATGATCGCCGACTGGCAGGCCGCCGGGCTCATCAAGACGTCCGTGCTCGAACCCGTCTTCACCACCATCGAGCAAGGGCTCGTCTTGCGCGTCATGGGCCACCTCTCGGCGGCCGACATCAAGACGCTGCGCGAAGTCGCCGCCGATGTAATCGGGTGATCACTGCTCAGGACGACAAGCGAGTCAAGAATTTCTTGTACTCGCGTGCAATCGCCTTGTCAGGAACGAATCCACGCCAGAACCCGTCTCAGGCGCTCGCAACCACGCCCAGCATGGCATCGCTGATGCGCCGAGCGCTGTTGATCGAATCGGTAAGCCCGAGATGCCCATGGCCGACCGCCAGCCACAGACCGCGCCGGCCGGGCGCCGCACCGACCACCGGCACCGAATCCGGCATGCAGGGGCGGTGCCCCATCCATTCCCGCGCAGGCACGCCCTCCAGGCCGCGAAAGGTCTCGCGCACGATGCTTGTGAGCAGCGCAGCCCTGCGCGCGTCGGGGGCGCGCACCAGGCCGGCAATCTCCACCGTGCCGCCGACCCGCAAGCCCTGCTCCATCGGTGTGATGAAGACCTTGCGATCAGCCAGGATCACGGTGCGTGAAACCGTATTCGCCGCGCCTTCGAATTGAACGTGGTAGCCACGCTGGCTTTCGATCGCCAGGTGGATGCCCAGCGGGTCGAGCAGGAACCTTGACCATGCGCCGCCGGCGACCACCACATGGTCGAAGCGCTGCATCGTTCCCGACATTTCGACCCGCCAGCGGCCGTCCTGCGGCGCCAGTCCTGCCACGTAGGCGCGCAGGATCGTGCCGCCACGCCCCGTGAAGGCGTGCGCGATCGCCTGCACATAACGAAGCGGGTTGCGGATGGTGGCGTGGTCGGCCATGAACATGCCGATCCGATAGCGCTCGCCCACACCCGGCTCCAGGGCCACGATGCCGTCACGCTCGAGACGTTCGAACGTGAAACCGTGTTCGCGTCGCATGCGCCAGCCGCCGCTGTCCTTGGCCAGTGCGTTCTCGTCGGGATAGAGGTGCAGATGCCCGCGACGCAGAAACAGCTCGGGCACGCCGACCTCTTGCGTCAGCGCCTGATGGGCCTCGATCGCACCGGCATGCAGGTCAGCTAATTTCACTGCCGACTGCGCTACCCGCTCCGGGCGGGACGACGCCACAAATTTCATCAGCCACGGCATTGCGCGCGGCAGATAAGTAAGCGGCAGGAACAGCGGGCTTTTGCGGTCGAGCAGCATGCCCGGCACGGTTCTGGCGACACCGGGCATTGCCAGCGGCGCCACAGAGCCGGGGCTGATCGCACCGGAATTGCCGAAGCTCGCGCCGTGCCCCGGTTCGCAACGATCCATAAGGGTGACCCGCGCGCCGCGCTTGGCCAGCAGGTAGGCAATGCAGGTGCCGACGATGCCGGCGCCGATCACGGCCACCGCAGGCGAATTCGCGTCAGCCACGGGCGCTGGCGCCTACGCGCGCTTGTCGGACACCACGCGCCCGTCCTTGAACACCAGCTGCAGGCGCCGCACGTTGTTGATGTCGTCCAGCGGATTGGCGTCGACCACGATCAGGTCGGCGCGCTTGCCGACCTCGACGGTGCCGAGTTCATCCCCCACCCCGCACACCGCTGCGCCATGTTTGGTGGCGGCAATCAGCGTCTGCCACGGCGTGGCGCCATCGCGCACCCACAAGCCCATTTCGAGCAGCGCCGCATCCTTCAACGGCCGAATGTCCGACCCCAGCGCCATCTTTACGCCTGCATCCAGCGCGCGACGAAACCAGGTGGCATGAACCTCAGACGCCGCATCGGCGCGACAGCACAGCGCGTGCGCCAGGTTGCGCTGGGTCACCCAGTTGCGCTCCCACAGGTTGGTGGTTTTTGTCTGCAACGGCGTCAGATGGCTGATCGCCAGGGTCGGCACATACCAGGTGCCGTGCTTGACCAGGAGCTCGATGCACTCGTCATCCATGATGTAGCCGTGCTCGATGCTGTGCGCGCCCAGGCGCACCGCATTCTTCACCGCCTGCGGATTGGTCGCATGCGCCATCACCTTGAACTCGCGCTGGCGGCAGATGTCGAATGCCGCCTTCAGCTCGTCGTCGAGCAGGAACGAATGGGTGTGCAAATCCCAGGGCGGGCCCATGATGCCGCCGGAGAGATTGAGCTTGATGTGATCGACGCCATTCTTGATCTGCTCGCGAATCGCCTTGACCCAGCCATAGGGCCCGTCGACTTCCAGCGCATGGCCCGAAGTCAGGAAATGCCCGCCGCTGGTGGTGAGGAAATGGCCGCTGGCAAACAGCCGCGGGCCGACATGCTGGCCCGCTTCAAAAGCGCGCTTCCACGCCACATCCATGTAGTGGTGCGAGCCGGCGCAGCGCATGCCGGTAATGCCGGATTCGGTGAGCGCCGCCATCAGCTTGTGGCCGAACAGCGTGACCTGCTCGGCAAGCGGCATGTCGGTGAGCGACAGATAGTCCGGGTGAATATGCACATCCCACAGACCGGGCAACAGATAGGCGCCCTTGAGATCGATGATTTGCGCATCGCCCGCATCAGCCGGCGCGGTCGCCAAAATCTCCCGGATGCGGCCGTCTTCGAGCAGCACCGCAACATCCTGGCGCGGCAGTGGGTTGACGCAATCGATCAGCGTCGCATGGGTCAGCAGGGTTCTCATGATTCTTATTCCGCCTTGATGCCTGCGGTGGTCGCAAGTTGTTGCCACTTGACGATTTCGCCGGCGATGAAGCGGCCGAAGTCTTCCGGCGTGCCGCCCCCCGGCACGATCGCGCGGCCTTCAAAGACGCCGCGCAGGTCCGCTGCGCCCAATGCCGCCACCGTCACCGCGTTGACGCGGTCGATGATGGCGCGCGGCGTTTTGGCCGGTGCCAGCAGCCCGAACCAGGTGCCGGCCGCAAACCCGGGCAGCCCGGCCTCGGCCATCGTGGGCACCAGCGGCAACTGCGGCAGGCGTTTGGCGGCCGCCACCGCGATCGCCTTCAGCTTGCCCGCCTGCACTTGCGTCAATACCGCAGGCGGCGCATCAAACGTGTATTGAATCTGCCCGCCCATCACATCGATGATCGACGGCCCGCTGCCTTTGTAAGGCACATGCGTGCTCTTGATACCGGTGCTTACCTTGAACAACTCGCCGGCGAAATGGCTGGAGGTGTTGTTGCCGAATGAGGAGTAATTCACCCGCTCCGGATTGGCCATGGCGAAGGCCACCAGTTCGGCCAGCGATGCCGGCGGGAACGTGGGCGCCGCCACCAGCAGGAACGGCACCTGGCCCACCAGCGCGATCGGCAGCAAATCCTTCTGCGGGTCGTACTGCATCGCCTTTACAGTAATCGGCGCGATCGAGACCTCGGGCGAAGCGGCCAATAGCAGTGTGTAACCATCAGGCTCGGCGCGCGCCACCGATTGTGCGCCGATCATGCCGCCGGCACCGGCGCGATTCTCGACCAATACCTGTTGCCCCAGGCTTGCAGTCAGGCGCTCGGCCAGCAGGCGAGCGGCGATGTCGGTGGTGCCGCCTGGTGGATAAGCGACGATCACCTTGATCGGCTTGGCAGGCCAGGCGAGGGATTGCGCAGACGCAAAAGAAGGCAGCAGCGCCACGCACAAGATCGCGCCTGCCAGCCAGGCGCCGCATTGCACTTTGGTTCTCATGGCGGGATAAGAGCCCAGATTGACTTTGACGCCAAAAGTCTAGCAGGATCAAGTCTGCGCACCGCCTGAGGTCCGCCAGCGATGACCCTTGAAATCGCCAGGCCGCGTGGCGCAAGAGGCCCCTGGCGACGCCGCGCGTGCTACGCTTCGGTCCCTGCCGGAGAGCCTGCGCTCCCTGCCGGAGAGCCCGCAACCAACAAGACCGAGACAACCCGATGCGCCCGAACAAGATCAAGCAGATGTGGAAGGAAGGCAAGCCTGTCACCCTGGGCTGGCTGTCGATCGCCAACACGTTTTCAGCCGAGGTGATGGCGCGCCAGGGCTTCGACGCCCTGTGCATCGACCTGCAGCACGGCACCACCGGCATGAGCGACCTGCTGCCGATGCTGCAGGCGGTATCGCAAACCGACACCACCCCGCTGGTAAGGGTGCCGTGGAACGATCCGGCCACCATCATGAAGGCGCTGGATTTCGGCGCCTACGGCATCATCGTGCCGCTGGTCAGCAGTGCCGAAGACGCGGCCAAGGCGGTGGCAGCCTGCCGCTACCCGCCCACCGGCATGCGCTCCTCCGGCCCGGTGCGCGCCCTGCACTACGGCGGCGCCGACTATCTGGCAAAGGCCGATGACGAGATCCTGGTGATTGCGATGGTCGAAACCCGTGAAGGGCTGGCCAACCTCGACGCCATTTGCGCCACGCCCGGGCTCGACGCCATCTACATCGGCCCGTCGGATCTGTCGTTCGCCCTCGGCCTGCCGCCGCGCATGGACAACCCCGACCCGCTGCACCTGGCTACCTGCGACAAGATCCGTGAAGCCGCGCACCGCCACGGCAAGAAAGCCTGCATGCATTGCGCCAGCGCCGCTTTCGCCGCCGGCGCCATCAAGCGCGGCTTCGATCTGGTGATGCTGACCTCCGACCTCAACTGCATGATCGCCGGCGCAAGGAAGCAGCTGGACGATCTCAAGAGCGCCATCAACTGAAGCGATGACAAGATGAGCACCACGACACCGGGCACTGCGCTGGCCGTCATCGGGCAAGGCGCGCTGCGCGGCACGCGCGAAGCCGGGGTGGCGGTGTTTCGCAACGTACCGTATGCGGCAGCGCCGCTCGGCCCCCTGCGCTTCCAGCCGCCGGCGCCGGCGCCGCATTGGGCCGGTGAACGCGACGCCAGCCGGCACGGCGCGATCGCCCCGCAGCCGCCCTCGCGCCTGCGCGCGGCGATGGGCGACTTCACCGTCCCGCAGTCGGAAGACTGCCTGAGCGTCACCGTCTGGACCCCGGCTACGGATCAGGCGCGCCGGCCGGTGCTGGTCTGGCTGCACGGCGGCGCCTTCATGAGTGGCGCCGGATCCCTGCCCTGGTACTCCGGCGCCCACATGGCCGGGCGCGGCAACATGGTGGTGGTGGGCGTGAACTATCGCTTGGGCGCCCTGGGCTTCATGCACCTGCCCGGGGTCAGCGCACCCAACCTTGGCTTGCAGGACCAGTTTTGCGCGCTCGATTGGGTCAGCCGCAACATCACCGCCTTCGGCGGCGACCCCGACAACATCACCGTTGCCGGCCAATCGGCGGGCGGTTTCTCGGTGCTGGCCATGCTCGCGGTGCCGCGTGCGCGCGCGCAGTTTCGCCGTGCCATCGCCCAGAGCGCGCCATTCGGGCGTGTGATGCGCGCACCTGCAGCGGCGGCCGACAATGCGCGCCGCCTGCAGGATTTGCTGGGCATCAGCACAGCGGACCAGTGGCAGGACGTCAGCGCCGCCGATATCGTTGCAGCCCAGGTCAAGCTGACCATTGCCACCGCTGAATTCGCCAACGCGGTGCCGCCGTTCGGCCCGGTCGCCGACGGCGTGCTGTTTGGCTACGACCTGCTCCCCGCAGCCCTGGCCGGCGCCGCCGAACGCGACCTGCTGCTGGGCCACACGCGCGACGAGATGGCGGCCTTTTTCGCCATCGACGAGCAGGTGAAATGCGCGCCCCCTGCAGCGATCGAAGGCCGCTTTCGCGCGCATTTCGGTGCCGGCGCGGATGCCGCGCAGATCGAGTACAGGCAGCGCGCACGCAGCCCGTCGCCCATGCATCTGCTGGGCGAGGTGGCAGGTGACGCACTGTTCAACGGCGGCTGTTTTGCCTTTGCCGAACGGGTCGCCGCGCTGGGACGGCCGGCGCATGTGTTTCGCTTCGACTGGGCGGCGCCGGGCAATCCCTTCAGTGCCTGCCACTGTATCGAACTGCCGTTTGTGTTCAACAACCTGGCAAGCTGGGCCGCACCCATGTTAGACGGTGGCGACCGCGCCGCCATGGCTACCCTGGCCACACGCATGCAGGATGCATGGATCGCCTTCGCGCACGGCGGCGACCCCGCGCATCCCGGCCTGCCGGCATGGCCCTGCTTTGGCGCGGCCACGCGTGAAGTCATGTTGCTCGATGTCGAGCCAGGTGTGCGCAACGATCCGGCTGGCCGCGCGCGCTGGCACTATTGGCCGTGAGCCGGCCTCTACCGGACTGCACTGGCATGAACAATGCTTACTTCAATTATCCATGTGCGCCACCCGCGCACTCGATATACAGGAGAACCGGCATGGCTGGTCGTTGCGCAAGTTTTCTGGCCGTGCTGCTGCTTGCCGGCACCACCTCGGCGTTCGCGCAAGAGTGGCCCACGCGGCCGCTGAAGATCATCGTGCCCTTTGCCGCCGGCGGCAACACCGATGCGATTGCGCGCCTTTTGGCACCGAAGCTGGCGGATGCGCTGGGACAGGCTGTCACGGTGGAAAACAAGGCCGGCGGTGGCGGCATCATCGCGGCCGATTTCGTCGCCAAGGCGCCGCCCGACGGCTACACCCTCCTGATGTCGTCCACCGGCCCGCATGTGGTGATGCCGGCACTGGCACCGAAGATTCCCTACGACCCGGTCAAGGATTTGGCGCCGGTCAGCAATGTGGGCAGCAACGCGCTGGTGCTGTTGCTGCACCCTTCGGTTGCGGCCAGGAACGTGGCTGAACTGATCGCGTTGCTCAAGCGCGAGCCCGACAAATGGGCCATCGGTTCAGGCGGCATCGGCAGCACCACGCACATGTCGGGCGAGTTGTTCAAATCGATCGCCGGGGTCAGCATGACGCATATCCCGTTCAAGGGCGGCGCGCCGCTGGCGATCGCATCCTTGAGCGGTGAGGTGCCGATTTCGTTCAACAACATGTTCGATGCCCTGCCGCACATGAAAACAGGCAAGCTGCGCGGCCTGGCGGTGACCAGCGCCAAAAGGCAAGCGCAGGCGCCGGAGTTGCCGACCCTGGCCGAAGCGGGCCTGCCCGGCTATGAATCGGGGCCGTGGAACGGTATCGTCGCGCCCGGCAAGACGCCGCCGGAACTGGTCAATCGATTGTCCGGAGTGATCCAGAAGATCGTCCGCGACCCGGCGTTCCAGGCCCGCTTGAACGAGATCGGCTCGGTTGCCATCGGCGACACGCCCGAGCAGTTCCGCGCCCACATCACCGTCGAACTGGCGCGCTGGAGCAAGGTCGTGCGCGATTCGGGCACCAAGCTCGAGTAAGCGGGCGCGGCACGGAAGGACCAGGCAATGCACACCCAGGTAGGGATCATCGGCGCCGGCCCTGCCGGCCTCTTGCTCTCGCACATGCTGTACCAGGCGGGGGTCGAATCGGTGGTGCTCGAACGCGGCAACCGCGACCATGTCGGCACGCGCCTGCGCGCGGGTGGCCTTGAACACGGCACCGTGGCGCTGCTGGAAGCGGTGGGCCTGGGCCGGCGCATGCGCGAAATCGGGCTGATCGTCCAAAGCACCGATTTCCGCTTCGATGGCCTGGGCCATCGGGTGGATTTCATGGCGGCGACCGGGCACTCGTTCATGATCTATCCGCAGTACGAGATCGTAGCCGACCTGCTGCTGGCACATGCGCAAGCCGGCCGCCAGGTGCTGTTCGATACGCCGGTCACCCGCATCAGCGGCATCGACGGGCCGCGCCCGACCATCCACTACACCGCAAACGGCGCGCCCGCCGAACTGACTTGCGACTTCATCGCCGGCTGCGACGGCTATCACGGCGTGTGCCGCCAGGCCATTCCCGCCCCGGTTTTGAAAGTGTATGAAGAAAACTACCCGTTCGGCTGGCTCGGCATCCTGGCCGCAGTGGCGCCGCCTTCGCTGGAGGTGGCCTACAGCTGCCACGAGCGCGGTTTCGCGATGACCAGCTTTCGCGCGCCCGAGATCAGCCGCATGTACCTGCAGTGCCCGGCCGACGATCGTGCGGAGAACTGGTCCGACGACCGCGTGTGGAACGAACTGCGCCTGCGCCTGGATGTGCCGGAGCGGCCACCTGTCAAGGAGGGCCGCATCATGCAGAAAAGCGTGACGGCGATGAAGAGCTTCGTGATCGAGCCGATGCAATACGGGCAACTCTTCATGGCCGGCGATGCCGCCCATATCGTGCCGCCGACCGGTGCCAAGGGCCTCAACGCCGCGCTGGCCGATATCAGCGTACTGGCGCCGGCATTCGCCGCCTTCTACAAGACCGGCAAGCGCGCGCTTCTGGATCGTTACTCCGGCACCGCGTTGAAGCGCACCTGGCAGGTTCAGCGCTTCGCCGCCGACATGTGCACACTCCTGCACCGCTTTCCCGACGGCAACGCGTTCACCTGGCGGGTACAGCGCGAGCGCCTCGAATACATGACCGGCACGCCGACCGGCATCCGCACCTATGCCGAGAGCTTTGTCGGCCTGCCGTTCGATTCCTGATGCATCGCGATGCCGGGCGACGCGGCGGCGTACGCTGATACCATTGCGGGCGATCCCGGCTGCGCTCGATGCGGCGCACCGCAATTAGCGCCGCACCCTCGGCCCCGTATCCCACGCCCGCACAACCTGCCTCACCGCCCCGCCATGACAACTTCGCAACTGATCTTCATCCCCGGCCAGCCGCGCCTGGCGGCGGATAGCTGCGGCGACGGGCCGCTGTTGGTGTTCATGCACGGCATCGGCGGCAACCGCTCCAACTGGCAGGATCAACTGCCGGCATTCGGCGCCCATTTCCGCGCCGTGGCATGGGACGCGCGCGGCTACGGCGCCAGCGACGATTACGACGGCGCGCTGGATTTCGGCGCCGATTTCAGCGCCGACCTGCTGCGTACCCTCGACCATCTGGGCGCCCACAAGGCGATCCTGTGCGGCCTGTCGATGGGCGGGCGCATCGCCCAGGCCTTCTTCGATCGTCATCCCGAAAGGGTTGCCGCCATGGTGCTGTGCGATACCGCCGCCGACTTCACCACCGACCTGAGCGTAGCGCAGCGCGCCGAGTTCGTGCGCCTGCGCAAGGCACCACTTTTGGCCGGCGGCGAACCCAGGGACATCGCTCCGGTGGTGGCACGCACGCTGATGGGACCGCAGGCGACGCCTGCCCACATGCAGCGCCTGATCGACAGCATGAGCGCCTTGCACAAGGAAAGCTACCTCAAGGCGATCGACGCCAGCTATGGTGACTCCGCGCGCCGCCTGAAGCCGCTGTCGTCGATCGACGTGCCGGTGCTGCTGGTCTATGGCGCCGACGATACGCTGACGCCGCCTGCGCTCGGGCGCGCCATGCAAGCCGCGATCGCCGGCGCGCAGTTCATCGAAATCGCCGCCGCCGGACACCTGTGCAACATCGAGGCGCCTGCGGTGTTCAATCGCGCAGTGCTGGCCTTTGCCCTCAAGCACCGCCATCTGGCCGCATGACGAGCGCGATCAGCTTCGAAGCGGTCGGCCTGTCGTTTGGCGGCGAGTCGATCTACGAGAGCCTGGATTTCAGCGTGGCGCGCGGCGAATTCGTCTGCCTGCTGGGCCCCTCGGGCTGCGGCAAGTCGACTTCGCTGCGCATCATCGGCGACCTGCTGGCGGCCGACCGCGGCCGCGTGCTGGTGGGCGGCAAGCCGCCCGCAGCCAGCCGCGACGCTATCGCCTTCGTATTCCAGTCGCCGCGCCTGGCACCCTGGCGCAGCGCGCTGGCCAACGTGCTGCTGGGGGTCGAGTTGCGCTTCGGCCGCGCCGAGGCGCACAAGCGTGCCGCGCGCGCCGCCGAGTTGCTCGCGCTGGTCGGTCTGACCGACGCCGCCGCCAAGTATCCGCTGATGCTCTCCGGCGGCGAGCGCCAGCGGGTGGCGATCGCCCGCGCGCTGGCGGTCGACCCGCAGATCATCCTGATGGACGAACCGTTTTCCGCGCTCGACCCCAACACCCGGCGCCGGCTGCGCACCGAGATCGAGCGTATCTGGCAGGCCACCGGCAAGACCATCGTCTTTGTCACCCATGATGTGGACGAAGCCCTGACCCTGGCAGACCGCATCGTGTTGATGTCCAACAAACCCACGCGCGTGCTCGACACCATCACGGTGGATGCGGCGCGGCCGCGCGATCTCAAGAACGATGCCGGCCTGCGGGCCGCGCGCGACCGCCTGCAACAATTGTTCCGCTCACTCGAACCCGAAACCGCAACCCTTGAGGAGAATCAGGCATGAAACGTCGTCAATTCCTGCAACTGGCCGCCGCCCCGGCGCTGCTGTCGTCCACCCGCCAGGTGCGCGCCCAGGGCAAACAGAAAATCACCTATGCCTATCTGCTCGATCCGGTCTACGACAGCGTGACCTGGGCGATCAAGAACGGCCGCGTCAAGTCCGACCTGATCGATGTCGAAGCCACCGGCGCCAATATTCCGACCCTGCTGCAGGCAACCTCGACCAGGCAGTTCGACATCGTGATGACGGCGGTGATCGGCGTGCCGGCCGCCGCCGCGCGCGGCCTCGACCTGCGCATCCTCTCGGCTGCGCTCTACACCGCGCCGGCCGGCGAAGGCAGCGGCGTATGGGTCAAGAAGGGCAGCCCGATCAAGAGCGCGACCGATCTCAAGGGCAAGACACTGGCCTCCTACGGCCTGCGCGCCACCGGCTACATGTTCGTGCGCGAGGCGATGAACCGGAAGTTCGGCCTCAACATGGCGCTCGAAGGCGGCGACATGCGCCAGGTCGAGGTGCAGGCGCCCAACCTGCCGGCAGCGCTGGCCACCGGCCAGGCCGATGCCGCCGCGCTGATCCACAGCCAGGCCTGGCGCGCCTTGCAGACCGGCGATTTTGTCAACATCTGCGAGACCGCCGCCATCAACAACGAGATTCATGGCCGTCTGGTTTCGGCGGTCAACGTCTCCTATCCGGACAAGCTGGCGGCCCGCCCCGAGGCGTTCAGGGAATTCAACCGCATGCTCAAGGAATCGGTCGCCTATGCGCTGGCCAACCGTGACGAGGTCTTCGGCGCACTGGCCAAACAGGCCAACATCGACCGCAAGTTCTTCGACTGGTGGTTCGATCGCACCTCCAGCGTGCCGGCGGTGTTTGGCGAAGCGCATGCCAAAGCGGTCACCACCGCCTGGAACATTGGCCTGAAGATGGAGATGATCAAGAGCGTGCCCAGCGTGGCCGCGCACACCTGGGATCAAGCGCTCAAGGCGTGAGCGGCGCCGCCATGGGCGAGGTGCCGAGCGCGCCGGCGCGCACCAAGGCGTTCGTCGCGTTCGGCTTCTGTGCGGTCATCGCGCTGGCCTGGGTGCTTGCAGCCGGCCGCGTACCGGCCTACATCCTGCCCGCACCTGCCGAGATCGGCCAGGCGGCCCTCAAGTTCTTCGGGTCGGCACGCCAGATGGCACACCTGGGCGCGACGCTCGCGCATATCGGGATCTCGATCGCCATCGCATTCGCGCTTGGTGTGCTGCTGGCCCTGGCGGCGCACTATGCCAACTGGTCCGCGGCGACCATTCACCAACGCCTGAGCCCGTTTCTCAATGCCTTCTCGGGCATCGGCTGGACTCTCCTGGCGGTGATCTGGTTCGGCGTGTCGTCAGCCACGGTGGTGTTCTCGATTTCGGTGGTGCTGCTGCCGTTTGCGATTGTCAACCTGCGCGAAGGCCTGTTGGCGCTGGACCGCGAGCTGATCGAAATGGGCGCCAGCTTCGGCCGTGGTCGCTGGCGCAGTTTTGCCGCCATCGTGGTGCCGGCGCTGCTGCCCTTCGCCGCAGCGACCTTGCGCATCATGTTCGGCGTGGCATGGAAGGTGGCGCTCACCGCCGAGTTGTTCGGCGGCAGTCGCGGCCTGGGATACATGATCAACATCGCACGCCAGGATTACGATACCGCGACCATCTTCACGGTGATCCTGTTCATCATTTGCGCGGTCTACCTGGCCGACCGTAGCGTATTCGCGCCGCTGGAGCGCCACACCTCGCGGCATTTCGGCCGCACTGGCGCCAAATGATCCGCCTTCGAAGGTCCGCCGGCCTGTGGCTGGCCGATGGGCTGGTGCTGGCGGTGGTGGTGGTGTGGGCGCTGGGCGCGCAGCGCCTGCCCGAGTTCGTGCTGCCGGGGCCGCTGGCGGTGGCGCGCAGGCTCTTCGCTTTGTTCAGCGACCCGGAGTTCCTGTACCACACGGCAGCCTCGACCTGCCGGGTGCTGCTATCGGTGGTGTTAGCGCTCGTCATCGGCAGCGGATTGGCATTGCTGCAGCGCGCGGTACCGGCGCTGGACTGGGTGATTCGCGGCGGTGTCCAGCCTTTTCTCAATTCGTTTCCCTCGATCGGCTGGGCGATCCTGGCGGCGATCTGGTTCACGCCCGGGCATGGCTCGATCGTCTTCGTGCAGGTGGCGATCCTGATTCCGTTTTGCCTGATCAACGTCGGCGAAGGCCTGCGCCAGATCGACCGCGAAGCGCTGGAAATGGCGGCCAGCTTCACGCGCCGCCGCTCGCGCATCGCCTTTCTCGTCGGCCTGCCGCTGTTGATGCCGTACCTGCTGGGCGCGCTGCGCATCTCCTATGGTGTGGCGTGGAAAATCTCGCTGGTGGCCGAGCTGCTGGGTTCCACCTCGGGACTGGGCTACCTGATGCTGCGCGCCCAGGGCTCGGCCGACATGACCACCGTGATCGCCGCTTGCTTCGCCATCGTCGCCCTGTTCGTCGCCGGTGAGCGACTCTTGCTGGACCCGCTGGCACGACGCTTCGCGCCGCGCTGACACCTCACACCCAAAAGGCATTGCCATGAAACTAGAGAGCCGGACCGTGGTTATCACCGGTGCCGCCAGCGGCGTCGGCCGCGCGCTCGCACTGCGCTTCGCCGGCGAACACCCCAAGGGCCTGGTGCTGGCCGACCTGCCCGGCCAGGCCGCCGCCCTTGAAGGGCTGGCGCACACGATTGCCAATGGCATCGGCGGCCAGGCCGTCGCGCCGGCCATCGCGGTGCCCTGCGACGTCGGTGCCGAGGCCGGCATCAAGGCACTGGTGGCCGCGGCCGAGGCGCGCTTCGGCCATGTCGATGTGTTCTGTTCCAACGCCGGCATTATCCGTGACGGCAGCGAGCACGCGGCTGATGCCGAGTGGTCGCTGAACTGGCAGGTGCACGTGATGGCGCATGTGTACGCCGCGCGCGCGGTGGTGCCGGGCATGCGCGCGCGCGGCAGCGGCTATTTGCTCAACACCGCCTCCGCCGC
Source organism: uncultured Burkholderiales bacterium (assembly GCA_964470865.1). Lineage (GTDB taxonomy): Bacteria > Pseudomonadota > Gammaproteobacteria > Burkholderiales > JAEUOS01 > JAEUOS01. Next base: position 22,043 of record CAYYFR010000014.1, on the reverse strand, counting down.
CGGCCTGCTGACTTCACTGCCTTCGGCCACCTATGCGGTTTCCAAGCACGCCGCGATCGCCTTTGCCGAATGGCTGGCGATCCAGCATGGCGACGCCGGTGTGCGGGTCTCGGTGCTGTGCCCGCAGGCGGTGGATACGCCGATGATCGCCAATCGCACCGGCGCTGCGGCGGCGGCCGCAGATGGCGTGATCTCGCCTACGGCGCTGGCCGACTGCGTGGTGGCCGGCATCGACAGCGAAGCCTTCCTGATCCTGCCGCACCCGCAGGTGCTGCATTACTTTCAGCGCAAGGCACAGGGCTATGACCGCTGGCTGGGCGGCATGCGCAAGTTCGCTGCACGCCTGGGCGTCAAGCGGGCGCTGTAGAGACGGGCCCGCCAAGGCTGGCAGCCTGTCGGACTTGTAGAAACGCCGCGGCAGCTTGCATGCCGCATCAGGCAGCTACTCCACGCCAGCGCTCAAGCCGGGATCCACAGCCTGGGCAAATCCGCCAATGTGCGAAAAATGCGCGACAAGGCCCCACCGCGCACCAGCACGCTTGCATGCTCGATGTCGGGCGCGAGAAAGCGATCCTCAGCCATCGCCGGCACTCGGGCGCGCAGCAAGGCATGCACCTCTTCAAGCGCCGCCGAACTGCGCAAGGGGCGCAGGAACTCGATGCCCTGGGCTGCGGCCAGAAACTCGATGCCCAGAATGTGCGCGGTGTTGTCGATCATCGCCGTCAGGCGCCGCGCGGCGAAGGTGGCCATCGACACATGGTCTTCCTGATTGGCGCTGGTGGGCAGGCTGTCGACACTGGCCGGATGCGCCAGCGACTTGTTTTCAGAGGCCAGGGCTGCGGCGGTGACATGGGCGATCATGAAGCCGCTGTTGAGCCCGGCGTCAGCGGTGAGGAAAGGCGGCAGGCGCGACACGCCGCTGTCGATCAGCATGGCGATGCGCCTCTCGGCAATGGCACCGACTTCGGCGATTGCCAGCGCCATGCCATCGGCGGCTAAGGCCACCGGTTCGGCGTGGAAGTTGCCCCCGGAGATGATGGCTAGGTCGCCGGCAAACACCAGCGGGTTGTCGGTGACCGCGTTGGCTTCGCGCACCAGCACCAGGGCGGCGTGACGCAATTGATCCAGGCAGGCGCCCACCACTTGCGGCTGGCAGCGCAGGCAATAGGGGTCCTGCACGCGGTCGTCGCCCTGCAGATGCGAATCGCGGATCGCGCTGCCGGCAAGCAGCGCGCGGTAATAGCGCGCCACGTCGATTTGTCCGGGATGGCCGCGCAGCGCATGGATGCGCGGGTCGAACGGGCCGTCGCTGCCGCGCGCGGCGTCCACCGTCAGGGCGCCTACCACCAGTGCCGACTCCAGCACCGGCTCGAAGGCGAACAGCGCATGCAGTGCCAGCGCGGTGGAGGTCTGGGTGCCGTTGATCAACGCCAGCCCCTCCTTGGCACCGAGCGTCAGCGGGGCGATGCCGGCCTGCTTGAGCGCCGCCAGCGCCGGCAGCGGCCGGCCTTCGCGCAGCATGAAGCCTTCGCCTATCAAAGCCAGGGTCATGTGGGCCAGCGGCGCCAGGTCGCCCGAGGCGCCGACCGAACCGCGTGCCGGCACATAGGGCACAAGGCCGGCATTGCCGACCGCGAGCAAGGTATCGATCACCACTTCGCGCACACCCGAATGGCCACGCGCCAGGCTGGCCGCCTTGAGCGCCAGCATCAGCGCCACCACCGGCGGGTCGAGCGGCTCGCCCACGCCCGCGGCATGCGAGCGGATCAGGTTCAGTTGCAGCCGTTCCAGTTGCGCATGGTCGATGCGCTGATTGGCGAGCTTGCCGAAACCGGTATTGACGCCGTACACCGGCAGCGCGCCATTGGCCGCGGCTTGCACCACCCGCGCACTGGCGCGTACGCCCGCGCGTGCGGATTGGTCTATGGCCAGCGTCTGTCCGCCGCTATGGATCGCCAGTAGTTGATCCAGCGTGAGCCGGCCCGGATGGATCAGCACACTAGCGGCCCAGCATCGGCATGTTCACGCCCTGCTCGCGCGCACAGGCCACGGCGCTGTCGTAGCCGGCATCGGCATGGCGCATCACGCCGGAGGCGGGATCGTTCCACAATACCCGTTCGATGCGTTTGGCGGCGGCGTCGCTGCCATCGCACACGATCACCACCCCGGCATGCTGCGAGTAGCCCAGGCCGACTCCGCCACCATGATGCAGCGACACCCAGGTGGCGCCGCCGGCGGTGTTGAGCAGCGCGTTCAACATCGGCCAGTCGGACACCGCGTCGGAGCCATCGCGCATGGCCTCGGTTTCGCGATTGGGCGAGGCCACCGAGCCGCTATCGAGGTGGTCGCGGCCGATCACGATCGGCGCCTTCAATTCACCGCTCTTGACCATGGCGTTGAAGGCCAGCCCGGCGCGATCGCGCTGGCCCAGGCCGATCCAGCAAATACGCGCCGGCAAGCCCTGGAAGGCGATGCGCTCGCCGGCCATGTCGAGCCAGCGGTGCAGATCGGCATCGTGCGGAAACAGTTCCTTCATCCTGGCGTCGGTCTTGCGGATGTCCTCGGGGTCACCCGACAGCGCGACCCAGCGGAACGGCCCCTTGCCGCGACAAAACAGCGGCCGCACGTAGGCCGGCACGAAGCCTGGGTAATCGAAAGCGTTGGCCACGCCGGCATCCTGCGCCACCTGGCGCAGGTTGTTGCCGTAGTCGACTGTCGGTATGCCCATGGCCTGGAATTCCAGCATCGCGCGCACGTGCGCGGCGCAGCTGGCGGCAGCGGCAGCGCGCAGCGCCGCGTGGCGCGTGTCGTCGGCCTGCGCGGCGCGCCACGCGGCCACGCTCCAGCCGGCCGGCAGGTAGCCGTTGACCAGGTCGTGGGCCGAGGTTTGATCGGTCACCAGGTCCGGGCGCATGCCGCCCGCACGCGCCCGGCGCGCCAGTTCGGGCAGGATTTCGGCGGCGTTGCCCAGGAGCCCGACCGATACCGCGCGCCTGGCCTGGGTATGGCTTGCCATGCGTGCCAGCGCGTCGTCCAGGTTGTCGGCCTGCTCGTCGAGATAGCGGTTGCCCAACCGGAAGTCGATCCGCGACTGCTGGCATTCGATGATCAGGGAGGCGGCGCCGGCGAAACTGGCCGCCAGCGGTTGCGCGCCGCCCATGCCGCCCAGGCCCGCGCTCAGAATCCAGCGGCCCGCCAGGTCGCCGCCATAGTGCTGGCGGCCGGCCTCGACGAAGGTCTCGTAGGTGCCCTGGATGATGCCCTGGCTGCCGATGTAGATCCACGAGCCCGCCGTCATCTGGCCATACATCATCAGCCCCTTGCGGTCGAGTTCGTGGAAATGCTCCCAGGTCGACCACTTGGGCACCAGGTTGGAGTTGGCGATGAGCACCCGCGGCGCATCGACATGGGTACGAAACACACCGACCGGCTTGCCCGACTGGATCAGCAGCGTCTGGTCTTCCTCGAGCGCACGCAAGCTAACCAGAATGGCCTCATAGCAATCCCAGTTGCGCGCCGCCTTGCCAATGCCGCCGTAGACCACCAGCGCGTCAGGATTTTCGGCCACTTCGGGATCGAGATTGTTCTGCAGCATGCGGTAGGCGGCTTCGATCAGCCAGTTCTTGCAGGAGATCTGCGTACCGCGCGGCGCGCGCACCGGCCGTGCCTTGGCTACCTGCAGGATGGTGGATAGGTCGGACATGGCGGTCTCCGTTGTGAATGTCGATGAATGTCGATGAATGGCGGTTCAAACCTGGATGCTGATTGATACGATACTTGACTAGACAAGTATCGTCAAGGTACGATGCAGCAATGGATTCAGGAGAATCGGCAGCCCCGGCGGCAGCCCTGGCACGTACGGCTGCAGCGCCGGCGGCGGCGCCCTACGCGCGGGTCAAGGCGTATCTCAAGGAGGGGCTGGCTTCAGGGCGCTGGCCACCGGACGCGCTGATGCCCTCCGAAGCCCAACTGGTGGCGCAGTTCGGCGTCAGCCGCATGACCGTCGGCCGCGCCTTGCGCGAGCTCGTGGCCGAAGGGCTGGTGCGGCGGGTACAGGGCGTGGGCAGCTTCGCCGCCCATCTGCTGCGCGTTGCCTCGACCCTGACCATTCGCGACCTGCACGATGAGATCACCGCGCGCGGCCATCGCCATCATGCGAAAGTCCATTTGTGCCGCAGCGAGGCGTTGCCGGCGGCGCAGGCAGCCCAGTTCGGCCTGGGCCCGGGCACGCCGGTATTCCATAGCCTGATCGTGCACTGCGAGAACGACGTCCCCCTGCAGTGCGAAGACCGCTTCGTCAATCCGGCCTGCGCCCCGGACTACCTGCGAACCGACTTCACGCGCATCACGCCAACCCAATACCTGCTGCAGGTGGCGCCGCTGTGGCAGGCGCAGTATTCGATCGAATCGGGCCCGCCCAGCGCGCGCGAAGCGCGCCTGCTGGGCATTGCGCGCCAGGCACCGTGCCTGATCATCGTGCGCCGCACGGTCAATCATGGCGTGCCGATCACCCTGGCGCGCCTTACGCATCCGGGTTCGCGTTATCGACTGGAAGGAAGATTCGAGCCATGAACACCCCGCAGGGCTTGCAGTTGTGGCGCCACATGCGCATGGCGACGCTGGCGGACGATACAAGCTGGGGCCTGGTGGAAGACGGCGCTCTGCTGGTGCAAGACGGGCGTCTCGCCTGGGTCGGGCCGGATGCGGCGCTGCCACCGCTGGCGCGTGCGCAGCTTGCGCAGGAACATGACCTGCACGGCGCGCTCGTCACGCCCGGGCTGGTGGACTGCCATACCCACCTGATCTATGGCGGTCAGCGGGCGCATGAATTCGAGATGCGCTTGAACGGCGCCACCTACGAGGAGATCGCCCGTGCAGGGGGAGGCATTCGCGCAACCGTCGCTGCCACCCGCGCGGCCGGCGATGCCGAGTTGTTCGCGGCGGCCGAACGCCGCGCGCGGGTGCTGATGGCCGAAGGCGTGACCACGCTGGAAATCAAGTCCGGCTACGGCCTTAGCCTGGAACACGAGGGCCGCTGCCTGGCGCTGGCGCGCCGACTGGGCGCGCAGTTGCCGCTTGACATTCGCACCACTTTTCTGGGGGCGCATGCCCTGCCCGGCGAGTTCGCCGGCCGCGCGGACGACTATATCGATGCGGTGTGCGCCTGGCTGCCGCAACTGCATGCGCGCGGCCTGGTGGACGCGGTCGACGCGTTCTGCGAGAACATCGGCTTTAGCGTCGCGCAGACCCGGCGCGTATTCGAAGCCGCCCGCGCGCAGGGCTTGCCGGTCAAGCTGCATGCCGAGCAGCTGAGCGATCTGGGCGGCGCCGTGCTGGCCGCCGAATTCGGCGCCCTCTCCTGCGACCACCTGGAGTATCTGGGAGACGCCGGCGTGCGCGCGATGCGTGCCGCCGGCTGCGTTGCCGTACTGCTGCCCGGCGCCTATTACTTCCTGCGCGAAACCCAGGCACCGCCGCTTGCCCTGCTGCGCCTGCATGGCGTGCCGATAGCACTTGCCAGCGACCACAACCCCGGCTCGTCGCCCGGCTTGTCGCTGCTTTTGATGCTGCAGATGGCTTGCACGCTGTTTCGCCTGACACCACTGGAGGCGCTGCGCGCGGTCACGGTCAATGGCGCCCGCGCCCTGGGCCTGAACGATCGCGGCCGCCTGCGCGCCGGCATGCGCGCCGACTTTGCAGTGTGGGACCTGCAGCACCCGAATGAACTGGCCTATTGGTTCGGCCACAACCCGTGCCGGCAGGTGGTCGCCGGCGGCGCATTGCGCCCCGGGCATCCGGCGCTTGCGCCATGACGCGTAGCCCCCTGTGGGCCGATTGGGCCTGGGTCGATGGCCGCTGGCAAGCCTCGGTGCTGCTCGAAGTCGATGCCCGCGGTTTCTGGAGCAGTGTGAGCGCCGGGGTGGCGCCGCCTGCGGCCGCGCGCCGCCTTCCCGGCCCGGTGTTGCCGGGCCTGGTGAACGGCCACAGCCACGCGTTTCAGCGTGCCTTCGCCGGCCTGACGGAGCGCCGCGAGTGCGCAAGCGACGACTTCTGGTCATGGCGCGAGCGCATGTACTCGGTGGCCCTGCGCATCACCCAAGCGCAGATGCAGGCGATCGCGGCGCAGTTGTACATCGAACTGCTGCGCGGTGGTTACACTCAGGTGTGCGAGTTCCACTACCTGCATCACACGCCCGACGGTGCCCCCTACCCGGATCCGAACACAATGTGCGGCGCCCTGGCGGACGCCGCGAGCGCGGCCGGCATCGGCCTCACCCTGTTGCCGGTGCTCTACGAGCGCGCCGGTTTCACGCAAGCCGGGCCGCACGCCGAGCAGCGCCGCTTTGTCGGTACGCCCATGCAGGTACACCAGTTGATGCGCTCGATACCGGCCGGCCCGCGCATCAATGCAGGGCTTGCCATCCACTCGCTGCGCGCCGCCAGCGCCGGGTCGATCGCCGCCCTGTTGCGCCTGGTGGACGGTGAGGCACTGCCGATCCACATCCATGTGGCCGAGCAGATGCGCGAAGTCGAGGATTGCCTGGCCGCCACAGGCGCCCGTCCGATCGAATGGCTGTGCCGGAATCTGGCGCCGGATGCGCGCTGGCAACTGGTGCATGCCACGCATGCCACGCCGGCGGAGATCGACGCGGTGGCACGCAGCGGCGCCGGCATCGTGCTGTGCCCGGGCACCGAAGCGAACCTGGGTGACGGTATCCCCGAGCTTCCCGCCTGGCTGGCAGCGGGGGTAGCGCTTGCAATCGGCTCGGACAGCCAGGTCACGCGCAACTGGCCGGAGGAATTGCGCTGGCTCGAATATGCGCAGAGGCTTACGCGCCGGCAGCGCAACGTTGCAGCCACGCCGCAACAACCGGCCACGGCGCAGCGCTTGTTCGAAGCGGCGCTGGCAGGCGGCGCGCGCTCTGCCGGCCGGTCGCGGTGGGGATTGACCGCAGGCGCGCGGGCCGATGCGCTGGTGCTCGATGCGCGCGCGCCCGCTCTCTGCGGAATCGCGCCGGCGCAGCGCCTTGACGCCTTGGTCTTCGCCAGTGGCGAGCCTGCGTTTGCCGAAGTGCTGGTGGCTGGGGAAACCGTATTGCAGGACGGCAAGCATGTGCACCAGGACGCTATCGCTGCGCGCTTCGCGCAAGCGATGGAGCAGCTCTGGGACGCAACGCCTGGCTGACTCACGACTGCATCGGCGTGCGCACCAAAATCGTCGCAAACCACGCGCCTGGGTCCTTCTTGCGATACGCGAATGCGCGATCCAGCCGCCCGAGAATGTAGTCGCCGCAGGCAACCGGAGCGTATTTGGGCGTCTCGCCCGGCTGCACCACCGGTTCGATTACGGTATCGAAATCCGGGTCGGCGAACACCGCGATCGACAGGCGCTCACGCCCGGAACTGTTGACCACGCGATGCGGATTGGATTTGAAGCGCTCGTTGGTCCAGCGCCCCAGGAGGTCGCCGGAATTGATCACCAGGGTGCCGGGAATCGGCTGCGCGGTGACCCATTCGCCCTTGCGCGTGGCCACCTGCAGGCCGCCGACTTGGGTCCTGGTGCAGCAAGGTGATGACGCCGTAGTCGGTATGCGGCGCCACCCCGAATTGCTGCTCACCGCTTGCCGCGTCCTGCGGCGGGTAGTAGATCAGCGAGGCACGCGAAATCGGCTTGTCGAAACAGCGCACGAAGGTGTCTTCGGGTGCGTTCAGGCTCACCGCGAGTGCACGCAACATGGTGCGCGCGCAGTCGTGCGCGGCGGCCAGGTAGGTATTGAGCAGCGGCCGCATTTCCGGCAGGTATTGCGGCCAGCGATTCGGGCCGATCATGCGGTTTCCCGCCAGATAGTCCGGGTCGAAATGTAGGCACCCATCAGCGCCGCCGCGAAGGCGCCATGCATGATCGGGAGGCGAGAAACCGTTGTCATGCAGCAGGCACACCACCACGTCTTCCTCCGACAGGCCATCGCGCAGCGCCATGATCGCCGACTGCAGGCTGTGGCGGTAGTTGTTGACCATGTAGCCGATGCTCGGATCGTCCTTCGAGCCTTCGAGCCTTCGAGCATGCGCAGTACCTGGCGCGCCTGCTGCTCGGGGTAGTACTGCACCCGCTGGCGATCCAGCAGGTCCCATTCGGCCGGCGTCATCTCTGCGAGCGAAACCTTCTCGACATACTCGCAATCGGGATTAAGGAGCGGGCTGTAGCGGCTGCGTCTTTCATGTGCGTACCGGTCAGGTAGTGGCGGCGAGACGGGCGGCGAGCCTTTGTTCAGTCGCGGGCCGCCATGCGCGCAACGCGCATTCGACCGCGGCATGGCGCGCCAGCAAGGCTTGCCATTGCGCAATCGGCGGCGGTGCAATGCCTCAAAGCCCGGTGAAGCGCACCGGACGTTTCTCGACAAACGCGGCACGGCCTTCGAGCGCATCGGCACTAGTGCGGATCTTCGACTGCACCTCGATTTCGCCGCGGAACTGTTCCGCGTAGGTCGCATGCTCGCTCGCTTCGAGCAGTTGTCGCGTTGCAGTCAAGGCAAGAGTCGGGCCAGCGGCCAGTTTGGCTGCCAGTGCCAATGCCCCGGCACGCAACTCGGTGTCGTCGAATAGCGCGCGCACCAAACCCCATTCCATCGCCTTTTCGGCCGACAGCGGTTCATTGAGCAGCATCATCTCCAGCGCGCGCTGGCGCCCGATCAGGCGTGGCAGCAACCAGGTGGAACCCAGATCGGGCACCAGCCCGATGCGCGAAAACACCTGGATGAAGCTGGCGCTTTTTGCCGCGACCATCATGTCGCCGGCCATGGCGAGGGAAAACCCGCCACCGGCGGCCACGCCGTTGACCGCCACCACTACCGGCACGCGGCAGGTTCGTAGCGCGTTGAAGGCCGGCCAATAGAGCTTCATCACGCCGGCCACGATGTCGTCGCCCAAGCTCTGGAAGGCTTTCAGGTTCTGGCCCGAGCAAAAGCCGCGCCCGGCCGCGGTCAATACCAGCGCGCGCAGCGTGGTGTCGGCGCTCATTTCAGCGATCGCAGTCGCCAGGTCGCCCAACAGATCGGGGGTCATGGCGTTCAAGCTCGCCGGTTCGTCCAGGGTAAGGATTCCTACAGCGCCGTCGCGCTCGCGTTTCACGCCTGCCATGATGTTTGCCTTCCTTTTTGAGTGTTGGGAGACTGTTAAAAGGGGGTACACCCCCTTCAAATCCCCCGGATTGCGAGGCTGTTGCGACGGCGGTGCGTTGCACCATTGCGCCCAATACGGTCGTCGGGTAGGTATTTCAACAGCCTGTTTTGAAAACGCTGTACAAATCCATGGACTGCGGATTCTCGAACCAAGAAACTTTTCGATTCAACATCTTGCAAGAGCGACTTTCTCGACCTACCGACTGGTTCAGTGTTTCCGCAGCGGATGTCTCAGCCGCGCGCCAGCGTGATGCCGCCATCGACCACCAGGGTCCCGCCCACTACGTAGTCTCCGGCACGCGAGGCCAGATAGATAGCCGCACCGGCCATATCCTCAGCCGATCCAATGCGCTGCGCCGGGATGCGCTTGATCGCCTCGGCGGCATTGTCGCGCGCATCACGGTTCATCTCGGAAGCGAAGGCCCCGGGCGCGATCGCACTGACCGCGATGTTGTCCTTGATGAGCGCCAGCGCCATGCGGCGGGTGAGGTGGATCAGTCCGGCCTTGCTTGCGGCATAGGAATAGGTTTCCCACTGGTTGACCGAAATGCCGTCGATCGAAACGATGTTGATCACCTTGGCCACCCGTGTTTGCGCGGCCGCACGCAAGAGGCCGATCAATGCCTGGGTCAGGAAAAACGGCGCCTTCATGTTGAGATCGACCACCTTGTCCCAACCCTTTTCCGTAAAGGTGTCGAAGGATTCGGCCCAGGCCGCGCCGGCGTTGTTGACCAGGATGTCGAGCGCCGGCTCGCGTGCAGCCAGCGCGTGAGCCAGGCCCTGCGCACCGGCCAGTGTCGACACGTCCGCCGGCAAGGCGATGCACTCGCCGCCAACTGACAGTAGGGCGGCGGTTGATTCGCAGGCCTCGGCCTTGCGCGCCGAAATATAGACACGCGCCCCCTGGGCGACAAAGCCTTCGGCAATCATGCGGCCGATGCCGCGCGAGCCGCCAGTGATGAGCGCTACGCGCCCTTTCAATGAAAACAGATCGTTCACGAGGGCATTCGCCGGATGAAGTGAAACCCGATTATGGCGCCAACGGGCAGGGGCGTCGATTCGGAGTCTTTTCCAACGAGGCATGAGTCAGAGGGGGGATGGTGATCGACATTAACGAAGCCCAGGTGCGCACGCTGACGCAAGTACGACAAATGGTGGCGGGAACGCCATTGTTTGACTTCAAGGCAGCGCCAGGCGATACGCAGAGTTACCCCTGGATCGACGCGATACGCAGACGCGCCCAGTAGCACCAGCTCAAGCGCGCCGAGCGCGGAACGGTACTTGTGTATCTCCAGGCCTGAGCGGCTACGGCCGGGCGCAGGTGACGCCACTGGTAGCGCGCTGGATCAGCAGCAAGGCGCCGGTAAAAACACCGGAAGCCCGAGCTTGCCGTTGCGCGGCGCTACACGGGTGCTGACCTGGCGCTGCAAATGGAGGGCACCAATCCCGCAACGCTTGTGGCTCTGTACGCGCAACGCTATCCGCTGATGCAGTGCGTCTGGTCGAAGTCAAGGGACCGATTCGTTCCATGCACCCTTGGCTGAACTATTGATTCGCCGAACCCGCGCTGCGATCGATGCTATCGGGTCGCAAGATCCTGGTCGGCGTCGGACTACCGAACCAGGGCAGCTCAAGGTGTGGCTCGCCTAACTGCGCTGGCTGGTAAGTCGAAAGCGGCGGCGCGGTAGACGAAGTCGCCTATCAATTCGAACCCGCAGGCCAGCGAGGTGAGATCCATTGGCGCGTTTCCTTACAAATCAAATGGCAAGGGGCTGGCTTGCGTCCTTTCTAAGCGTAATGACCCCAGCGATAGCGAACTTTCATGCCATTGAACCTGCTCCATGCCAACAAACGCTCGTATTGAAGCCGTCCAAGAACAACTCCTGGCGAAACACCGATCTCGCGAGCGAAGTTCATGATCGCCTGTTCGGTAAAGTTGGCCATTTCCACAAAACGCCGATAGGCTGACAGCGGAACCAGAAAGTCCCGCGCAAACGCATCGGCCTGCCGCTCTTCCTCGGCATCTAAGCCATCCTCGCCGAGAATATCGAGAAAAGTCATGCGTTTCGCGTGCTTGAGAAGGTGGCCAGCTTCGTGAAAAAACGAGAACCAAAGCTTGTCATCGGTCTTGCCGCGCAAACTGAGCATGATGAGCGCACGCCCGGGACTCAGCCACTTGGTCGCCCCGCTCACCGGGCAACCCTTCGGCGCAGGTTCGACCACCACTGCTACGCCGGCGCACGCACATATCGCGGTCAGTCGGGGAAGGAAAACCGCAGGATCCCTTTCGGCTGTCAAAGCGCGCGCCGCACCGAGAGCATGCTCGAACGCCGATTTCGTGTAATCACCGCAGCGCATGTCTTCGGCCTTGCGTTCGCCGCTGCGCAGCCAGGCCGAAACTGCGGCTGGTACCCGAATCAACCGGGGCGCTGCGCGATAGGCGGCGACCGGCCTCTCGTATTGCTCCCGCCATGCCTTGACCGAAGCTACTCCAAAGTAGCGCAAGCATTCGAACACCTGCTGCGACTTGTCGTCGGCCTTTCTGACCCATCCGAAGCGAATCATCTCGGCCAAAGGCAACTCCTTGAGCCAACTCACGTCGTGAGCAAGATTGCCAACCGCTTCCTGGCGGGCCAGATGCAGGCGATACTGCGCCTCCAGGTTGAGCCAGAACCGCGCAGTGCTGCCGAGTACCCGTTCCAGCCGCAGCGCCGTCTCTTCATTGATCGGCGCCATGCCTTTGAGCAGAAGATTGACGTGCTTGGTGGTGAAGCCCGTTCGCGCGGCGAGGTCGGCCTGCGACCAGCCGCGATCTTCCAGCAAGTCGACGATGGTCTCGCCGGGAATGGCAACCCAATCCGGCGCGAAATCGACGAGAGTTTCATAGGACCGCGAAGCGGCTTCAATCATGGTAATCCCCGATCTAATGGTTCAGGCTCTCCCGATCGAGTGCAGGTTGAGTGTTGCAAGCGTTGTGCCGGCCAATGATGGTTGCGTGGCGGATTACTTGTCAGGCCGGCTCGCGCGGCAATGACATGCGCTGCCGACCGACGCTGGCGAGGTGCCGGCGCATCGCCTGGCGCGCGGCAGCCGGATTGCGCTCGCGTATGGCGTGAAGCACCGCGCGATGCTCTTCGATGCTCTCATGCTTGTGACCGCGCGTGACAAACAGCTCGGACATGCGCGCGCTCAGCGGATGGATCCATTGCGCCCAAAGGTTGGCAACGACCATCTCGATGGCGGTATTACCGCCGGCCCTGGCGATGGCCACATGAAAGTCGCGGTCGGCTTCCGGCAAGGCCTTGTTGGCGCGCATCGCCACCGACAGGCGCGCGAAAATGCGTTCCAGCGCCTTGACCTGGGTGGCGCCTGCATGGCGCGCAGCCAGCGCCGCGGCCTCAGGCTCGACCAAAAGCCGGGCGCGCAGCACATCGAACGGCGAGGTTTGCGCCGCCGCTACGGGCCGCGCTCTCCTGCGAGCCGCTTTCAGCACATAAACGCCAGAGCCCAGTCGAATCTCGACACGCCCGGCCATCTCAAGCGAACTCAGCGCCTCACGCAGGGAACTGCGCGATACGCCCAACTGCACGGCCAGCTCCCGTTCGGCGGGCAGTCGCTGCCCCGGTTTGAAGCTGCCGCCATCGATCAGGCGCAGTATTTCTTCGGCGATGCGTTGATATAACCGGGGCGCGACGATAGGCTTGATCGACATGATGCGCAAGTTTGACGCGATGCGCCTGCATGGTCAAGGCATGCTGCATCGCGAAATTGACACTGGTGCGTTCGCAGGGTAAATTGGCTTGCAAATCAGACCACTTGAGGAGACATCATGGATTGGACCCGCGCGCTCGTGGCCGCGCTTGCATGCATCGCGTGTGCCCCTGGCGCAGCCCGGGCGCAATCATTTCCCACCAAACCGGTGCGCTTCATCGTCCCTTTCGCCCCCGGCGGGCAATCCGATGTCGTCGCACGCACAGTCGGCCAGAAGCTCGCCGAACGCTGGGGCCAGCCGGTGGTGATCGAGAACAAGCCGGGGGCGGCCACCACCATCGGCGCCGATTTCGTTGCCAAGGCGCCAGCCGACGGCTACACCATCCTGCTCTCGCCGGCACCTTTCGTGATCACCCAGTACGCCTATCCAAAACTGCCGTACGACAGCCGGCGCGACTTCACCCCGGTGACACTCTTGGTCACCAATCCGCTTGTGGTCACCGTCAATCCGGCGCGCATGCCGGTCAAGACCATGGCGGAATTCGTCGCCATGGTGAAGAAAGACCCCGGCAAACTTTCCTACGGCACGCCAGGCAACGGCAGCCTGCCGCACCTGGCGGTCGAACTGTTTCGCCTGCAGTCCGGCATCGACGCCATCCACGTGCCTTACAAGGGCGGCGGCCCGGCCGTGCTGGACCTGCTGGGCGGGCAGATCGCCTTCATGTTCGCAAGCCCGCTGGAAGTGATGCCCAATGTCAAGGCCGGCAAGTTGAACGTGCTCGCGGTCTCGTCCGCGCGCCGGGTTTCCTACTGGTCGGAAGTGCCCACGCTCAAGGAAGCGGGCTTTCCGCAGTACGAGGCCTATGCCTGGTTTGGCGTCACCGCGCCGGCGGCAACACCCAGGGACGTGGTGGCGAAGCTCAATGCCGACATCGTCGCCGCTCTCAAGTCGCCTGATGTCGCCGATCGCCTGATCGCCCAGGGCGCGGATGTGGTGGGCAGTTCGATCGAAGAATTCGCGCGCTTCCTCGATGCCGAGCACGGTCGCTGGTCGGCTGCGGTGAAGGCTGCCAACGTGGTTGTCCAATAATGTGGAGCCTGCCTTGAAGAACCTCAAGACCTATCCGGAAGGCACGCCGTTTACCGGCAAGATCGGCCGCACCGCCGCCACCTCCGAAGCCGCGTGGCCGCTGCCGACCCAGGCAAAAGCGGGCGCACCCAATGTGCTGGTGATGTTGTTGGACGATGTCGGCTTCGCGCAGCTCGGCTGCTACGGCTCCGACATCGCCACCCCCACCTTCGACCGCCTGGCCGCAGGCGGCCTGCGCTACCGCGATTTCCATACCACCGCAATCTGCTCGCCCACCCGCGCGTGCCTGCTCACCGGCCGCAACCATCACTCCAACGGCGTGGGCATCATCCAGGAAATGGCCACCGGCTTTCCCGGCTACAACGGCATGGTGCCGAAGGAAAACGGCTTTCTCTCCGAGATGCTGCTGGCGCAAGGCTATGCCACCTTCGCCATCGGCAAGTGGCACCTGACCCTGGCCGGCGAATATGCCTCGGGTGCATCCAAGGCGCGCTGGCCGCTGTCGCGCGGCTTCGAACGCTACTACGGCTTCATCGGCGGCAAAACCAGCCAGTGGTCGCCGACCCTGATTCACGACAGCCACTACATCGCCCCGCCCTTTACTGGCGACGAGAGTTATCACCTGAACGCCGACCTGGCCGACCGCGCCATCGAATACCTGGTCGATCTGCGCACGGTCGCACCCGAGAAACCCTTCTTCATGTACTACTGCCTGGGCGCCGGGCATGCGCCGCACCAGGTCGAGCGTGCATGGATAGAGCGCTATCGCGGCCGCTTCGACTGCGGTTGGGACCAATGGCGCGAGCAAGTATTCGCGCGCCAGTTGCAAATGGGCATTGTGCCGCCCGGCACGCAGATCGCGCCGCGCCCCGACCAGGTCAAGGCCTGGGACAGCCTGTCGGCCGACGCGAAAAAGCTTTATGCGCGCCAGATGGAGGTCTACGCCGGGTTCCTTGCGCAGACCGACCACCACATCGGGCGCGTCATCGACCACCTTGAGCGCATGGGCGAGCTTGACAACACCATTGTCATGCTCGCTTCCGACAACGGCGCTTCCGCCGAGGGCGGTGAACACGGTTCGTTCAACGAATGCCAGTTTCCCAACCGCATCGAACCGAGCATCGAAGACAACCTGAAGCACCTCGACCAATGGGGCGGGATCCACTCGTTCACCAACTATGCCTGGGGCTGGGCCTGGGCCGGGAATACGCCCTTGCGGCGCTGGAAACGCTACCTGCACCAGGGCGGCATGAGCGACCCCTTGATCGTGCACTGGCCCAAAGGAATCAAGGCACGCGGCGAGGTACGCGGCCAGTATGCGCATGTGGTCGATATCACCCCCACCTTGCTCGATGCGCTCGGGCTTGCGGCGCCGCGCGTATTGAACGGCGTGACGCAGCGACCGATCGAAGGCACCAGCTTCGCCCATACCTTCAACGATGCAGAGGTGCCCACCGCCAAGAGCGTGCAGTACTACGAAATGATCGGCTCGCGCGCCATCTGGGCCGACGGCTGGAAAGCAGTGGTCGAGCAGCCGCAGGGCGACTTCATGACCGAGGCCATGCTGGACGCGCAGAAGTGGGAGCTCTACCACGTCGCCCACGACTTTTCCGAAAGCCACAACCTCGCCGACCAGCACCCGGAGAAGCTCAAGGAGATGATCGAGCGCTGGTGGATCGAGGCCGGCAAGTACAACGTGCTGCCGCTGGATTCACGCATGCAGCTGCGCATGGGCGAGCGCAAGCCTTCCACCGTCTCGCAGGGCAACCGCCATGTCTACTACCCGGGCATGGCGGCGCAGTTCGAATACACCGCGGTGAATCTGAAGAACCGTTCACACAGCATCACCGCTGAAGTGGAAATTCCGCAAGGCGGAGCCGAGGGCGTGTTGCTGGCACACGGCAGCTGGTTCGCCGGCTACACGCTGTATGTCAAGAACCGGCGCCTGATCTACGTGCACAACTACCTGGGCCTGGCCGAATACCGCGTCAGTTCCGCAGAAGACCTGCCCAGCGGCAAGGCGGTGCTGCAATTCCGCTTCACCCGCAGCGGTGAACACCAGGGACGTGGCGCACTGTTCGTCAACGGGCGGCTGGTCGGTGAAGGCGAAATCCCGCGCACCATTCCCGCGGTAATCGAAACCTCCGGCGAAGGCCTGTGCTGCGGCTACGACTCCGGGGTTCCGGTGAGCGCCGACTACGTCTCGCCGTTTCGCTTCACCGGCCACATCGCGCAGGTAGTAGTGGAGACCGGCGAAGCCGCAGTCGTCGACGCCATCGCCCAGGTACGCACCGCCTTCACCGACCAATGAACCACAAGGTATCCATGATGCACAAGCCGCTTCGCAACCTGCTCCTGGCCGTGGCCACATGCAGCGCCGCAGTCACCGTTGCAACCGACACCCGCGCCCAGGCCTATCCGTCGCGCCCGATCAAACTGATCGTGCCCTACGCCCCGGGCGGCAATACCGATATCGTCGCGCGCATCTTCGGACAGGCGCTGGGCGAACGCCTGGGCCAGCCGGTGGTGTTCGACAACCGCGGCGGCGCCACCGGCACGCTCGGGGTCGGGGTCGCCGCCAAGTCGCCGCCCGACGGCTACACCATCGTCATCGGCGATCTCGGTTCGATGGTGATCGCCAATCACGCGATCCCCAATCGGCCCTATGATCCGGTCAGGGACTTCGCCCCGATCGGCCTGGTAACCGGCGTCTCGATCGTGGTCACCGCAAACCCGAAGTCGCCCTCCGCCACATTCGCAGACTTGCTCGCACGCGCCCGCGCGCAACCGGGCCAGGTGACCTACGGCACCTCCGGCATCGGTTCGCCCAGCCACATGGCGATGGAACTGGTGCAATCGATGACCAAGGCAAGTTTCCTGCACGTGCCGTTCAAGGGCGGCGCGCAGGCGGTGACCGCGCTGATCGGCGAGCAGATCGATTTTCTGGTTGACGGTGCCGCCTTCGGCCAGGTCAAGGGCGGGCGCCTGAAGGCGGTGGCGGTGACCGGGCCGCGTTTGCCGGCGCTGCCGGATACGCCGGGTATCGGTGAGACCGTCAAGGGATTCGAGTTCACCAACTGGTGGGGTTTTCTGGCACCGACCGGCACGCCGGCCGAGGCGATCAACCGCCTGAACGAGGAGTTCAAGCTGATCGCGGCAACGCCCGATATTCGCGAGCGCTTGAGCGGGCTCGGGCTGGCCGCGCGCAGCGGCACACCCCGGCAATTCGCCGAGCACCTCAAAAGCGAGACCGAGAAAATCGGCCGCATCGTCAAGGAAGCGAACATCAAGTTCGAGTGAGCAGATCCTCCCAAAAAATGTCCGTTCGTCCCAACATCCTCTGGTATTGCGCCGATCAGCAGCGCTACGACACCATCCGCGCCACCGGCCAGGCGCACATTCGTACGCCGGGTCTGGACGCCCTGTGTGCGCGCGGCGTCGCGTTTCGCCGTGCCTACTCGCAAAGCCAGATCTGCACACCCTCGCGCGCCTCGTTCCTGACCGGGCGCTATCCGGCCACCCACCACGTGTACCGCAATGGCAATGCCACCTTTCCGGCGCACGAAAAGCTGGTGACGCGGCTCTTGGCCGACGCCGGCTACGACTGCGGCCTGGTCGGCAAGCTGCATCTCTCGGCGGCCAAGAAAATCTACGATCTGCAACGTGACCCGGGCGAGTTCGACAACCTGTGGGACGATCCGGGCGCGCGCGAGCTCAAGACCACGCTGCTCAAGAACCACCTCGATGCCATGATGGCCAGCGTCAGCGCCGGCCCGCCGCGCGCAGTGGCCTACTGAATAATTACGGAGACAACGCATGACCGAATTCACCGACTTCGCCGGCAAGATCGGCCGCACCCGCGAAGAATCGACGCCCTGGTGGCCGCAACGCCGCGAAGCGCGCGCCGGCAGCCCCAACATCGTGATCGTCTACATGGACGACATGGGCTGGTCCGACCCCGGCTGCTTCGGCTCGGAAATCGACACGCCCAACATCAACGCCTTGGCCCTGCGCGGCGTGCGCCTGACCCACTACACCACCCACCCGATCTGCTCGCCAGCGCGCGCCGCGCTCTTGACCGGCTGCAACGCCCACGGCGTGGGCACCGGCTGGTTGGCCAACAACCACCCGGGCTATCCGGGTTATTCGGGCGAGTTGCCGCTGGACGCGCCGACGTTGCCCGAAACCCTGCGCGCCGCCGGCTACGAAACCATCATGGTCGGCAAGTGGCACAACACTCCGGCGGCCGACAACGTGCCGGGCGGCGCCAAGCACAACTGGCCCTCGCAGCGCGGCTTCGACACCTTCTACGGGTTCATGGACGGCGAGACGCACCACTTTTTCCCGCACCGGATCATGCAGAACAACCAGCTGCTGCCCATCGACGAGTACCCGCGCGACTACTACTCGGGCGACGACTGGATGGACCAGGGCATCCGCTTTGTCAAGGAGTTGCGTTCCAGCGACCCAAGCAAGCCGTTCTTCCTGTACGTGGCCAACAACGCCATGCACGCGCCCTTGCAGTCCAAGGCCTCGGACATGGCCAAGTACAAGGGCAAGTACGACGCCGGCTGGACGGCGACCCGCGCCGCGCGCCACAAGCGCCAGATGGAGATGGGCCTGGTGCCGCCGGGCACGCGCCTGGCGACTTCCGACTCGCGCTCGCCCAAGTGGGACGACACCGACCCGGCCAATCGCCCGCTGTATGCGCGCCACATGGAGGCTTTTGCGGCCATGCTGGACAATGCCGACCAGAACGTCGGCAAGCTGGTGGCGTTTTTGACCGAGATCGGCGAGCTCGACAACACCATCATCCTCTTTTCCTCCGATAACGGCGGCACCGACGCCGGCGGCCTGCACGGCATGGTGCAGAACAACCGCCGCTACTCCGGCCTGCCAGCCCATGCGCTGGAGCGCGAGCGCACCATGCTGGCCGACCTGGGCGGGCCGCGCAGCGTGTCGCTCTATCCGACTGCCTGGGGCGAGGTGTCCAACACTCCCTTTCCTTCGTTCAAGACCTACACCGGCGGCGGCGGCCGGCGTGTGTCGTTCATCGCTTCGTGGCCCTCCCGCATCACGGACACCGGCGCATTGCGCAAGCAGTTCATGCATGTCACCGACGTCATGCCGACCCTGCTCGACCTCGCGGGCGTGCCGCGCCTTGAATCGAGCCACAGCCTGCCCGCCCGCGCGATGGACGGCGTGAGTTGCGCCCAGGTGCTGCTGGCCGACGCGCCGTCGCCGCGCAGCGAGCAGTACTACGAGTGCTGGTCCAACCGCGCCTACTTTCGCCACGGCTGGCTGGCGCGCTCGCTGCAAATCCGCGGCGACGCAGTCAACATGAACAACTGGACCCTGCACCACCTGGACCGTGATTTTTCCGAGTCCACCGACTTGGCCGCGCAGTTCCCCGACAAATTGAAGGAGCTGACCGAGGCCTTCGACGCGGCGGCGTGGAAGCACTACGTCTACCCGCTGGACAACCGCAGCCGGCCGGGCAAGTTCAGCGATTCGCCGGCCTTCCTGCGCGAGCGCTCCAATCACCCGCGGCGCTTTTTGCCCGGCCAGCAGACCGTGCATCGCAGCGACGTGATCCCGATGGTCGCCAATCGCAGCTTTCGCATCGGCGTGAAGTTCGCGCAGCGCGCCGGCGACGCCGGCGTGTTGTGGGCGCTAGGCGACATCATCGCCGGCATGGTCATGTATGTGGAGTCCGGGCGCCTCAACGTTCACTACAACGGTTTCTCCGAGCCGGTCAGCCTGACGCCGGTCAACCTCGCGCCAGGCCGGCACGAGGCGACGCTGGAATACGAGGCCCTGGGCAAACGCCGCGGCCGCGGCCGTCTGCTGCTGGACGGTTACGAAAAGGTCGGCTGGACCGAGCTGTCGCCCACTCTCATGGTCGGCATTTTCGAAGGCCTGGATGTGGGCATCGACCGGCGCGCGCCGGTGTTCTGGGAACTTTACGAGCGCCACGGCGCCTACCGGTACTCGGGCGAAATCGCCGAAGTCAACATCGTGCCGGGCGAACGTGCTGCCAATTGAGCAGGCGAAGGGAGGCAACATGCACGCCATACGCATCCTTGCAGCACTCTTTTTCGGCAGCGCCTGCGCCCTGCCGGCCGCGGCGCAGCCGGCAGGCGATTACCCCAACCGAGCGGTGCGCCTGATCGTGCCGCAGGCCGCCGGCGGGGCGCTCGACAATGTCGCCCGCCAACTGTCGCAGCGCATGTCCGACACGCTCGGACAACAGGTGATCGTGGAGAACCGCCCCAGCGCCGGGGGCATTGCCGGCATGGATGCGGTGGCCAAGGCCGCGCCCGACGGCTACACCCTGCTGTTCGCCGCCGCGCCGCTGGCCCTGAACACGGCCCTGGGCATCAAGCTTCCCTACGACGCACAAAAGGACTTCGCGCCGATCTCGCTGGCGGCGTCGATTCCCGGCCTGGTCGCGGTCCACCCCTCGGTCAACTACAAGCTCCTGGCCGACCTGGTCGAAGATTCGAAGCGCCAACCCAAGGGGACATCGGTGGCCGTGCCCTCGATCGGCACGGTGACCCACCTGATGGCCGAGGCGTTCAGGCACAAGACCCGCGCCAACCTGACCATCGTGCCCTACAAGGGCGCCGGACAGGCGATCGCCGACGTGCTGGCCGGCACGGTGCCGGTGTTCTTCGACGCGCTGATCCCGACCGGTACGCACGTCGCCGCCGGCAAGCTGCGCGCGATCGCGATCGCCTCACGCAGCCGCTCGCCCCTGTTCCCCGACGTGCCCACGGTGGTCGAACAAGGACACGCCGACCTGATCGTATCCGGCTTCTACGGGGTCGCGGCCCCGGCGGGCGTGCCCGTAGCCGCGCAGCGGCGCCTGCACCAGGCTGTCGTCGCGGCGCTCAACCACCCGGAGGTGCGCGAGCGCCTCGTCAAGCAGGGCTACGAAATCCATGCCAGCACGCCGGAGGAATACGGCGCGTTCCTCAAGAACGAAATCGACCGCTGGACCCCGATCGTCAAGGCAGCGGGGATCAAGGTCGAGTAGTCCGACCCACCGGCTGCGTCACAGCAACTCAAGGAGAACGGCATGATCGCAATCATCGACCTCGCGGCAACGTTTATGCGCATGAGCGCGGCTACGGCCCTGCTGGCATCGGCCTGTGCGCATGCACAGGCCGAATACCCCAATCGCGCCATGCGCCTGATCGTACCGCAGGCCGCCGGCGGCGCGCTCGACGTTTCGGCGCGCCTGATCGCGGTGCGCATGAGCGAAAACCTGGGACAGCCGCTGATCATCGAAAATCGCCCGAGCGCAGGCGGCATCGCCGGCATGGAAGCAGTGGCCAAGGCGGCGCCCGACGGTTACACGCTGTTGATGGCCGCCGCCCCGATCGCCACCAACACAGCGTTGGGGGTGAAGCTGCCCTACGACCCGGAACGCGATTTCGCGCCGATCTCCCTGGCAGTATCGATCCCGCTGCTGTTCGTGGTGCATCCCGCTACGCCCTATCGCTCGCTCACCGACATCGTTGAGGATTCGAAGCGGCAGCCCGGTGGCGTCGCGGTGGCGATCGCCTCGATCGGCACCATCCCGCACTTGCTCTCGGAGATGATGAAACTCAAGACCCGTGCCAACCTGAACCTGATCTTCTACAAAGGCTCGGCGCCGGCCTCGCTGGATACACTTTCGGGCACCATCCCGGTTTTCATCGACGCGCTCGGGCCGGTGCGCACCCATGTCGAATCGGGCAAACTGCGCGCCATCGCGCTGACCTCCACGGTGCGCTCGCCACTGTTCCCCACCGTGCCCACGGTCGGCGAACAGGGCATGCCTGACTTGACCGGCGCGGCGTTCTTCGGTCTGCTTGCGCCAGGCGACACGGCGCTGCCGATCCAGCGCCGCCTCAACCAGGCCATCGTCGCCGCGCTATCCAACCCGGAACTGCGCGAGCGGATGCACAAGCAGGGCTACGAGATCCACGCCTCGACCCCCGAGGCCTACAAGGCCTACATGAAGAACGAGATCGACCGCTGGACGCCGATCGTCAAGGCAGCGGGGATCAAGGTCG
>CAYYFR010000013.1:57788-60121 GCA_964470865.1 uncultured Burkholderiales bacterium | reverse complement strand
GGTCTGCACCGTGCGATAGAGCAGCGTGCGCTCGGGCTGGCGACGGCGGTAGACGGCACTGCGCGGTGAGGCACAGGCGGCGGCGGCAGGCATGACAGTCCGGCTCGGGTGATCGGGACACGGAACCGTGTGCCCATACAGCTATCATCGCAATCGCGACTAGCACCTCGTAGATGCGCGCAAGCAGCAGCGCCCGGACATAGCGGGCTGCCGGGCGTTGCGTCGGCTCGTCGGTCGCGTCGGCCGCCTCGGCCGGTGGCGCGACGGCTGGCTGCGAGAGTGGAATCGGCAGGGGCGCAGGCGTGCGCTTGCAACAGCGGCTCCTCGTGCAACGGCTTCCTGCCGCGATTTAGACGTCGAAGTCGAACCTGGGCGGCCGCTTTTCCTTCAGCGAGGCCAGCCCCTCGCGCAATTCGGGATCGTTGAAGCTCAAGATATCGAGCGCCGCCGAATTGTCGAACGAAGAACCGTCCATGCGCAACCATTTGTTGAGCGCATGCTTGCTCCAGCTCTCGGCGCGATCAAGCGTAATCCGGAGCACTTTGTCCCCGGGACGGTCGAATTTCAGGTGGCGCAACGACGCGTAGTGATTCGGCATTTCATTGCCTCAAAAAAGACTAGTAGGCAATCAACCGCTCGTGCCGATGCGAGAAGGCGAACGATTGACGACATGCGACAGAAGGGTTCGTCATCCCGATTTGGTCGCCGCTTAGGGAACCCGGCGGCGCGGCGATGGCGGGAAGAATATTTGCTGGAAGTACACGACGTCGTTGCCGCGGGCGCGGCCGACGCCTTCGAGGGTGCCGCCGACCGCGCCCTTCGCCACGCCGAGATGGGTTCCGATGGCACGCGGAATGGCGGCAATGATAAAACTCTGCGCGAGCTCCATTCGCGGTACGCCGTTGACGTTGAGGATACGGTCCAGACGAACCAGTTTGACTCCAGCGCCTGAGAAATGCGCATTCCAGGCTCCGGCACTCTTGGCGGCCACCCGCGCCACGAAGTGCGAGAACATCGGCAGAAACGACTCGCCGTCGTCGGCGAGAAAGCGACAATGGACGACATCGTCGATTTTGCCGTGCAACGCCGCGACGTAGGTGCCGCTGCCCTGAACGCGATTCACCACGCCCTCGGCTACCAGCGCGCGCTGGACGGTCTCCAAGCTATAGGGAACGACTTTGCAGAGTTCGATTTCCGTGGGAAGCCGGTCGCCCGCGGTCCAATGGCCGGCGTCGATCGTCGCGAGCAGCGCGTCTCGCAAATGGGCGTAACGCGGCATTGCCGACCTGGAATGGGCCCTCAGCGCTCGGCCAAGAGCGTGGAGCGCGCGGGGCGACGCCAAGGTCGGAGTTTCATTGTGCGATGTGTCTCGAACGTCAGCATCTCCGGCATGGCTTCGTACCGCGCACCGAAGAGCGGGGTCGTCTCCCGGGAAGCTCGTGAACCGCCGAACACGTGCACGGCCACCTCCAGGTTCGCGGACGTTTCGAGCAAGTCCGCCGGGAACCAGTATTAGCCGGTGCTCCGATGGGGGTTGGGTACCGGGGAACCGCAGTTCGCGCAGAAGACGGATCGAAAGCCGGTGGGCAGCACGAGGTCGGCTGCAAGATGCGCCGCTTCCCACGGTGCGCCACTTCTGCTCGGGCTGTGTCTGGGCACCAAGATCATCGGGGGCAAAATCATGACTGGAAAGACCAAACGCGCAGTCCGCACCTGCTACGCCAGTTGTCTCGGCGCGCCGAAAAACTGGGTATGAAAATCATCGCCATCGAGCGGTCAGCCTGAGATACGCACTGCAAACAGCTACTTTGGTGGTGTTTCTTGAGTGGAGGCGACTACGCATTCAGAGCTCCTAGAACCATAATGCAACAAAAAGAAACGGGCTCCATGTTTTCGACATCGCGAATACCGGACCTGGCTGTGCTCACGGCGGCAAGCGAGTCTTGTGCTGCCCAACATGGGCCAGCGTGGTCGCAAGGAACCGGGCGGTCATCGGATTGGGACTGTCCTTGCGAGTCGCGACCCACAACTCGATGTCGGGCACCGGCAGCCCGGTCAGGCGCTTGAAGACGACGCCGTTGATGGGCTGGCTGGCGCTGGACGCCGGCACCACAGCCAGGCCCACACCGGCGCTGACCACGGCGATCATCGCGTGGTGCTGCACGTACCAACATGGAAAAGCACGTTCCGCATTATCGTTAGCAGGAAGTGCAACGCACTGTCGCGTCACGCGGCACCGACGCCTTTACCAGAACTGCTCTCGACAATGGCGTGGCGATGGGATTGTCATCGCGGCAAATGATCGACTCGGTTTGCGCCATGACGCGGCAGTG
>CAYYFR010000013.1:0-57688 GCA_964470865.1 uncultured Burkholderiales bacterium | reverse complement strand
TGGGATTGTCATCGCGGCAAATGATCGACTCGGTTTGCGCCATGACGCGGCAGTGTTTTCACAAGAGCATGACCACCCTTGTCTCAAGCAAGATTTGGCAGGATCTATACCACGCACCGACACCTGCGGGCGTCGCTTACGTCAAGGTCACGCTTCGCGAAGATGGTGCGGTAGTGATTCAATTCAAGGAGAAATAGAATGAAACGGGAGTGCCTCAATTGCGGCAGTGATGAAATCACGCGCGGCAGTAGCAACGTGCGGATCACCCACAACGGTCTGGCCGCGACGGTACGTGCGGTCAAGGGATGGCATTGTCCGGCCTGCGGCGAAATCGAGTTCAACGTCGGCGAGGGCGAGCGCTACGCCGAAGCCCTTGCCGCGTTGCGCATGCGTGCACAAGAACGCAATGCAATTCGCCTCGCGCGCACTCGCAAAAAATTGAATCTCACACAGCAACAGGCCGCCAAACTCACCGGTGGCGGCAAGAACGCATTTTCACGCTATGAACGGGGTCAGGCCAAACCGATGCCTGCGGTAATCAACTTGTTCCGCTTGCTGGAGCGGCACCCGGACTTGCTTGCCGAATTGCAGGATTGAAACAAAAGCGGCCAGTCAAGCTCGCGGGGAACAGACGTTCGTGTAACTACTCGATCACTTTGTCAGCACTGATCATCACGCCCCTCACCGACGGTCCGTACATGGCACAAGGCAACATGGAAATCGTTACCGGCACCGGCGCCACCATCGCGCGCACCACCAACGCGATCCTGTGCCGCTGCGGTGGCTCGAAGATGACATGCGTGATCTCCTCGTGTGTGACGGGCCGCGAACGTAGCGCCTGCTTCACGCACTCCGACGGCCCAGAGAAGCGTCTGCAACCACCACTGTGCGTCAGCCGGCTGGATGCCGAGTTATTTTATGGCGGGTCGCCTCGTTGCTCTGCCCTATCTTCTGCGCCTTCTCTTGAGGCGCCGGCTCTATGCAAGATGGGCAAAGATCGAGAACCGCTCCGCGCCGTTGACGGCGCGCGTGATATGGCCGCGGCCATCGGTATCCTCACCGATCAGGAAGCCGCCCGGCTGCACCACGGTGTTGCTGCCGTCGCCATACTCCATGGCGAGTCCACCAGTCAACACCAGGACGGCCTGCCTCTGGGGCGCCGGATGCCACTGATAGTCGAGATCCGCTGGAGCTTTGGCGAACTGGAAGGACCGCAGCGCGATCTGGCCGGTCTCCTTGCCCTCCTGACCGCCATACAGGAAGGGCATTGTCTTGTGCTCAAAGAAGGAAACGCCATCGGACGTCTCTTGATTGTGCAGGAACTCGATCCCGTCGGGCTCCGGTCGCTCTAGGTGCTCACGGCGATCCAGCACGATCTCATGGTCGAGGGAGATCAAGGCGGATCGGAACGGCTTGCTGTCGAGCGCGCGGCTGCGGTGACCTTCGCCCCAGGTATCGCGTAAGCAATAGATATCGCCGGGCTTGAAGACGCGCCGCTCGCCGCTGCGCAGGCCGATCTCAAGGGCACCTTCCGTCACCAGGACCAGCCGCCGCCGCGGCGACGGATGATAATCCATGTTGAATGAGCCGGGTGACCAGCGAAAGCTCAGCGTGGTCGCCGGCATGGCGGCCGTTTTGCGGAACGGGCCGCTGGTCGCGATGTAAGGCAGCGTCTCATCGATGAATCGCGTGGTGCCGTCGAGGCCAGTTTCGGTGATCTGGACGTGAACGCCGTCGGTATGCATCGGTCTCTCCTGTTGTGCCCGAACCCCGTGCGTCGGACGAAAGCAAGTTCGACGCGGCGAGCAACGAGCCGCTCAGTTGCGGGTCTCGTCGTCGACGCCGTCTGATTGGACACCAGCTTTTGTACTGCCTCGGTCCCGGCGGGCCGGTGCGTCCAACTCGATCGGAGGCTTCCCGCACTCCGGCGGCCCGGACGGGCCCATGCGTGCGTTTCGAGTTCATCTTACTAGATAAGGATAAGGATAAAGGGCGGAGTCTCAGCGTTAATTGGCGGAGTCTCAGCGTTAGTTGACCGCGCTCGGGCAATGCCGGCGTACTTTCAACAAATGCAGCTTGAGTCCATCAAGCGACGGTCCGGCAGGGGCGGCTTGAAGTGCGCCCATGCCGGCGGCACACGGCAGTGCGGTCGCAGCAGCCAAGGTATGCAGCAATCGACGGGAGGGTTAGGGTCCATGTGCTTCCCATCGTGCATAGACCCCTTGAAGCGTCTAAGCCACACCGGACACGGATTGCGCTACGGACCCGGCCTTACCATCGCGCGCAAACAACGATTCATCAACGAGCGTCTGCCGCTGCGTGGATCTGGCACTGCGGTGTTACCATGTAGACACCCGTGATCCCATGCGGTCCCGATATGCCCACGACATCGCTGAAACTTTCCGACGAACTGAAGCAACGCGCCGCCGCCGCCGCCAAGGAGCGCCGGATATCGCCACACGCATTCATGGTCGACGCGATAGCGCAGGCGGCAGATGCGGCCGAACGCAGGGCCGATTTTGTGAACGAAGCCCGCGCAGCTCGCGAACAGATGTACAAAACCGGCAAGGGCTACGATACCGGCGAAGTTGCTGCCTACTTGAAAGGACGCATCGCAGGTAGCAACCCCACCAAGCCGAAAGTCCGTCCTTGGCGCGGCTAAGTTATTCGGAGCGAGCGCTTGTCGATCTGACAAGGTTGACCGATTTCCTGATCAACATCGATGCTGCGGCGGCAGCGGAAACAGTTGACCTGATCGCCGAGGCCATCGAACTGTTGCGCCGCCACCCGCTGGTTGGCCGTCCTGTCGAACATGGGCTGCGCGAATTGGTGATTTCGCGCGGCCAAACGGGCTACCTGGCGCTATACAGCCTCGACGAAGCGGGCGACGCAGTCTTCATTCTTGCCATTCGCCATCAACGCGAAGCTGGTTATGCGAATGTAGCCACTGATTGAGGCGCCGGACGCAAGCATTGTTCTTGTACGGCTGGCAAGACGTCGCCTCGAATCGCGGCATCTGAAGTTGCGCGTTCCTGTGTGTCTGGCTGGCGCTGGCTATTTGGTCCGCCTTCATTTTGGCAACAGCGTGGCCCTACACCACCTCGCGCAAATTTTTCGGCCTGTTTGTCGCCCAGCCGGGCGTGCTGTTTCGCGGCGTCGATCTCGCTTACATGCAGCTGCGGGCCCGCCGTCTCGCAAGCCGGTGGCGCACGCTGGCACGCCTTGTGGCCTTGCCGGCGGGCCTCATGCTGACTCCGCTTGACCAACTGGGCGGCATCAGCATGGCGCGCTTCGATGCGGCGCTGGCGCCGCTGATTGCGCAGATTCAAGCCAACGCCGCCGCTCTCTGCGCACCGCAGGTCGTGTACACCAAAAGCCCGGCCCTGCTCGATTACCTGAATGATGCGCAAGCCCCGCGCCGACCGGCGGACCTGCACTAAGGCGGCGGGCGCTTCGTCTTGGCCCTCCTGGGCGGATCAGCCGACTTCGACGGCAGCACGATCCATTACGATTCACAAACCCGCGCTTGGCAAAAAATTCACAACGATGTGCGTGACAAGCGCGATGCATTCGCAGCCCTGGTCAAGGGCATGGAGACCTGCAAATTCGATCTGCGCTGAAGCCGCGCAGTTGGACACGCGTGGGTTAAGATTGGCGGCGAGCCGCAGGCCACCTTGCCCTGCGCTCGCCCGCCCCACTACCGCACACCCGGAGGCTCCCGTGCAATCCATGTCCAGGCTGATTCTCGCCACCCTGTTGGCCGCCACCCTTTCGGCCTGCGCGCCACTGATCACGCAAAGCCCGAACGGCTCGATCCGCCCGCTCAATGCCAGTGCCGACGCCGAGGATGCGCACCTGATGCTGTTCGGCCACGATGTGGTGGCCTATTTCACCGAAAGCCGGCATCGCCTGGGCAGCCCGGCGATAAAGAGCGTGATCGACGGCGTCACCTTCCGCTTCGCCACGCCTGAGCACAAGGCACTGTTCGACCGCGAACCGGCCAAGTACATCCCGCAATACAACGGCTATTGCGCCAACGGCATCGTCTACGGCATTCCGTGGGGTGGTGATGCCGATTCCTGGCGGATCATCAATGGCAAGCTCTACACCTTCGGCGGCAAGGGCTCACGCGACGGCTTTTATGTCGACCTGCCGCGCAACATCGCGCTGGCCGACAAGTACTGGAACGAAGAGGTCAAGGGTTCCAACGCCTTCTTCCAGCGCGTCAAGCGCTACGTCTTCAACCGCGTGCCGCATTACAAGACCGGCGAGGAGTTGGCCGAGGAAGTCAGGCGCAGCGGCGGCGGCAAGTCCTGAAGCATCGCGGCGCTCGTGCGCTGAACGCG
This sequence comes from uncultured Burkholderiales bacterium, assembly GCA_964470865.1. Taxonomy (GTDB): domain Bacteria; phylum Pseudomonadota; class Gammaproteobacteria; order Burkholderiales; family JAEUOS01; genus JAEUOS01. Next base: position 53,342 of record CAYYFR010000013.1, on the reverse strand, counting down.
CGACCGCGTGCGCACGGCGGCCAGGCGTCGCCGCTTCAGGCCAGCTCGCCGCGGCGCAGCTTGTAACGCTGGATCTTGCCGTTTTCGGTGCGCGGCAGCGCCGCGACGAATTCGACCGCGCGCGGATACTTGTAGGGCGCAATCGTGTTCTTGACCAGCGCCTGCAAGGCCGCCGCGGTCGCGTCATTCGCCGCATGGCCCGGCCGCAGCACGACATAGGCCTTGACGATCTGCCCGCGCGCGGTATCGCTGGCGCCCACCACGCCGCACTCGGCCACCGCCGGATGAGTCAGCAGCACGTCCTCGACCTCGGGGCCGGCGATGTTGTAGCCGGCGCTGATGATCATGTCGTCGGTGCGTGACTGGTACCAGTAGTAGCCGTCCTTGTCCATCAGGTAAGCGTCGCCGGTCAGGTTCCAGCCGTTTTGCACATAGCTTCCCTGGCGCGCGTCATCCAGGTAGCGGCAGCCGGTCGGGCCCTTGATCGCCAGCCGGCCGATGCGGCCCACAGGCAACGGCCGGCCATCGTCACCCAGCACACAGGCACGATAGCCGGGCACCACGCGACCGGTGGCACCGGGACGCACGTCGCCCGGCTTGCAGGCGATGAACGCATGCAGCAGTTCGGTGGCCCCCAGGCATTCGGTCATCTCGATGCCGCTGGCCGCCTGCCACTGCGCACGCGTGTCGGCCGGCAGCATCTCGCCGGACGAAACGCAGATGCGCAGGCTGCGCAGGTCGTGCCCGCCTGCCAGCGGCGCCATCTTGCGATAAAAGGTCGGCGCGGTGAAACAGATGCTGGCCTTGAAACGCGCGATGCCCGAAAGCAGGGTCTCGGGCGTCCATTGCTCGATCAGCACAGCTGAGGCACCGGCGCGCAATGGAAACAGGAACAGGCCGCCCAGGCCGAAGGTGAAGGCCAGCGGCGGGGTGCCGATGAAGACGTCGTCCGCCACCGGTGCGATGATCTGGCGCGACAGCACATCGCAGATCGCCAGCACGTCGCGATGAAAATGCATGGTGCCCTTGGGCACGCCGGTGGTGCCCGAGGTGAAGGCGATCAGTGCCACATCGTCGGCCGCGGTATCGACATTGGCGAAGCCGGCCGGCTTGCCTGCGGCCAGCCTCTCCAGACTCTCCGCCTCGGCGGGTGGCGCGTTGAAATACAGCACGTGGCGCAGTTCGCTACAGGCCGCGCGCGTCAGGCGCATTTCGTCGGCCAGGGCGTGGTCGCACAAGGCGGCTGCGATATTGGCTTTGCGTACGATCGCCGAGAGTTCGCGTGCGCGCAGCAAGGGCATGGTGGTGACGGCGATGCAGCCGGCCTTGATCACGCCCAGCCAGGCGGCCGCCAGCGCCAGGTTGTTGCCGCTATGCAGCAGCACCCGGCTGCCGGTGGGCAAGGCCAGGTCGTTGCCAAGCACGTGCGCAATGCGGTTTGCCCGCACCTGCAGCTCGGCATAAGTCGGGCTCTCGCCGGCACCGATGAGGGCAGTGCGCGCACCCTGCCCGCGTGCCACATGGCAATCCACAAAATGCGCCGCGCAATTCAGGCGCGGCGGGTAGGCAAGCTCGGGCAAGTCGAATATCAATTCCGGCCACTGCTCGCGCGGCGGCAGCCTTGAGCGCGCGAAATCATCGCTGTAGCCAGAGGCTTCCAACGCCGTTGCGCTCATGCCCGGGTTGCCGATGGCGCCACTGCCGGCAAGTCCGCCGTCGTCGCCGACCAGGGCGGCGCCACCAGGCGCCGCTTGCCATCGCTGGCCAGGCGAACCGCGGGTTCTTCGAGTTCCGATCTGTCCCACAACTGGCAGGTGACCTGCTTGTGCTTCTGGTCGAGGCCCTCGCAATAGTTGGTGTACTCGCACAGCCGCACTTCCCGGCCCAGGCCGAGCGAGGTCTTGAGCGCCCAGTCGGGATCGGCCAGACTTTGGCGCGCGGTGCCGACGATGTCGCATTCTTCACGCACCAGCATGGCTTCGGCCATGTCGAAATTGTGCACCCCGCCGGTACACACCACCGGTGTTGTAAAGCCCGCGGCATGGATGGCACGGCGGATGGTGGCGGTAGGCGCGATGTTGCGCCCGAACGGGCCGAACTCGTCCGACAGGTATTGCGGCATGCACTCATAGCCGCTGCGTCCGGTGTAGGGGTAGGCGGAAGAGCCGATGCCGGGCTGCTTGGCATCGTCGAACTTGCCGCCGCGCGAGGTCGAGATGAAATCCATGCCGGCGCGCGCGAACTCGACACCAAACCAGGCCGCGTCGTCGACCTGGTTGCCGCCGTCGATGCATTCCTCGGCCAGGTAACGACAACCGACCACAAAGTCGCGCCCCACGGCCTGCCGCACGGCCGCGTAAACCTCCAGCGGCAGGCGCACCCGGTTGGCGCGTTCGCCACCATAGCCATCGTCGCGCGTGTTGGTGGCCGACAGGAACGAGGCCATGGTGTAGGCATGTGCGTAGTGCAGTTCGACGCCATCGAAACCGGCCGCGCGTGCGCGCGCGGCGGCCGCTGAAAAAAGGCCGGGCAGGGTTTGCGGCAGTTCGCGGATGTGCGGCAGATCGGTATCGGTCACGCGCTCACGCGCCCCGAACTGCAGGGCCTCCCATTCACGCGCATCCAGAATCGCCTGTTGCGCCGCCGGCGGCAGCCCGGCCAGGTGCGCACGCACCGCATCCTCGGACCAATCCGCGGCACCGAGCAGCGCGCGATGGCGCGGCGTTACGCGCAGAAAACGCTGAAAGTATTTTTCCGCTTCGGGACGCCTGCGAATATTGAGGAAATCGATGATCTGGATGAACACCTGCGTATGGCCATCGCTGGCGCGCCGGATGGTATCGACCAGCGCACTCAGGCCATCCACATAGCGGTCGTGACTGATGCGCAGCAACGGGCCGCTGGGCACGTCGCGAATGCCGGTGGCTTCGATCACCAAAGCGCCGGGGCGGCCACGCGCGAATCGCTCATACCACTGCAGCACGTCGACCGTGGCTTCGCCCTCTTCGTTGGAGCGCCACGGCACCATCGCCGGCACCCAGGTTCTTTGTTGCAGGTGCAAAGGCCCCGCGCGCAGACGGCTGAAAAGGCGCGAGCGCGCCGCTTCTTCACGCGTTGGCACGCGGCCGGTGGCGGGATGGAACTTGATGCGCTGTGCGGGTTTCCACATGGTGTTCTGACTCGGGTTCGGTGGGTGCGCGGGTCTTCAAACGCCCAGGTAGCGATGCCACAGCGCGTGGTCGGCATCGAGTGCGGCGGAACTGCCGGCCCAGGCGACGCGGCCGCGCTCGATGATGGTGTGATGGTCGGCGATCATGATCAGGCGTTCCACATACTTGTCGATCACCAGGATGGTCTGGCCCTGACCCTTGAGCGCCTTGAGGCACAGCCAGATTTCCTCGCGAATCAAGGGCGCCAGCCCTTCGGTGGCTTCGTCCAGGATCAACAAGTGCGGGTTGGTCATCAATGCGCGGCCGATCGCCAGCATCTGCTGCTCGCCGCCCGATAGCTGGTTGCCCATGTTGTTGCTTCTTTCGGCCAGGCGCGGGAAGAAGCTGAACACGCGCTCAAGCGTCCACGGCGCGGCCGTGCCGTTGCGATTGCCGGCAAACGCCACCAGGTTTTCACGCACTGTCAGATTGGGGAAAATCTGCCGCCCTTCCGGCACCAGTGCCATACCCATGCGCGCGATGGCGTCGGAGCTGCGCTTCTCGATGGCCTGGTCGCGAAAGCGGATGCGCCCGCCGCGCGCCGGTGTCATGCCCATGATCGAGCGCACCGTGGTGGATTTGCCCATGCCGTTGCGCCCGAGCAGGGTCGCGACTTCGCCGGCGCGGATCTGGAAATCGATGCCGAACAGCACCTGGCTGGCTCCATACGCGGTTTGCATATCTTCCACCTGTAAAAGAATCGCCGCCGCGCTCATCGGACTACTCTCCTTTCACTGCGTGACATCGTCCCCGCGGGAGGATGAGCGCTCCCTGCGGACGGCCGGGCGCAAGCGCTCACGCCGCCGCCTCGTCGCCCAGGTAGGCTTTTCGCACTTCCGCGTTGACGCGGATTTCCTCGGGCAAGCCGGTGGCGATCAGGCGCCCGTTGACCATCACCGAAATGCGGTCGGCCAGGCGAAACACCGCATCCATGTCGTGCTCGACCAGCAGCACGGTGATTTCTGCGCGCACCTTTTCCACCAGCTCCATCATCCGCGCCGATTCCTCCGGCCCCATGCCGGCCATCGGTTCGTCCAGCAGCAGCAATTTGGGGCGTGTTGCCAAGGCCAGGCCGACTTCGAGCTGGCGCTGCTCGCCATGCGCCAGGTTGCCCGCGAGCACCGCCTCGCGTCTGCCCAAGCCCACGCGCGCGGCCAGTGCGCTCGCCTCATCGAGCAAGGCCGTCTCGGAGGCGAGTGAGCGCCAGAACGACATGCTGGAGCCGCTGCGCGCCTGTACCGCAAGGGCGAGATTGTCCAGTACCGAGAACTTGCCGAAAATGCTGGTGATCTGATACGAGCGCGCCAGGCCCTCGCGGACCCGCTCATGCTGTGGCATGCGGCTGATGTCAACCTGATCGAATGTCAGGCTGCCGGCATCGCTTGCCAGGGAACCCGAGAGTTGCGCGATCAGGGTGGTTTTGCCGGCGCCGTTGGGGCCGATCAGTGCATGCACTTCGCCACGTTCGATTTCCAGGCTGACGTGATCGGTGGCGGTCAGGCCGCCGAAACGCTTGACCAGACCAGATATGCCGAGCAGCGTTTCAGCCACGGGGACTCCGATCGAACCAGCCGGCGATGCCGCGCGGCGCGTACAGCACGATGACAAGCAGGATGATACCCACGCCAAGGAGCGAGTGCTGCTGGTATTTGGGCCACAGGTCGGCCATCCACTCCACCTTGTGGTTGGCGATGAATTCTTCCAGACCCAGCAGGGTGAGCGCGCCGATCAGGCCGCCGTAGCGATAACCGACACCACCGAGCACCACCATGATCATCAGGTTGCCCGATTGCGTCCAGTGCAGGATCGAGGGGTTGATGTAGTTGCCGTGATTGGCCAACAGCGCGCCGGCCAGCCCGCCAAAGGCCCCGGCGATCACAAAGCACACCAGCTTGTAGCGCCGGGTCGGATAACCGATGGCTTCCATGCGCGGCTCGTTTTCACGAATCGCCACGATCACACGGCCAAAGCGCGAGGCCACCAGGCGGCTCAGCAGCAGCATCGATACGCAAAGGATCGCCAGCACCACGTAGTAGAAGCTGGTGTCGTCCTTGAGGTCGAGCAGCGGCAGCGTGGAGCGGCCGGGCAGGCTCAGGCCTTCGTCGCCGCCATAAGCCTTCATCGAGTTGGTGAGGTAATAGATCATCTGCGCGAAGGCCAGCGTGATCATGATGAAGTAGACGCCGCGGGTGCGCAGCGACATGGCGCCGATCGCCAATGCCAGCAGGCCCGCGATCAGCATCGCCAGCGGCCAGCCGATCAGGGCGCTGGGCACGCCCTCGATGATCATCACGCCCGCGGTATAAGTGCCGACGCCGACAAAAGCGGCATGGCCGAAGGAGATCATGCCGGCGTAGCCGAGGATCAGGTTGAGGCTGCCGGCCGCCAGCGCAAAAATCATGACGCGAGAAGCGAAACTGGTGTAGTAGTCCAGATCGAACGCGCGCATGATGAGCGGAAGGGCGAGCGCCGCCAGCAGCAGGATGAATGTGGCGGCGCGCTGCATCAACCCCTCGCCGGAAACAGGCCCTGCGGTTTCCAGAACAGCACCGCGGCCATCAGCACATAGATCAGGATCGAGGCCAGCGCGGTGCCGGCGGCGCTGGCGATTTGCGGCGGCAGGATTTCACGCAGCAATGCGGGCAGGAAGGCGCGCCCGAAGGTATCGACAAAGCCCACCAGCACCGAGCCGATCAGCGCGCCGCGAATCGAGCCGATGCCGCCGATGACGATCACCACGAAAGCCAGGATCAGGATGTTGTCGCCCATGCCGACCTGGACCGCAAAAATCGGCCCGAGCATGGCGCCGGCCACCGCGCACAGCGCGGCGCCGAAGCCGAACACCAGGGTAAACAGCAGCTTGATGTCGACTCCCATGGCGGCGGCCATTTCACGGTTGGAAGCACCGGCGCGCACGCGCATGCCGATGCGGGTCTTGGCGACGATGAAGTAGAGCAATATTGCGACCGTAAGCCCGACGCCGATCACCAGCAGACGATAGGCCGGATAGAACAGGCCCGGCATCAGTTCGATCGGGCCGGACAGCGCCGCCGGTGTACCCAGCGCCATGTCCGAGCCCCAGATGATGCGCACCGCTTCATTGCAAATGAGGATGAGCGCGAAGGTGGCCAGCACCTGCGACATGTGGTCGCGCGCGTAGAGGCGGCGCAGGATCGATACTTCGAGCAGCATGCCGATGGCGGCGGTGGCCGGGATGGCCAGCACCACGCCGAGCGCGAAAGAGCCGGTGGCCGCCACCAGGGTGGCGGCCAGGAAAGCACCGATCATGTAGATCGAGCCATGCGCCAGGTTGATCATGTCCATGATGCCGAACACCAGCGTCAATCCGGCGGCAAGCAGGAACAGCATCAGCCCGAACTGCAGGCCGTTGAGCGACTGTTCGAGGATCAGGACGATCGACATACAATGCGTTTACAGTTGCCTGAATACACGGGCGCCGCACGCCGCGCCGGGAGCGATCGATGTTTTTGCGCAATGCCTGGTATGTCGCCGCCTGGGACCACGAGCTCAACGCCGAGACACCCCTGGGCCGCATGGTCCTGGGCGAGCCGCTGGTGCTCTACCGGCGCCGCGACGGCCGCGCCGTGGCCCTTGAAGACCGCTGCTGCCACCGCCACTACCCGCTGCACAAGGGCACGCTGGCGAACGACTGCATCCAGTGCCACTATCACGGCTTTACCTACGACGACAGTGGTCGCTGCGTGCGCATTCCCGGCCAGGACACGATCCCGCAAAACGCGCGCGTCAGGCATTACCCGCTGGTCGAGCGGCATCGCTGGATCTGGGTCTGGATGGGCGATGCGGCGCTGGCCGACGAGACCCGGATCACCGACTTTCACTGGCTGGAAGATGCGCAATGGCGCGCCCGCGGCGCGCGCTACCACGTCAAGGGCGGCTACGAACTGGTGATCGAGAACCTCCTGGACCTGACGCATCTTTCGTTCGTGCACCAATCGACCATCGGCAACCAGGCAACCGCAGAAGCCGCCCGGGTGACGGTCACGCGCAGCGAATCGGAGGTGACGGTGGCGCGCTGGATGGTCGATACGCCACCACCGCCGACCTATGTGAAGGCCGGCGGCTTCAGCGGCAATGTCGACCGCTGGCAGTTCATCAATTTCACCCCGCCCTGTTTTGTGAGGCTCGATGTCGGCGCGCAAGATACCGGGCGCGGCGCGCAGGGCATGAAAACCGCCGCGTTCGCCGCCGAAGGGCAACTCGCGGGCGCCATCGAAATGCGCAACCTGAACGCGATCACGCCGGAAACGGACAAGAGCTGCCACTACTTCTGGGCCCAGGCGCACAATTTCCTGCTCGATCAGCCGCAGGTGACCGACATGCTGTTCGAACAGATCGACCTCGCCTTTCGCCAGGATTGGGAAGTGTTTGAAAACCAGCAGCGCTGGATCGATATCGATCCGCAGGCGCCGCGGGTGGATGTGGGCGGTGACTCCGGCCAATTGCAGGCGATTCGCCTGCTGCGGCGGAAAATCGCCGCGGAACGCGCCGCCACAAGCATCGGCGCGGCCCAGGCGGGAAGCCAGGCCTAGCCCCACGCCAGGCCGCAGGCGCACCACACACAGGTTCACTTCATCTTGCAGTCTTGCACGTAGGCGTCGCCGCGGTCCTTGAACACCGTGCCGATGGTCTTGTTGACGATGCGCCCCTGGTTATCCTTGCCAACCACGCGCAACACGTAGTTCTGGATCGGGTAGTGGTTGGTGTTGAACTTGAAGGCACCGCGCACCGATTCGAACTTGGCCGCCTTGAGCGCGCGGCCCAGTGCTTCCTTGTCCTCGATCTTGCCCTTGACCTGGCGCACCGCGGAATCGATCAGCATCGCCGTGTCGTAAGCCTGGGCGGCATACACGGTGGGCAGGCGCTTGTATTCCTTTTCGAACTCGGCGACGAATTTCCTGTTGGCCGCGTTGTCGAAATCAAGCGCCCAGTGCGCCGTGTCGAAAAGGCCCAGCATCGGCTCGCCAACCGGGCGGATGATGTCCTGGTCGGAGCCGAAACCCGGGGTGATCAGCTGCACATCCTTGGACAGGCCGGCGCCGACAAACTGCTTGATGAAGTTGATGCCCATGCCGCCCGGCAGGAAAATGTAGAGCGCGTCAGGCTTGGCCGCGCGCACCTGCGCCAACTCGGCCGAGTAGTCGATCTGGCCCAGCTTGGTGTAGACCTCGTCGGCCACCTTGCCCTTGTAGAAGCGCTTGAACCCGGTCAGCGAATCCTTGCCGGCCTGGTAGTTGGGCGCGATCATGTAGACGTTCTTGTAGCCCTTGTTGGTGGCGTGCTGGCCGGCGGCCTCGTGATACGCATCGTTGGGCCATGCCACCGCGAAGAAATAGGGGTTGCACTGTGCGCCGGCCAGGGGCGACGGTGCGGCATTGGGGCTGATGTAGTAGGTCTTGCTGGAAAAAGCCTCGGGCACCGAAGCCAGCAAGATGTTGGAAAACACGATGCCGGTGAGGAAATCGACCTTGTCCAGCTTGATGTTCTTCTCGGCCAATTGCTTGCCCACTTCCGGCTTGAACTGGTCGTCGCCAATGATCACCTCGGCCGGCAGGCCGCCGAACTTGTTGCCGTTGAGCTTGACGGCCAGCATGAAGGCGTCGCGAATATCGCTACCGATCGCGCCGTTGGGGCCGGAAAGCGTGCTGATGAACCCGACCTTGACCTTGTCGGCCGCCTGCACGGGTGCAGTCGCGGTGATGGCCAGCGCGATGAACGCGGCGATCGCCAATAGATTCTTTTTCAAGTCAGTTCTCCAAAAAGTGGGGCGCACAATCGCACCAGGCTTTCCCGCACACCATGGCGAACGCAAACGCCTGCAAGCGGATCAACAACAATTACTTTAGGTTTCAAGTAATTGTAAGTCAATTAGGGTTTACAGCGGTACCGCCAGCATGGTGTCGATACCGAACGAATCGACCAACACCGCCATGCGCTGGATCAGCAATTTGCCATGCAAATCGGCCAAGCTCGCTTCATAGCGCGCCACCATGTAGAGCGATGAAACCCCTTCCGGGTCGGACTGGTAGACGACCAGTCCGGCACGCACGCCGAAGGCCTGCGCCTGCCCGCCCGCCACGGCAGGCAACACCCGCACATTGCTGACCTGGCGCAACAGGTGGTTGTGCCGGTAGGTGAGCACGCCCTTGACCAGCATCGCCACCCGATCACACACCATGCCGTGCGAATAGCAGCCCATGATCGGCGCCGGCAAGCCAAGGTCGCGGTTCTCGCGCGACAGCACTTCATAGGTGCAATCATCGATGGGATCGAACAAGGCGACCCAATCGTCAAAGCGCTCCTCGTCTAAGCATGCCGCGTACTCGACCATGAAGGCCTGCACGCGAGCCTGCAATAGCCAATCGCTCATGCCGCGGCCTCGGCGTCGGCAGGTCCGGGCAGCCCCATGACGCGGTGATAAAAGGACCAGAAACCGCGGATCGAAATCTCCTGCGACAGGTAGTCCGTGTCGACAATCGGCCCGACACCGCCCATTTCGAGCACCTCATGGTCGCCGGGTCGACGATGGCGAATGCCTTCCTGTACCAGGCGCAGCGCTTCGCCATCTTCCAGCGAGATGTAGCCGGCGGGGCCGATGAAATTGACGGTCAAGAGCTTGTCACGGGTCTGTTGCGGCGTATCCGACTCGAAGCCCAGGTAGGTGATATGCAGTTCGACCAGGTCCGGCCCCTTGGGCCGCAGATGGCGGATCGCGTAGGTGTTGTCGACCTGCGCCACCACCAGTGTGGGAAACATCGAGAGGATGGTGGTCTTGTAGTTGTCGCCGAGATCCAGCGGCACGCGCGTCAACGCCGGGTCGGCCATCTTCAGGTCGGGGTTGAACTTGCCGGTGCCGGCATAGGCCTCGGCCACGATCTTCTGGCTGGCGGCGTCCTGCTCGGTGACGATCGAATGGTTCCAGGTGTTTTTCAGGTCGGAGTCGAGTTTGATGCCGCCGCGCATGGTTGGCTGCTGCAGGCCGAAGGACACCTGGAACTGGTGCAAGAGCGAACCGTGATACGGATCGCGCACGTTCTCGTTGTAAAGCTTCCAGTTGCCGGGAATGCGCTGGCGCAGGTAGCCCAGTACTTTCGGTTTGCGCTGTACCAAGAGGCGCTCGATCTGCGCGATCGAATGCGGGCCCAGAAAATCCTCGAGCGGCGCTGTCGCCTCGCTGAAGGTACCGAACACCAGGCCGCCAAGTATCGCCACGCGCATTTGGTTGAGCCCGTGCGCGTTTTTTTGAAAGGTGGCCGGCATGCCGCCCTTGCCGCCCACGCCGCGCTGAAAGGTCACGCCCTGCAGATCGCCTTCAAGGGTGTAGGTCCACAGGTGATAGGGGCAGGTCAGGTGCGGGGCGTTGCCGCGCACCGCGGAGGTGAGCCTGGCGCCGCGATGCGCGCACGAATTTTCGAAAGCATGCACCGCTCCGGCGGCGTTGCGGGCCGCGATGACATGCGTTTCACCGACCCAGGTGGTGACGAAGTCGCCGGCCGCGGGCAATTCGATTTCCATGCACAGGTAGTTCCACACCGGGCCGCGAAAAATGCGCTGATTTTCGCGGCGATAGATGTCGTAGTCGGTGAACACCGAATACGGCACGCGGGAAAAATCGGCGCGGGGCCACGCGTCATCGGCGGTTTCCGGCCGCAGCTTTCTCATGCGAATCCTCTTGGCGAATGACCAGTCGTATCGACGCAACCTCAATCCAGCTTGGCGCCGGAGAGCTTGACCACCTGCTGCCATTTTTTGGTCTCGGCGGCGATGAATTGTGCCAACTGCTCCGGCGTGCCGCCGACCGGTTCCGCACCGAGGCCCTTGAAGCGCTCGATCACCTCGGGCCGTTTGAGGATGCGGTCGACCTCGGCCGACATGCGGGTGGTGATGGCCGCCGGCGTACCGGCCGGCGCCACCAGCACAAACCAGGATTCCGCCGCGTAGCCAGGCAGTACCGAGGCGATGGTCGGCACCTCGGGCAACTGCCCGTTGCGCTGCTCGCTGGTAACGCCCAGCGCGATCAGCTTGCCGGAACGAATATGCGGAATGGCCGAGGGCAGGTTGTCGATGGCCATCTCCAATTGCCCGGCAATCAGGTCGAGCAGCATCGGTCCGCTGCCGCGATAAGGGATGTGGGTGACAAAGATGCCGGCACGGCTCTTGAACAACTCGGTCGACAAATGCCCGGTCGAACCATTGCCCGGGGTGCCGTAAGACATGGCGCCAGGTCGCGCCCTGGCCTTGGCAATCAGTTCGGCGATGGTCTTCACGCCCACCCCGGGATGGACCATCAACACATTGGGCACGCGTACGACGAACGACACCGGCAGCAGATCCTTGGCCGTGTCATAGGGCATTTTCAGATAGAGGAATTGGTTGATGGCCTGGGTGCCGGGCGTGCCCATGAGAAAGGTGTAGCCATCCGGCGCCGCCCTGGCGACTTCGGTGGCACCGATATTGCCGCCGGCGCCGGCGCGGTTGTCGACGACGAAGGGCTGCTTGAGCGCGAGGGTCAACTGCTCGGCCACCAGGCGCGCGGTGATGTCGGTGGTGCCGCCGGCGGCGAATGGCACCACGATACGCACCGGTTTGAGCGGCCATTCCTGCGCGGCGGCGAGCGGCGCGGCGAGCACGGCGAGTGCGGCAAGTAATGCTTTGATCATGGACGGTGTTTGCATCTGGTTCCCCACAGAGTTGCCCGTCGGCGTGTAGACGACGTCGGGCGCAGCGATTGCGAGCCGTTGCAGTAACATTAAACCACCGAAAACAAAGGAGACCTATCCGATGCCGATCATCGATTCGCAAGTCCACGCCTATGCGGCGAACACGCCGGCGCGCCCCTGGCACACGGTGCCCAACTGGCCCGCGCATGTCACCGGAGACGAGATGGTGGCGGCGATGGATAAGGTCGGGGTCGACGGCGCGATCTCCATTTCCGCCTTTTCCCTGTACCGCTACGACGCCAGCTACGCGGTGGAAACGCAACGCGCCCATCCCGGCCGCTTCGGCCTGGTCAAGCCGGTCGACCCGGAGGATGCGAATGTGGCCGATCTGATCGCCGACTGGAAGAAAACCCCAGGTACTGTCGGCATCCGCATCATGCTGACCAAAGAGTCGGGGCTCGACCCGACCCACGCGGGCTTGGACCGTATCCTGCGCGCTGCTGTCAAGCACGACTTCCCAGTCAACATCCTGTGCTGGGACAATCTGGCCGCAGGCACCGCACTGATCGATCGCCATCCCGACACGCGCTTCATCATCGACCATCTGGGCATCCTGCAGCCGCGCACCCCGCCCGCCCCGGCCGAGCCCTGGGCCGACATGCCAAAGGTGCTGGCGCTCGCCCGGCGCCCTAACGCGGTGATCAAGATCAGCGGTGCCTGCACGCTATCGCGCGAACCTTATCCCTTCGCCGACATCTGGGACCCGCTCGCCCGCATCTTCGATGCCTGGGGTTTCGAGCGCTGCCTGTGGGGCACCGACTGGACCCGCGCCTTTGCGGTGGTCGATTACGAACAGGCTGTCACGCCGTTTCGCCTGACTGAGCGCCTGCGCGAAAGCGAACGCGCGATGCTGATGGGCGGTGCCTGCGCAAAAGCCTATGGCTGGGCGCCGTCGAAGGGATAATGAAGTGACCAGTTCAAGCGCTCCACCCGGGAAACCCCGCCCGTCTGCGCCACCGGCTTGGAAGACGATGGCATGAACAGACGCGACACCGTCTTTGCGTCGATTGCGCTTTGCGCCTCGCCGCTCGCGTCGTTCGCGCAACAGCAGGCAAAAGTCTGGCGCAGCGGATTCCTCTCAAGCTTTGCCGGCCCGGTCAACGTCACCGAAGCTTTCCGCGACCAACTGCGCATCCTGGGATACATCGAAGGGCAGAATCTCGCATTCGAGTACCGCTGGTCGGCCGGAGCAGACGCGCGCCTGCCGGAAATGGCGGCCGAGCTGGTGCGACTCAAGGTCGATGTCATCGTGACCCATGCCGGGTTACCTCCCGCTGCAGCCGAGCGTGCGACCAGCACCATCCCGATCGTGACCGCGGCGACCGCCGAGCCGGTCGGCCAAGGCGTGGTCGCGAGCCTTGCCCGCCCAGGCGGCATCCTCACCGGCATCGGCATGCTGTCGACCGACCTCACGGGCAAGCGGGTGCAATTGCTGCGCGAGAAAGTCTGGCGCCGGCGAGCGCTTCACCAATGTCGCGTGGATTCTCGAGCGTCGCCACCCGTGTCCTGAGGAAGCCGACCAAGCGCTGCTGAAGCGGCCGGTCAAGCTTCTTCAATTCCTTCGGAGCCGCGGAATCGAACTCGACCCTATAGCCCAAGTTCGCGCTCCACTTCCTCTACGGAAATGGTCTTGCGCCCACGCCGCGCCCGGGCTTCAGCCAGGTGGTAGTCCTCGAGATCGCTGATGTATTCGAGAATGGCTTCACGCGCAAGCGCGGTCTTGGTCCGCCCGGTTTCGCGTGCCAGCACGGCCAGTCTTTGTTCGATGGAATCGGGCAGGCGTATTGCGAGCATTGTGTGGTCTCCCGGATGGTCTGCTATGCAAGTATCGCGTTGCAGATCATGCAGCCGGTTGATTCGGCCCCGGCCCGATTGTCGCGAGCCTCATTCGATCGGCAGGTCACGCCCTCGCTGGCATACCGTGCAACACACATGCCGGCTTGTCGCAGCGCTCGAGCGCTGCGCAATCGACCCCAATGGGCATAGCAGCCGACCTTGCAGGACTGCCGCTGCCGAAACATCTGTGGGAGTAGCCTCGCGTCAATCCGCGCCGCAAGGCGGTCATGCACGTCTGACATGAAAGCCCTCATGTCCGGTCATCATGCTCACATTTGAGACCAAGGGGAATGGCCGGTGTCGTACCCCATATCCAGCGGCACTGCACCGAACCATAGTGTCGGTGCAGTGCCGCAGTTGCAGCGCGCTGCCTTCAAGCCGGCAGGACGCGAAGCCAGCGGGCTGCGGCGCCCGCAACAGGCGGCAAGGTTTCCCTCGCCTATTTGATAACGCCCGTCATCGGCTTGGTCAGGGAAACCCAGCGCCCGCCCTTGACCTGGTCGATCTCGACCATCTCCGGGCCGGCATGATTGCCGGTGAAACTCATCTTGCCGTAGGTGGTGAAGTCTTCCTGCGAAATCGTCGAGATCGCCTTGACGAAGCCTTCGGCGGTCAGGTTGCGACCGGCGGCGGTCAAGCCCTTGATGAACCAGTCGGTATAGGAATAGGCATTGAGCGCGTTCTCGTCGGGGTCGACGTTGAACTTCTTCTTGTAGGCGTCCATCACTTTCCTGGCCTCGGGCGGCGCGCTGTCGGCATAGTTGAGTTTCCAGCCGCCGATGCCGTACAGGCCTTCGACCGCGTTCTTGCCGAGCAGGGCGACGATCGTGCTGCGGCCCGGAATCACGGTCAGCACCTTGACATCGTTCCATGCCAGCTTCTTGACCTCGCTCATCACGCCGACGGTCTCGCGCACCACGGTGGCGGCGATGATCAGGTCGACGCCGCCGGCCTTCATGCGCGCCACCTGCGAGGCGAAGTCGATGTCGCCGGGCTTGTAGCCGGCCTCGGCCGCCAATTGCAGGCCATATGCATCGAGCGCGGTCTTGACGCCGCGCCGCACCAGGTCGCCGAACGGCCCTTCCTGGAAAATGAAACCGACCTTTTTCGACCCCCAGTTCTTGATCGCCCACGACAGGCCGGTGGCGGTGGTGGTGTCGTAGTTCTGCACGGTGGTGATCAGCAAGGGCGAGTTGCCGGAAATCTGCCGGAACACCGCCGACGCCCCCCACGGTGCGTAGTAGACGACGCCGGCATCGGTGGCGGCCTTGACCACCGCCGCGTTGGGCCCGGAACCGAAGGAATTGATGATCGCGAACACGCGGTCCTGGTTGATGAACTTCTGCACCGCTCGCACCGCCTGTTGCGGCTGCAAGGCGTTGTCCTCGACCACCAGTCGCAACTTGCGGCCGTTGACACCACCCGCTTCGTTGGCCTCGTCAATGCGCATCTGCATGGCATTGCGCAACATCGGCATGCCGGCCGCGGTCGGGCCGGAAAGATCGAGGTGGCTGCCGAGCACGATCTCGGTATCGGTCATGCGCTGCGCCAGCGCCGGTTGCAATGCGCCAAGCGTGGCCAGACCGGCCGCGACCAGCAGGGTTCTGAGTTTCATGTTTTGTCTCCTGTTGAAAAAAGTTTGTCGATCATATTAACCCGGCGCACCGACGGCTTCACGGTGCGGCCCGCTACCGATACATCTCCTCGACCAGCCCCGCGTACTTGGTCGCCACCACCCGGCGTTTGAGCTTCATGGTGGGCGTCAGTTCCTCGTCCTCGGCGGTCAGCAGTTGCGCCAGGATGCGAAAGGTCTTGATCTGCTCGACCCTGGCCAGGCGCTGGTTCACCGCTTCGATCTCCGCGCCGATCAGTCGCAGCACCTCGGGCGCGCGCGTCAAGCTGGCGAAATCGGTGAACGGCACGGCCGCGTCCTGCGCGAAGCTTGCCACATTCTCCTGATCGATCATGATCAGGCAGGTCAAGTAATGGCGCGCCTCGCCGATCACCACCGCATCGGCGATATACGGGCTGAACTTGAGCTGGTTCTCGATATTCGAAGGCGTGATGTTCTTGCCGCCGGAGGTAATGATGATGTCCTTGATGCGGTCGCGGATTGCCAGGTAGCCGTCGGCGTCGATCTCGCCGCAATCGCCCGTGTGCAACCAGCCATCGGCGTCGATCGTCTCTGCGGTCTTGGCAGGCGCGTTCCAGTAGCCGGCGAAAACGTTGCCGCCGCGCACCAGGATTTCGTCGTCCGCCGCCAGACGAATTTCAACACCCGGCGCACAACGCCCGGCGAAGCCGACCTTGATCTTTGCAGGCGGCGTGGCGCACACGAAACCGGTGGTCTCGGTCATGCCGAAGCCTTCGATCAGGTCCACGCCCAGCGCGAGGTACCACTTGAGCAGATCGGGGGGCACCGGCGCGGCACCGGTAATGGCGTTTTTTACACTGGCCAGCCCGAGGAAATCGCGCACGTTGGAGAACGCAAGCGTGCGCAGCAGCTTCAACTTCGCGCTATCCCACTCGGCCGCCGGCCGGCCGGCCAGGCGTGCCTCGGCTGCCTGCATCCCCGCTTTCAGCGCCATGTTGTAGAGCGCACGCGCCGGCACAATCGCATCGCGCATGAACAACTCGACCTGCGAATACATCTTCTCCCAGAAGCGCGGCGGCGCGAACACCATGTGCGGCGACACTTCGCGCATGTCGTTGGCCACGGTGCCGGCGTTTTCGGGGAAGTGCACGATGTAGCCGATCGCCAGCTGGTTGAACACCGTGGCCATGCGCTCGGCAATGTGGCACAGCGGCAGGAACGACAGCGTCTTGTCGCCTTTTTCAACCGTCAGGTATTCACGCACCGTGCCGAGCTGGAAGATCAGGTTGCGCTGCGCGATCATCGCGCCCTTGGGGGCACCGGTGGTGCCCGAGGTGTACACCAGGAAAGCGATATCTTCGGGACCGCCTTCATCGATTGCGGCATCGAAATCGGCGCCGCGCTCAGCCGCCAGTTGGGAGCCGCGCGCAATGAAGTCGGCAAAGCTTGTCACCATGGGATCGGCCAGGCCGCGCAGGCCTTCGGTTTCCATCACCACGATTTTCATGAGTTTCGGGCAGCGCTCACGCACGGCCAGCGCCTTGTCGAGCTGTTCGTCGTCCTCGACTATCAGCACGCGCGTGTGCGAATCGCCCAGCACATGTTCGACCTGCTCGGGAGAAGAGGTCGGGTAAATGCCGTTGCCGATCATGCCCATGCCCTGCGCGCCCATGTCGGCATACAGCCACTCGGGGCGGTTCTCGGCCAGGAGCGTGACCACTTCACCTCTGGCAACGCCGAGGTCCGCCAGCGCCAACCCGACCGCGCGCGCGGCGGACAGGTACTCGGCCCAGGTGGCCGAATGCCAGATGCCGCGCGCCTTCCAGCGCAATGCCGGCGCCGCGCCCCACATTCGCGCGCGCGCGCGAAATAGCTTGGCCGCGGTATCGCAGCCGAGAGTGAGTGGGTTTTCCTGTTTAGACATGGAGATCGATTCGACAGCCACTGCGCAATGCATTTTCGTCAAGCAATTGCGAAACTGTCCGGCTGCGCCGGCGATTTCGCGCCAGGCAGGCCCGCCAAAAGCAGGTTTGCATTTTTGTCGGCATCATCGCCACGTTTTCGTCTTCTTCCAGCGCCGCTTGCGGCCATCGGCACTGGCCGGCGCACCGATGCCCAGGTAAAACTCGCGCACGTCGTCCTTGGCCATCAGTGCGGCACAGGTATCGGCGGCGACGATGCGGCCGAGTTCCATGATGTAGCCGTCATGTGCATGCGCCAGCGCGACTTGCGCATTCTGCTCGACCACCAGGACGGTCATGCCGGTCTCGGCGTTGATCCGCGTGACGATGTTGAAGATCTCGCGCGTCAGGAGCGGCGAAAGACCCAGCGAGGGCTCGTCGAGCAACAGCAGGTCGGGCCGGGCCATCATGGCGCGGCCGATCGCCAGCATCTGTTGTTCACCACCCGACAAGAGGCCGGCGTGCTGCGCCATGCGCTCCTTCAGGCGCGGAAACCAGCTGTAGATGCGCTCGAGGTCCTCCGCTTGCCCGCCGCGATCACGCCGCGCGAAACTGCCCATCGCCAGGTTGTCGGCCACTGACAGGAAGGGAAACACGCGCCGTCCCTCGGGCACCAGGGTCAGGCCCAGGCGCGCCACCTGATCGGGGTCGCGCCCGTGAATCGCTTCGCCGCGATATTCGATCGCGCCCTTGAACGGGTCGATCACCCCGGCGATGGTGTTCAAGAGCGTGGTCTTGCCGGCGCCGTTGGCACCGAGCACGGCGACAATGCGCCCGGTGGCCACCGCAAGCGACACGCCGCGGATCGCGCACACCGGCCCGTACCATGTTTCGAGGTTGCGTACTGCCAGCAACGGCGCGCTCATGTTCATGCCCCCAGGTAGGCTGCGATCACGTCCGCATGTGCCTGCACTGCGGCCGGCGTGCCGCTGGCCAGAGGGCGTCCGAGGTTCATTGCCAGCACCCGATCGGCCACCTCCGACACCAGCGACATGTCGTGCTCGATCATCACCACCGTGACCCCCAGCTCATGGCGAATGTCGTCGATCCAGAAGGCCAGTTCGCGCGTCTCTTCCGGGTTCAGCCCCGACGCCGGCTCGTCGAGCAACAAAAGCCTGGGCTCGGTCGCCAGCGCGCGCCCCAGTTCGACCACCTTGCGCACACCATAGGGCAGGCCGGCCACGCGCTGGTTGCGGTAGGGCGCGAGGTCGAGAAACCCGATCAGGGTCTCGACCCGCGCGCGCGACCGGTCTTCGTGGGCGCGGGCGGCGCGGCTGTCGAACATCTGGCTTGCGAATCCGCCGTGTTCGAAGCGATGCCGCCCGAGCAACAGGTTGTCCAGCACGGTGGCGCCTTCGAACAACTCGATGTTCTGGAACGTGCGCGCCACCCCGGCCTGCGCCACCTGCTGGCGCGGCAGATTGGTCAGATCTACCCCATCGAGCAACACGCACCCGGCGTCAGCTGCGAACACGCGCGTCACCACGTTGAGCACCGTGGTCTTGCCGGCGCCGTTGGGGCCGATGATGGCGAACACTTCCCCGGCCTCGACTGTGAAACTGACGCCGTCGAGCGCCTTGACACCGCCAAAGGCGAGCGCCAGGTCGCGCACTTCGAAAAAACTCACCGGTGTCGCTCCGAACGCATGTAGGTCTTGGCGCGCCGAAAAGTGTCGCGCCGGTATAGCGGGAAGCTCTCGAAAAAGGCGCGCAGCTTTTGCCAGCGCCCTGCCAGCCCCATCGGCTCGAACAACACGAAACCGACCAGCACCGCGCCGTAAACGAAAATCTCCAGCCCGAATTGCTTGGCGATGCGGTCGGGCAAGAGCGGCTTCAAGTGCGAAATAAAGGACGGCAGCAGCCCGATCAGGAGGGCGCCGAGAATCGCGCCGCGCAGGCTGCCCAGGCCGCCGATCACCACCGCCAGCACCAGTTGCATCGATAGCATCAGGCCGAAACCGTCCGGCGTCAGGTACTTGGTCTGGTGCGCCAGCAAGGCACCGGCCAGACCGGTGATCGCCGCCGACAGCGCGAAGGCCTGCACCTTGACCCGCGGCACATGAATGCCCAGGCCCCAGGCAGCAGCTTCGCTGTCGCGCACGCCGACAAAGGCGCGCCCGAGGTGGGCGCGCATCAGGTTGATGAGCGCCAGCAGCACCGCTGCGAGTAGAGCGAGGCACAGGAAATAGAAGCCGGTGGGCGTGGCCAGCGAAATGCCGAAGAGCTTTGCATCGGGCACCGCCATGCCGGTAAAGCCGCCGGTGAGCGAGGACCAATGGCCCAGGGTATGTTCGACCAGGATGGCGAACGCCAGCGTTACCATCGCCAGGTACAAGCCGGAGACGCGGATCGCCGGCAGGCCGATGGCAACCCCGGCCGCGCCAGCCAGAAGGCTGGCCGTCGCCAGCGAGGCCGGCAGCGGCCAGCCGCGCGCCAGCAACAGCGCCTCGGCATAGGCGCCGATGGCGATGAAGGCCGCATGCCCCAGCGAGACCTGGCCGGTGTAGCCGGTCAGCACCATCAGGCCCAGGCTGGCCAGGGCGAAGATGAACAGATAAGTGAGCTCGCCCAGGTAGAACACCGGCAGCACGAATGGTGCGACCAGCAGCAGCAAGACAAGAATCGCATAGGCGGCGCGCTCGGTACGCCAGCGCAACAGGCGCCGGCTGTCGCGATAGCTGGTGTCGTAGGCGAACCTCATACCCGCTTGCCGTGTGCTTCACCCAGAAGGCCGCGCGGCCATACCACCAGCACCACGATCAGCACGATGTAGGCCACCACGTCCTTGATGCTGCCCGGCGCATAGACCCCGGCGAATGATTCGATCAAGCCGATCAGAAGGCCGCCGACAATCGCCCCGGGGGCGCTGCCGAAGCCGCCCAGCACCAACGCCGCCAGGCTCTTCAACAGCACGAACCACAAGCTGATATCGACCAACGTGATCGGCGCCAGCAACATGCCCGCCAGCGCCGCCAGCGCGCCGGCCAGACCCCACACCAGCGAGTTGACGCGCTTGACGCGGATGCCCGACAGGTAGGCGGCAAGCTGATCCTGCGAGACCGCCTGGATCGCCACGCCGAGCGAGGTGCGCGCCAGAAAGATGAACAAGGCCACAGTCACCGCCAGCACCGCGCCGATGATCGCCAGGTTGAGGTCGGCAATCACCAGCGGACCGAAATGCGTGGTGTGGCCGGAAAATGGGGTTTCGAACTTGCGCGATTCCGGGCCGAAACCCATGCTCACCGCGCCACGGATCATGAATGCCAGGCCGATGGTCAGCATGACGCCGGCGAACTGCGGCTGGCCGGCGATGCGCCGCATCACCCCACGTTCGAGCAGGAACGTCGCCACCGCCACCAGCGCAATAGTGGCCGGCAGCGCCAACCAGAACGGCCAGGCGAGGCCGGTGATCAGGCCCCAGCCGATGAAGCTTGCCAGCATCAACAGGTCGCCATGCGCGAAGTTGAGCACCTCGGTGGCCTTGTAGGTGAGTGTCAGGCCGAGCGCCACCAGCGCATAGATGGCACCAACGGAGATGCCGTTGATCGCAAGCTGCAACAGCTGGACCAATTGCGCATCCATTGTGGGTAAGTCTCCGGGAATCCTGGCGGCTTGCGCGCAATGCGCGCCGCGCTTTGTGGGTTTGCGGGAATCGCAGCCATCCAGGCCCGAGGCAAGCGGCCGAGCGCTGGAATCGCAGGCGCTTCCTCACGAGCGAACGCGCAATGCTACCAATCGAAAGTCTAGTTACGCAAGTGAAATTCGCAACTCAGCATTGTGTCGCCGCGCCCGGCGCAGGCGCATCAGGCGGCAGAAGCCTTGCCGGCGGCGCCATCGAGCGGATAAATCGGTCGCCGCACTTTCTCGAAGCGGAAAATCGCGTTGTCCGAACTGGTGACACCGACACTCGCACACGGCACCACGGCGGCGGCCAAGGGCTCGAATACCGGGCGGAAATACATGCGCGACTTGAGCACCAGGAAACGCGCGGCGCGCGGATCGATGCCAAGCACCTCGAAGCAGCCGAGGTCAAGCGGCTCCTGCGGCTGCGAGGTCACAACGATCTGCGCCGCGCCGGTATCGAGTACCGCTGTCAAACCCATGAACATGCGGTCGCCGGTAAAGATCGGACCGCTGACGACATATTCGCCATCACTGATCATGCGCACCACGCCGCTGAGCATGAGCGGCTTGGGCGCGGCCACCCCGACCCTGGGCATCGGCACCTTGCCGCCCACCTCCAGCGTGACCTGCGCGCCCACGCCGGCTGCGATCATCTGCGCCACCGCGGCGGGATCGCAGGTCGGGCCCACCACGATGCCTTCAAAGCCTGCGTCGAGCGCGGCGCGCAGCACGTCGACCGTATCGCAGGTGCCGCCCGACATCACGTTGTCGCCATGGTCCATCAGGATCACCGGCTTGCCGCCAGCTTTCCCGGCCGCCTTGCGCGCGCGTGCTATCGAGCGCGCCAGCGGTTCCTGTTTGAAAACGAACTCGGCGCGGCGCGACCACAGGAAATCGGCGCCCCATTTAGCCGTGCGCCGCGCCAGCGCCGCCGCACCCTTGCGGTTGGCATCGGCCACCACCAGCACGCTCATGCCGGCAGCCGGCGTATCGGCCTGCGGGAAACCGCCGAACACGCTGCAGGCGAGGATGCCGGCATCGCGCTCGCGCCATTTCGCACCATCGAGTGCCTGCCGCATCGCGCCCAGGTTGGTGTTCATCTCCAGGGTTTGCGCCAGCACGTGCGCATGTGCATAACCGATGACCGGCTTGATCCTGCCGTCGATCATGTCGAACAACAGTCGCGCGGCATGTTCGCCTGTTTCATACATGTCGATGTGCGGATAAGTCTTGAAACCGACAATGATGTCGGCGTTGCCCGCGATCTTGCGGCTTACATTGGCGTGCAGGTCGAGCGCCACTGCAAGAGGGGTATGCGGCGCGATGGCGCGAATGCGCTCCAGCAGGTCGCCTTCACCATCGTCACTGTTCTCAGCCACCATCGCGCCGTGCAGGTCGAGCAGGATCGCATCGCAACCACGCGCAATCGCCGTGCAGATGCTGTCGCACATGTGGGTGTAAGCGGCAGCCTCGACCGGTGCGCTCGGGTAGGCCATGGCAGCTACGGGCGTGACGATCTCGCAGCCACGCTCCTGGGCCGACTTGAGGAACGCGCCCATCGCCACACGCGCGCCGCGCATCGCGGCGGCGGCATCGCTGCCGTAAAACGGACCGATGCCGTTGCCGGTGCCAAAGGCCGAAAGCGGCGTGCGCACCGGGGAAAAGCTGTTGGTCTCGTGCTGCATGCGGGCGATGACGACGCGCATGGAATCCTTAAGGTCGTGACAGACGCGGCGGATTATGTCAGGAACGCGGCGGCGCCCGCGTCGCCAGGTAAATCCCCGGCAGTATCAAGGCTGCGCCCACAAAGTGGAACGGCAGGATCGCCTCGCCCAGCACGGCCCAGGCCAGGCCGGCCGCGTACAAAGGCCCCAGATACAGCACCACACCCACCCGCGCGGCGCCCAGTTCGCGCTGCATGAAGTCGTAGGCAAGATAGGCGCCGATGCCCGGAAACAGGGCGACGGCCAGCGTGTAAGCCAGGCCTTGCCAGCTCAAGGCGGTGGGCATGAACCACAGCGCTTCGATGACGGCAAACGGAATGAGCACGATCACACCCGCCATCGAACCGAGCGCCAGGCGTGCCCCCGGTCCGAACGCGGACGGCCAGGCCTTGAGCAGCAGCGCATAGGTGGTCCACGACAGTGCTCCGGTGAGAATCCACAGGTCGCCCACCGAAAAATGCAGTGCAGCAAGAGAGAGCCAGTGCCCCTTGAGCACCACATGCAGCACACCGGCCAAGGCTAGCGCCACGCCGCCCGCCTGCATCAGACCCATGCGCTCCTTCAGGTACAAGGTTGAAAACAGCGCTATCAACACCGGTGAAATCGCGTACAGGAGCCCGATATTGGTAGCCGACGTGGTGTACGCACCGATATACACAAAGGCGCCGCAGATCCACATACCAAGCAGGCCGAACACCAGCAACTGCTTCCACTCGCGCACAATCGCCGCGCGCTTCTCGAATACTTCGCGCCGGCTGAGCAGCAGCATGACCGCGCCGGCGATGAACCATCGCCCCAGCGCCAGGGCGTGCGGCGCGACCACGTCCACCGCCAGACGCGCGACCAGGTAGTTCACGCTCCACAACGCGGGCGTGACCAGGAGCAGGATGGTGGCGCAGCGCCGTTTTTGGGAAGGTGACAAGAAATGGCCGACGCACAAGTAACGGGGCGCTGCATGAGCGCCCCGTTTTGCTGGTTTTACTGTGGCGAAGCGATCAATCGATGCTTGCCACCACTTGCGCGATGGTCGAGAAAATGCGATCGATCTGTGCATCCTCGACAATCAGTGGCGGAGAAACAGCGAGGATATCGCCGGTGGTACGGATCAAAAGGCCTTTGCCGAAACACTTGACCAGGGCCTCGTAGCCGCGCTTGCCGGCCTGCCCTTCGCGCGGCGCCAGTTCGATGCCGGCCACCAGCCCGAAGTTGCGGATGTCGATGACGTTTTTCACGCCCTTCAAGGCATGTACGGCCGCCTCGAATTTTGGCGCCAGGCTGGCGGCGCGCTGGAACAACTGCTCGCGCTCGTACAAGGCGAGCGTAGCGTTGGCCGCAGCACAGGCCACCGGATGCGCCGAATAGGTATAGCCGTGCATGAATTCCATGCCGCCTTCGGGCGCGGCATTGATGATTGCGTCGTGTACTTCCTGCTTGATCGCCACCGCGCCCATCGGGATGGTGGCGTTGTTGATCGCCTTGGCCATGGTCATGATGTCGGGCTTGACGCCGAACGCGTCGTACGAGAAGGCGCCGCCCAGGCGACCGAAGCCGGTGATGACTTCATCGAAAATCAAGAGGATGCCGTGCTTGTCGCAAATCGAACGCAGACGCTCGAGGTAGCCTTTGGGCGGCAGCAGCACGCCGGTGGAGCCGGCCATCGGCTCGATGATCACCGCGGCGATGTTCGACGCATCGTGCAGCGCCACCAGGCGCTCGAGTTCGTCGGCGATTTCGGCACCATGCGCCGGTTGCCCCTTGGAGAAGGCATTGCGCTTCAAGTCATGGGTGTGCGGCATGTGGTCGACGCCGGGCAGCATGACGTTGCCGAAAGTCTTGCGGTTGCCCGGAATGCCGCCCACGCTCATGCCGCCGAAATTCACACCGTGGTAGCTGCGCTCGCGGCCGATGAAACGCGTGCGGCCCGAATCGCCGCGGGCACGGTGATAGGCGATCGCGATTTTCAGCGCGGTGTCGGCCGACTCGGAGCCCGAGTTGGTGAAGAAAATCCGGTTCAGACCCGGTGGCGTGATGGCGGCCAAGCGACTGGCGGTCTCGAACGCCAGCGGATGCCCCATCTGGAAAGACGGCGCGAAATCCAGGCGCGCCACCTGCTCCTGCACCGCCTTGACGATTTCCTCGCGGCAATGGCCGGCCGCCACGCACCACAGGCCGGCGCAGCCGTCGAGCACCTCTCGCCCGTCGGGCGTCTTGTAGAACATGCCCTTGGCCTCGGACAACAGGCGCGGCGCCTGCTTGAACTGGCGGTTGGCGGTATACGGCATCCAGAACGATGCAAGATCCTGCTGCAGGTCGGTCATGTCCATGGCAAATTCTCCTCAGGTGAAGTGCCACAATATTATGATTCCCGCATGCTCTTGAGCGGAGATTTACCGCATAATGATGCGGTAATGCCGCACTAAATGACTCCTTCATGAAGAAAACGCGCGCTGTCACTTTGGACGACCTTGATCGCCGCCTGCTGGCGCTGTTGCAGCAAGACACTGCTGTCACAGCCGAGAGCCTGGGTTCGAAGATCGGCCTGTCCGCATCTTCGGTACAGCGGCGCATCAAGCGTCTGCGCGCCACTCGGACAATTGAGCGTGAAGTCGCCATCATCAACACCAACGCCATCGGCAAGCGCATGACCTTCATCGTTGGCGTCAAGGTGGATTTCAGCCAGAAGTCCGGTCTCGATGCGCTGCAACGCAGGCTGCTGGCCGACCCGCGCACGCAGCAGGCCTACTATGTCACCGGCGAAGTCGACCTCATGCTGGTGGTGGTGGTGCAGGATATGCAGGACTATGACAACTGGTCCAAGACTTTGCTGCTTGCGTCGCCCGCGATGCTGCGTTTTCAGTCGAACGTGGTGATCGAGGGCTTGCGGGTGGGGCTGGCGATTCCGCTTTAGGAAAACGCTGAACAAGCTCCTGGAAAGAAGACGATCGAACGCAAGCAGGTCTGGATTCAACCGGTTGCAGAAGTGGCGTTCTCGAGCTGAACGACAGCTCTCACAAGTGCGGAAGCAGGCAATGATTCATGTAACATCGAGCACCAACAAAATAGCTTCGCGAAGTACGCGCCGTGCCCTTGACTTCTTCGGTGGTATGGATTGATCCCGGGTTCTCGGTGGCACTCCATGCTGCGCCGGCACACGCGTGCCGATCAAGACCCTGTTCGACTACGTCGAAGGTGGCGACACCCTGGATTTTTTTTGACCAGTTCCCGTCGCTCAGTCGCGCGCAGGCGATTCAATTGTTCGAAGATAGCCAGCGTGCTCTCCCTGCCGCATGAAGGTGTTGCTTGATGAATCGGTGCCCAAGGCGTTCGGGTTCGAACTGCACGGGCACCTTGTTCGAACTGCCCAGACGCTCGGCTGCTCGGGTTTTTCAATGGTCGCCTGCTTGAAGCAACGGCGCAGCAGGGCGTCGAAATTCTTGTTGCTTGTGACCAAAATATCGACTGTGGGCAGCATCCGGCTCTGCCTGTGGCGCTCTTTGTCCTTTGGGGGCGAGACAATCGGGTTCCGAACGTTTTGCGGTTTGCTCCGGCCGTCCTTGCCGCCCTCAAGTCGATCAGCAAGCCTGAGGCTATGTGATTGAACGATCCCGGCTAACGCCTGGACCCACGATGTCACGCCTGGCCAGTACGGCACGCGCTTCCCGGTATCGCTTCATGCAGCCCCACATGGTTCATATCTGACATGCACCTCGCAATCATCGGCACAGGCATCGTCGGCACCTGCGTCGGCGCCTGGCTGCAGCGCGACGGTCATCGCGTCACTTTCGTGTCCGACACCGCACCGGGCGAGGCCTGCTCGTTCGGCAATGCCGGCTCGATGTCGCCCTCGGCCTGCCTGCCGGTCGGCATGCCCGGCATGTGGAAAAAGGTGCCCGGATGGCTGGCCGATGCGGGCGGGCCGCTGACCATTCGCCCGAGCTATTTGCCGCTGTTGCTGCCATGGCTGGCGCGCTTCCTCTTGCACTCGCGCCCGGCCGAAGTGACGCGCATCGCCACTGCGCTACGCGGCTTGCTCTCGCCGATTTTCGAGTGCTACGAGCCCCTGCTGGAACATGCCGGGGCGCAGGCGCTGGTGCGGCGCACCGGCTGCCTGTATGTCTATAGCTCCAGCGAAGCGGCGCGCCGCTGGCAATGGGGCATGAATCTGCGCCGCAGCCTGGGCGTGGCGCTGCGCGACATCGACGCCGCCGAACTCGATGCGCTCGAGCCCGATCTGCGCGGACGCTTTCGCTGCGGCATCCTGGCGCCGGAAAACGGCTCTACCCTCGACCCCGAACAACTGGTCAAGGCGCTGCATGCGCGTACCCTGGTCGATGGTGCGAACCTGGTGCCGGGCGAGGTCATCGGCTTCGAACGCAAAGCCGCTACGGTGCGGGCGCTCAACCTCGCCGACGGCACGCGCATCGAATGCGATGGCGTGGTGGTCGCCGCCGGCGCCTGGTCTGCCGGGCTCACCAAGCAACTCGGGCTGTCGATCCCGCTGGAAACCCAGCGTGGTTATCACGTGACCGTGCAGAGCAGCAACCTGGCGCTCAGGCACACGGTGATGGCAGTCGAATACAACCTGATGGTCAACCCGATGGCGATGGGTCTGCGCCTGGCTGGCAGCGTGGAATTCGCCGGGCTCAGGCCACCGCCCAACTACGCGCGAGCCGATGTGCTGCTGGCCAAGGGCCGCGAGTTGTTCCCGCACCTGGATGTAAGCCGCACCAGTCGCTGGATGGGCCATCGCCCCTGCCTGCCCGACAGCCTGCCGGTGATCGGTCGCGCGCCCCGCAGCGACAACGTGTGGCTGGCCTTCGGCCATGGCCATGTGGGCATGTGCGCGGGGGCCAGCACCGGTCGCGAGGTCGCGCACCTGGTCGCTGGCCGCACGCCACAAATTGACCTGAAAGCGTTTCGCCCTGAGCGGTTTTGAGAGACACCACTCGCCACCTGCGGCACAATGATTGCTCCATGTTTTCATGCGCAGCATGAAACCTGTCTCACCAGACCCGCCCACCCGAATCCAGGGAACCGCCACGCCATGCAAACCTTGCCCCCCGCCTTGCCACACCGCCGAATCGTCATGACCATGCTCGCAGGCCTGGGCCTGGGCAACATGCGGTTTGCCCGGGCCCAAACGTATCCTTCACGCCCCTTGCGCATCGTCGTGCCGTTTCCGCCGGGCGGCAGCACCGACCTGCTGGCGCGGCGCATCGCCGAAGCGCTGGCGAAATCACTGGGCCAAGCGGTGGTGGTCGAAAATCGCCCGGGTGCCGGCGGCACCACCGGCGCCGACGCAGTGGCCAAGGCCGCGCCCGACGGCTACACCTTGTTGATGGGCGTGACCGGCAGCAACGCCATCAGCGCGGCCCTGTACCCGAAACTCCCCTACAACCCGGTGACCGATTTTCAGCCCGTCACGCAGGTGGTGTCGGCGCCGCTGGTGCTGGTGGTGAGCGCGGCGGCCGGCATCAGGAACGTGCGCGACTATGTAGCCCAGGCGCGCGCCAAGCCGATGACCTATGCCTCGCCCGGCAACGGCACCTCGATGCACCTGACCGGCGAAATGTTCGCATTGGCCGCCGACCTGAAGATGACCCACGTGCCCTACAAGGGCAGCGCCGCCGCCTTGAACGACACCCTGGGCGGCACGGTGCAATCGATGTTTGGTGACTTCCTGGTGGTGCTGCCGCAAATCCGTGCGGGCAAACTTGCGGCCCTGGGGGTTTCATCGGCACGGCGCCATCCGCTGTTGCCCGATGTACCGACGATTGCCGAGGCCGGTGCCGGTATCGGCAGCCTGGCAAGCCTGGAAGCGGCTTCCTGGCAGGGCCTGTTTGCCCCGCCCGGCACCCCGCGCGAGATCGTCGCGCGCCTCAACGCGGAAGTGGTCAGGGCGTTGGAGAGCCCGGAGATCAAGGATTTTTTCAGCCCGCAGGGCTTCATCGTCGCCGGCTCTACACCTGATCAGTTCAAGGCCTTGGTCGAGAGCGAAGTGGCGAAATGGGGGCGCATCGTCAGGGCCGCCAACGTGGTGGCCGAGTAGGGTCGGCATGCGCACCAAACGCACTTCATGGCGCGCCTTGAGGGCATCGCCAGCCCGGGCCGTGCGCCCTTATTGCGGAACGATCTTCGCAATCGCCACGTAGTTCTTCCACTTGGCCCGCTCTTCGCGGTCAAACGCCGCCAGTTGCGCCAGGCTCATGCGTTGAGGCGTAAAGCCGAAGCCCTCAAGCCGCGACTTGACCGGGTCGGTGGTGATCGCCTCGTTGATCAGGTCATTGAGCGCCTGCAAGGTGGCCGCCGGCGTCGCTGCCGGAACGGCAATGCCGAGAAAGCCCGAGGTGGTGTAGGCCGGGTATGTCTCGGAGATCAACGGCACGGCCGGATACTTGACCAGGCGCTTGCTGCTTTGCGCGGCCAATGCACGCAATTGTCCGGATGCGACAAAACTGTCGCCTGCCACGCTGTCGACAAAGATCACGTCGAGCTGACCCGAGATCAGTTCGGTCATCGCATTGCTGATCTGCTTGTACGGCACCGGCGTGAGTTCAATGCCGGCGATGCTGCCCAGCAAGGCGCCCGGCACATGCGACGACGCATTGAAGTAACCGAAGTTGAGCTTGCCCGGCGCAGCCTTGGCGACGGCTACGAAATCACTCAGGGTCCTGTAAGGCGCGTCCGGGCGTACCAGCATGAACGATGAAGAGCCGCCGAAGTGACCGACCAGGGTAAAGTCTTTTTCCGGGTCGTACGGCAGCTTGCGGTACAAGCTCGGATTGGCAGAATGGGTGGATGTGGTGGCAAGCAGCAGCACCGATCCGTCGGGGGTCGCCTTTTTCGCCGCCTCCACACCAATGATGCCGTTGGCGCCCGGCCGGTTCTCGACTACGGTTGCGCGGCCGGTCTTCCTGGTGATGAATTCGGCCAGCATGCGTGCGGTAATGTCGCCCGACCCCCCGGGGCCGAAGGGCACGATGATCTGCAGGGTTTTCTCACTGCCGGTTTGCGCGCCGGCAGTTGCGGCGGCGCTGCCAAGCGGCAACGCCATCAGCGATTGAACAAAACGGCGTCGTTGCATCTGCTTCTCCTTTATCGATCGGCGCGCCCGGCGTTGCCGCTGCGCGCGCTTGTGGCTGTTTCTGTTCGCCGATCCATCTTCAGCTGCCAGGCGCAGGTCGCGGTGAGCGAATCGCATCGGTATGTTCACCAATTTCCGGCGCCCGCCCCTTGACCGGCGGCCGCATGCCGTCAAATGAGATCGGCAAGCCGACAATCCGCAGCTCGACTTCCGGCACAGTCTGGAAAATGCCGATCGCGTGGGTTTGCGGCTGATCCACCACCTGCTGAAAATCATGGATCGGCGCGCACGGCACACCGATCGCCTCAAGCCTGTCGATCCAGTGCTGTATCGGCCTGGTGGCTAGCACGGCCGCGATCACCGGCACGATGTCCGCCTTGTGCTGCACCCGCAGGGCGTTGCTGGCAAAGCGAGGATCGTCGGCCCATTCCGGGTGGCCCAGTTCACGCCCAAGCTTGTTGAACAACCGGTCATTGGCGGCGGCAATCACCACCTCGCCATCGCTGGCGGCAAAGGCCTGGAACACCACCACCCGCGGATTGCCGCTGCGATGACGCTCGGGTTGCTTGGCGGTGGCGGAGAATCCCGCCATCATCACCTGCAGCCAGCCCATCGCGGTTTCAAACAGCGAGGTATCGACCACGCAGCCGACCCCGGTGGTATGGCGCTGAAACAACGCGGCGATGCAGCCCAGCGCTGACCAGATGCCCGTACCCAGATCGAGCACCTGCATGCCGACGCGCGATGGCGGGCCGTCCTCGGCGCCGTTCGCACTGAACATGCCGGCGAAAGCCTGGATCATCGGCTCATAGCCCGGGTTCAGGCGCATCGGCCCCTTGTGACCGAAAGCCCACAGCGAGCAGTAGACCAGGCGCGGATTGGCGGCGCGCAGCGCGGCGGCGCCCAGGCCCAGTTCCTCGAGAACACCGGGGCGCAGGTTCTGGATCAGCACGTCCGCCGACCCGATGTAGGACTTGAGCCAGGCCACCGAATCGGCATCCTTCAGATCGATGGCGATGCTGCGCTTGCCATGGTTCATCGCCTGGAAAGTGGTGGCGGTGCCGCGCCAGAACGGCGGCCCCCAGCCACGCGCGTCGTCGCCACCGTCGGGGCGCTCCACCTTGACCACATCGGCCCCCAGCCACGACAGGATTTCGCTGGCGTAGGGCCCGGCGATATTTTGCCCGATCTCGATGACCTTGATGCCGGTGAGCGGCATCGGGCCGGCTGCTGGCGATGGCATGCTTTGTCTCTTTCGCGTTGTTGATGCGCGTGATCGCGGAGCTGTTGCGCCGGCCCGGTAGCTTGCACCAGGCGCCCATAACACCGAAGGCGTCGCGGCTCGCGTGGCACGCTTTTGTCAAGCGTTTGATTGTACGGCGCGAGGTGCCGCTCTCGGCGTAAACGCTGCGGATCGGCAGGCACCCAATTCATCGGCGACTCGACACAAGCCTGGATGCATGGCCTGCCAGCACCTCAGGAACGCCAGGCCGCAACCAATGGATTTCTGGTCTTCAACCCGGGGAAGCGCGAAAAATCCCGATCCGCCGACCACAGCTCGCTTACCCGATGATCGATACAAATCGCCGCGATGCGTGCGTCATGAATCGCCCCGCCGACCAACTTGGATCCTTGCGCGAGCCGCTTGAGTGTGTCGAGATGGATTGCGGATTCACCGAACGGCTCGCATGCGGGTGCCGCGAACCAGGCATCGATTTGCGCGAGCGCCTGGGCGCCGGTACTTGGCGGCTTGAAGATACCCGCTCGTGTCACCACCGCGAAAAACTCATGGACGCAAGGCCAGGGAATGGACCACCGGACACCGCTTTCAGCCAATTCGGCAACACATTGCGCCGCGCGCTCATGCCATTGGTGATCGCGCCTGTGTGCGTAGACCAGGATATTGGTGTCGACCGCGATCATCGCGACTATCGCTCGTTGGCCAGATCGCGCAAAGAGGACGAAGACAGCGCACGCGCCGCGTCGGTCAGCCCCTTGCCACTCACGCTCGCGTCGCGCAGCTTGAACGCGTGGATTGGCGCTTTCTCGCGGAGCGTGCGTGCGAGGCTTTGCTCGATCACAGCGCGCAGCGTCATGCCGCGTGCGGCGGCAAACTGTTTGGCGGCGACGAACAACGCATCGGAAAGGTCTATGGTTGTCTTCATATGGGTACCCACATTTACACTAAACTTTAACCATATCACGAAACTTCCTGATCCATTTGCACGGGCAACGCTCTTGCCGCGGCCACCGTACGATCAGGATGCGAGGTTCGCGCCAGCGCTTTCTGCCACCACAGACGACGCAGCGGCAACCATTTCGGATAGCTGCGTCTCCCGCGCGATATCCTGCCCGTGAGGCCAGGTGGCAGCAACCTATGCACTGACAACGCGGTTGAAATAGCGCACTTCCCGCAGCTCGCGGAACACGCCCTGGTCGAGGTACGGCCTGAGGTAAAAAAATACCCTTGCGACCCTCCTTTGACCCCGACATAGATGCGATAGTCCGATGAGGGCTCGATGGTCTTGACATCCCGGTGCATGGCAATACCTCGCAGGGGATCGATTTTGCAGGGCTTCTCGCCGCTCGCTGCCAGCGCCCAATCGGCGCCCAATTCGTCGCGACGAAGTTGTACCCGTGCCACCACAAGCCTTCACTGCTCGCGCGGCAACTCTCCCGGCAGGATTCTTGCCTGATTCAGTCGCGCACTCTGGTCGTTCATCCAAACCGCGTTCGCCGCCACTGAATGATCTTCCCGCTCACCTCTTCCGGCTTTTCCTGCTGCGTCCAGTGGCCGCTGTCCCTGACCAGATACTTCTCCAGGTCCGGCACGATCTTCTCCATGCCATCGGCGGCCGAAGGCGGCAGTATCGCGTCGTTCTCGGCCATCATCATCAGCGCCGGCACGCGCACGGTGTGATCGAGATCGGCCGAACGCTCCCAGTTGCGCGTCATGTTGCGGTACCAGTTGATGCCGCCGGTGAAGCCTGATTGCCTGAAGGTGTCGATGAATACCTGCATTTCCTCTGCCGAGAGAATCGGCGTGCGCGGGTCGTTTTTCGCGTTGTAGGCAGCGACGATTTGCGGGAAGGCGAGATTGAGTGTGGCGGCGCCGCCGATGCCGGCGCTTGGCCCGGCGCTGCTTCCTTCGGCCTTTGCTTGCGGCATGGGCTTGCGCATGAAGCAATCGAAGGTTTGCTCGACATGGCGCTCGAAGATGGCGTCCGCTCCACCGGCCGGGTCCTGGAACTGCACGATGTACATGCGCTCGCCGAAGCGCTTGCGGAAAATCTGGATCGGGTCGACCGGGGCGCGCGGGGTGTGCGGGGTGTTGACGCCGATCACGCCGGCGACGCGGCTTGGGTGGCGCAGCGGCATTTGCCAGACGATGAAGCCGCCCCAGTCGTGGCCGACGAAAATCGCTTTCTCTATTTTCAGATGGTCGAGCAGGCCGACCAGGTCGGCGCTCAAGTGCTCGAGGTCATAGCCTTCGACCGCATCGGGCCCGACGGTGGCGCCGCAGCCGCGTTGGTCCGGTGCGATCACGCGAATGCCGGCAGCGGCCAATGCCTTGATCTGGTGGCGCCACGAGAACGCCATCTCCGGCCATCCATGGCACAGCACCAGCGGCGGGGTGTCGGTCACCGGGCCGGCTTCGTAGTAGCCCATGCGAATGCCGTTGGACATGGCGAACTTGAGCGGTGGCATTTCGGTGGTCATGGGTTTTTCCTATCGATCATTACCAAAAACATGACAGCCTCGTCAGAGGCATGTTTTTGTCATGAACGATGCAATTCTCAATAGTTGCCGCTGGTGTCGGCATGGGGCGGTGCGGCCTGGCAGCGCTCGGTGTGTGGTGCAGCGTGGGCACCTTTCTCCATTTGCCGATCGGCTACGCATTACCGCCGCGATTGGCACGCGCCAGCGCCGCGTGCAACAGCACGTTGATGCCCGGCAGGGTTTGCTCGATGCCGGTGTGCTCATGGTTGTTGTGGGTGATGCCGTCGCGGCACGGCGTGAAGATCATCGCCGTGGGCGTCACCTTGGCCATGTGATATGCGTCATGCCCGGCCTGGCTTGCGATATCCATGCTTGGAATGCCGAGTTTCCTGGCCGTTTCGCGCACCAGGGCCACCATGCCGGCGTCGAAAATATCGGCGCCCCAGTGCCACTCATCGAACACCTTCATTTCGCAATTCGAGCGTTTGGCGCAATCGGCCATGGCGGCCATGAATTCGGCGCGCATGGCGTCGGCGGTGGCCGGGTTATCGTGCCGCACATCGCCGGTGAACTGCGCGTAATCCGACAGGATGCCCGGCTTGTTGGGCCAGGCGTGAATGCGCGCGGCGCTGCCCTTGCCGCCGCTTGCGTGGTACTTCCAGCCGATGTCGTTGACCGCCACCGCCAGCATGGCGGCGCCGACCAGCGCGTTCTTGCGCTTGTCCATCGGCCACGGCCCGGTATGCGCGGTCTCGCCCGCCACATCGATGATGAACCCATGCGCGGTATAGCCGTGGGTGACAACGCCAACCGGGATGTTGCGGGCGTCGAGCTCGGGTCCCTGCTCGATGTGCAGTTCGAGATAGCTGTCGAGCGCGCGCCCACCGACCGGCGCGGTACCCAGGTAGCCGATGCGCTTGAGTTCGTCGCCGATGGTGGTGCCGTCATCGGCCTGGCGTGCGTACACCCAGTCGACCGTGTGGACCCCGGCAAACGCGGCGGAACCGACCATCGGCGGCGAGAAGCGTGCGCCTTCTTCGTTCATCCATGCGGCGATCTCCAGCGGTCGCCGGGTTTCCATCTTGTGATCGTTCAGGGTGCGCACCACTTCGAGCGCGGCCAGCACGCCGACGACGCCGTCGTAGCGACCACCGTTGATTTGCGTGTCGAGGTGCGAACCGAGCACCACCGGCGGCAACGTGTTGTCGCGCCCGGCACGGCGGGCGAATATGTTGCCGACCGCGTCGATTGTGACGGTCAAGCCGTCGGCGCGGCACCAGGCGCAGAACTCGTCGCGCATCTGCTTGTCCGCATCGGTGAGCGCGACTCGCGCCAGCCCGCCGCTGCGGCCGACCCCGATTTGCGCCGAACGCTCGATGGTGGCCCAGAATCGCTTGGCGTCAACAGCGGGATTGAGGGAAGTGGCGACGGCCTGGTCCATGGTTCAACTTTCAAGCAAGGCCGTGACGGCCGATTCGATGAATGCCGCATCCGCGGGGCTTTGGACAGGATTGCCGGCGCGATGGCCCCAGATCGACCGGATCGGCTTGAGCTCGGCATGCTTCAAGCGCGCCATCTCGCGGCGGTTGTCCTCGACGCGAAAGTAGAGATCGTGGTCGCCGGGCAGCAATAGAACGCGTGCCTTGATCGAGGCCAGCGCGGCGTCCAAGTCGCCGTTGAAATCGGCGTGCGCACTGATGTCGCCATGTTGCCAGGTCCACATTTGCGCCAGCAGGTCTTCCGGCGCGCGGCGCGCGTAGGTGGCCTCCCAACTGCGCACCAGGAAATCCTCCAGCGACGAAAAGCCGATGCCGCGCCAGGTTTCCTCGCGATAGAACTCCTGCGACAGGGCCCAGCCGGCGTAAACCCGGCCCATGGCACGGAAGCCGCGCGCAGGTTTTGCGGTGAATACACCATCCACATAGGCCGGGTCGGCAGTCAGTGCCGCGCGCACGCCTTCGAGGAACACCGCGTTATGCGGCGCGCAGCGCGCCGTTCCGCACACCACCGCGATGCGTTCGACCAATTCTGGAAACGCCACCGCCCAGTGATAGGCCTGCATCGCGCCCATCGACCAGCCGTACACCAGCTTCACGCGGCTGATGCCGAACACTTCGGCCAGCAGGCGCTGCTGCACCCGCACCGCATCATGATAGGTGACATTCGGATAACGGTCAGCGGTCAGTGGCCACGGCGTGTTCGACGGCGAGGACGACAGGCCGTTGCCGAACAGGTTGGGAATGATGACGAAATATTTCGCCGGATCGAGTGCGCCGCCGGCACGCACCAGCCACTCGGTATCGTAATGCTGGGCCGAGAACGAGGTCGGGTAGACGATCGCGTTCGAGCGTTCGGCGTTGAGGCGGCCGAAGGTCTTGTAGGCGATTTTCATCGCCGCAAAGGTGCGGCCAGACTGCAGGACGACGTTGCCGGCGTCGTAGATCGAATAGTCGGCTTGGGTGGCGATGGTTGTCATGCAGGCTTGCCCGAATCGTTGACGGCCAAGCCTGCATCATAACGCCCGCATTGCCGCAGTCCGGCGCAACGCCTGCGATTGCGCGCGCCGCGGCGCCGCCAGGCGCGTTAGTGCGACATCATTACCGGCACCGTCATTTCACGCAGGATGGTGCGCGTCACCCCGCCCAGCACCAGTTCGCGCACGCGCGAATGACCATAGCCACCCATCACCAGCAAATCGGCACCCAGATCGGCTATCCGCGAAAGCAGCAGTGAGCCGACATCGATGCCCGCAGTATTCTCCTGCGACACTTCGACCTTGACGCCGTGACGCGCAAGATAGAGCGCGATATCCGCACCCGGCGTTTCGCCATGTCCGCCAACGCCGGGCTTGGCGTCGCCCACGATCACGGTGACTTTTTTCGCGCGTTGCAGCAGGGGCAACGCATCGGTCACCGCCCGCGTGGACTCACGGGTCGCGCTCCAGGCGACCACAGCATGCTCGCCGAAGACACCGAAGCTGCCCGCGTAAGGAATCAGCAGCAGCGGCCGGCCGATGCCGAGAATCGCGTGATCCGGAAAATCGCGCTGCTCCGGGCCATCCGCAGTTTCCATATCGACCTGCCCCATCACGATCAGGTCGGCATAGCGGGCGCTTAGGGCCAAGCCTTGCAGCGGATCGCCGGCCAGGCGCCGTACCTCCACGCTGGTCAGTCCGGCGCGCCGGGCGAGGGATTCGAACCCGGCGCCCGCGGCTGCCGCGTCGTTCTCCGCACGCTGCATTTGATCGCGCATCAGGTCTTCGCCCAGGTGCGCGCGGATGTAAGGCGGCAGCCGCGTCACGTCGACATGGCTCATGCCGGTCAGGTGCGCGCCAAAATCCTGCGCCAGCTTGATCGCCGCATCCGTCGGCGCGCTGCGTCTGGGGTCGATCCAGACAGCAATGGTTTTGTAAGTCATGATGCCCTCTTCCACATTGGTGTGTGCCGATGTGGAAGCCTGACAGCATTGCAGCCCGGTTCTTTGATCGACATCAAGCTTGCTCCGGATCGGATCAGGCCATCGCCCCGGACTGCCGTCTCCGGCATGGCAAGCGCGCCAACCCCGTGCTTGCGCGCTCTTGGGACAGTAGCCGTGCCCCGCTGCCTTTGCCCGGATCATCATGACGTGAGAGAATTTCCCATATGGTGAAATGTGCACGCAACTCATGATCGCTGAACCCAAGATTTCGATCCAGGTCATCGACCGCATGATGCAGTTGATCGACGCCCTGGCGGCGGCACCGGCGGCGGCCGGCCTGAAGGCACTGGCGGCGGCTACCGACCTGCATCCCTCGACTGCGCACCGCATTCTGGGGGTGATGGTGCGCTGCGGCTTCGCCGATCGCGTTGAACCCGGCAGCTACCGGCTGGGCATGCGCTTTCTGGAACTCGGCAACATCGTGCGCGCCCGCCTCGACGTGCGCGTGATCGCCCTGCCGTTCATGCGCGAGCTGGCGCAAGCCACCGGCGAGACAGTCAATCTCTCGGTGCGCCAGGGCGACCAGATCCTGTATGTCGAGCGCACAAGCGACAACCGCTCGATGATGCGGGTGGTGCAGATGGTCGGCGCCCGCGCGCCGCTGCACATCACCGCCGCGGGCAAGCTGTTCCTGGCGCGCGAAGATGCGCCCGGCCTCAAGGCCTATGCCGAGCGCACCCGCCTGGAAGCGCACACGCCCAACAGCCTGTGCAACCTGGCGGCATTGACGCGCGAACTGGCTGATGTGAATCGCCAGGGGCATGCCCTCGATCAGGAGGAGGCGGAGCTTGGCGTGCGCTGCATCGCCGCCGGCGTCAATGACGACAATGGGCAACTGATCGCCGGCCTGTCGGTGTCGGCCCCGGCTGACCGCCAGAAACTCGCCCAGTGGACGCCGCTGGTGCGCGGTACCGCGGCCCGCATTTCGCGCGCGCTGGGCTTTGTTGCCTGATTCGAGCAGCCTGCGCGCGACCGGCTTGCCGCTCCACCGATGCACCGGAATACGACGCACATCCTACTTCATTGACCGACAGGAAACCACAAACATGGACTCGCACAAATCCGCCGTCGTCCGCTTCTACGATACGCACCCGATCAACGAGGATGAAATTCTCGCCAAGCTGGCCGCGCGCGGTGACGACCTCGACCACCTCAGCGAAGATCAGTTGAAGGATTTCGACCAGGACCACTACGGCGGCATCGACGTCGTCGACACCCTGGCCGAACGGGCCGGCTTGCGCGGCCTGCATCGCGTGCTCGATGTATGCAGCGGCATGGGCGGCCCGGCACGCTGGCTTGCCCATCGCCTGGGCTGCCGCGTCAGCGGGCTGGATTTCACCCTTTCGCGCGTCGAGGCGGCGCGCCGCCTGACGCTGCGCGTCGGCCTGACCGAGCTGGTCGATTTCGTGCACGGCGATGCCACCGCGATGCCCTTGCCCAATGCGCAATTCGATGTGGTCTTGAGCCAGGAAGCCTGGCTGCATGTGCCCGACAAGCCGGCGGTGATTGGCGAATGCGTGCGCGTTCTCAAACCCGCTGGCGTGCTGGCCTTCACCGATGTCGCGCTGCGCGCGCCCCTGGCCACCCAGGAGGAAGCCCGCATGGGCGCGGAGATGCAGGCACCGGGCATTGCCTCGGCCGAGCGCTACCTCGAACTGCTGCGCGACCAGGGCTGCAGCATCGTCAGTCACGAAGACCTCTCCGCCGAATGGACCGCGACCCTGGTCAAACGCCTGGCGATGTACCGCAGCCTGGCCGACACCACCGTAGCCAAATTTGGCCAGGCGCACTACGAAGCCTGGGACCATACCTACAGCTTTTTCGTCGGCCTGTTCGTGGCCGGCAAGCTTGGCGGGGCGCGCATCGTGGCGCGCAAGGGCTCCGCTCGCCCTGGCAAGCAGACGGATTGACGGCGCAGTCGTGGCAACGCTGCGCCGTTGGCGCGCACGCATGTGCGGCGCCTCATCCAGCCAACCATAGGCAAACGGCGTCACAACGAGCGATACGCCTCCCACACCTTCGCCAGCCGCTTGACCGACACCGGCATCGGCGTGCGCAGTTCCTGCGCATAAAGCGATACCCGCAACTCCTCCAACAGCCAGCGAAACTCCTCGACTCGCGGGTCGGCGCTGCCGACGCGCGCCAGTTCGATAATGCGCCGCTGATGGTTTTGCGCCAAAGGTGCGAACTCGGCCATCAGGCGCGCGTCGCGCGCCGGATCGGCACGCAGCTTGTCCAGCCGCACACCGATGGCCTGCAGATAGCGCGGCAGTTGCGCCAGCCGTTCATAAGGCAAGGCGACGATGAAGCTTTTCGGCAGCAGGCGCTCCTGTTGCCCGGCGATGTCCTGCACCACCTGGGGAAAGGCCTTGGCACCGGCCAGCTTTTTCTGCATGGCAAGGTGCGCTTCGAGCACGCGCGTAACAAGCCCGGTGATCTCCTGGGTGATCAGAGTCAGCCTTGCGCGCCCTTCATCGCGGCGGGCGCTGAAATCGGCCTCGCTGCGCGGCAGCGGCGGCGCCAGGCAGGCGCGCTTGAGCCCGGCTTCGATCAATTGCGCCACCAGGTCGCGCTCGCCACCGAAAGGCGCGTACATGAGACCGATGGCACGCACGTTCAGGCTTTTCTCGAGATAGCGGATCGGCTCGGCCAGTTGCAGGCGCAGCAGCCGCACCAGGCCCTTCGCATGCGCGGCCTGCGCCGCACCCGGCTCATCGAACAGTTCGACATTGACGCGTTCGCCGGTATCCACCAGGGCCGGATAGCCGATCAATGCACCGACCTCCTGCAACTCTTCGAGCGTGCCGAAATCCCAGGCGCTGCGTCCGCCGTGCAGGATGCGTCCGGCCGACACGGTTCGCGCGCCGCCTGCGGCAACCGGGCAGCCGCCATCCGCGCGCGCCCTGCCGGCGCGCGCAGCGGCTGCGCCGGCGAAACTGGCGCTGGCCTGTGCTGCATGGGTGGCGCGCAGTGGCGCCAGGTTGCGCCCCATGTCGAGCTGCCGGCCGTGCTCGTCGACCAGCTTGAAATTCATCACCAGGTGCGCGGGCAAGGTTTCCAGCTTGAACGCATCCTGTGGAATGGCCACACCGGTGCGCTCGCGAATCGCCCGCGCCAGCGCCAGCGACAAAGGCCCCGCCGGCACCACCTCGGCCGCATGCGCGGCGGCGAAGCCGGCGGCGAACTCGGGCAGCGGCACGCATCCGCGTCGCAGCTTTTGCGGCAGCGACTTGAGCAGGGCGAGCGTCTTCTCGCGGCGCATGCCCGGCACCAGCCAGTCGCAGCGATCGGCATCGATCTGGTTGAGCGAAGCCAGCAGCACTGTGGCGGTCACGCCGTCGCGCGGCGATCCCGGCTCGAAGTGATAAGTCAGGGCGAATTCGAGCGGGCTGGCCGAAAGCCGCGCACGCTTGGGGAAAAGCTCGGTGGTGATGCCTGCCGCTTCATGGCGCATCAGGTCGTCGCGCTTGAGAAACAGGCGCTTCGGTTCGCTGCGTTCGGTGGCGATGCGCCAGATCTCGAAGGTGGCTTCATCGACCACCTGCGCCGGGATCAAGGCATCGTAGAACGCGGCAATCAGTTCCTCGTCAACCAGCACGTCCGGGCGGCGCGACTTGTGTTCCAACTCCTCGATCTCGCGCACCAGGCGCTGGTTGTGGGCGAAAAACGCCGCCCGCGTTTCGAGCTCGCCGGCCACCAGTCCCTGGCGAATGAACAATTCACGCGCATGTTTGGGATCCACCTTGGCGTATTCGATACGCCGCTGGGTATAGACCGGGATGCCATACAGCGTGCCGCGTTCCAGCGCAATCGCGCGCGCCGCGTTTTTCTCCCAGCGCGGGTCATGCCAGGACCGCTTGAGCAGATGCGCGCCGGCCTCCTCGATCCACTTCGGATCGATATTGGCCAGCGTGCGCGCATACAGGCGCGTGGTTTCCACCAGTTCGGCCGCCATCACCCACTTGCCCGCCTTGCGCCCGAGCGAGGAGCCGGGATGCGCATAAAAGCGGATGCCGCGCGCACCCAGGTAGTGTGCCTCGGCGTCGCTTTTGAGGCCGATATTGCCCAACAGCCCGGTCAGCAAGGCGCGATGGACCTGGTCATGCGTTGCCGGCTTGTCGGAGAGGTGCCATTCGAGTTCGGCCACCAGCTGCGTCAACTGTGAATGCACGTCGCGCCATTCGCGCATGCGCCGCACCGAAAGGAAATTCTTCTGGCAGGCGGCAGCCAGCTTGCGGTTGGTCAGCTCGTCGCGCGCTTCCTCGAAAAACGCCCACAGCTTGAGGTAGCCAGCGAATTCGGACCTCTCGTCCTTGAAGCGCGCATGGGCCTGATCGGCCGCGGCCTGGCGCTCCAGTGGACGGTCGCGCGGGTCCTGCACCGACAGCGCCGAGGCGATGATCAACACTTCGGCCAGCGCCTGGCGGTCACGTCCGCCCAGGATCATGCGGCCGATGCGTGGATCCAGCGGCAGGCGCGCCAACTCCTGGCCAGTACGCGTAAGGCGGTTGTCCTCGCCCAGGGCGCCGAGTTCCTGCAGCAACAGGTAGCCGTCGGCGATCGCCTTGGGCGGCGGCGCTTCGAGAAACGGGAATGCCTCGATGTCTGCCAACTTGAGCGACTTCATGCGCAGGATCACCGAAGCCAGCGAGGAACGCAGGATCTCGGGGTCGGTGTATTTCGGGCGCGCCGCGTATTCGTCCTCGCCATACAGGCGAATGCAAATGCCGGCGGCGACGCGACCGCAACGGCCGGCGCGCTGATTG
Organism: uncultured Burkholderiales bacterium; assembly: GCA_964470865.1. GTDB lineage: Bacteria > Pseudomonadota > Gammaproteobacteria > Burkholderiales > JAEUOS01 > JAEUOS01. The sequence continues at coordinate 11,589 of CAYYFR010000013.1, read as the reverse complement.
GCGGCGGCCTGCGACACATTCTCCACCTGCAGTTGCTCGACCTTGTTGCGATAACTGTAGCGCTTGACGCGCGCCAGGCCGCTATCGATCACAAAGCGGATGCCTGGCACGGTGAGCGAGGTTTCCGCCACGTTGGTGGCCAGCACCACGCGGCGCAGCGGACCGCCGGCGCGAAAGATGCGCTCCTGGTCCTGCGGCGACAGGCGCGCATACAGCGGCAGGATTTCCAGCGTGGCGCGGGTCGCCGTGGCATGCCGGGTCAGGAGCTCGGCGGTGTCGCGAATCTCGCGCTCGCCGGGCAGGAAAATCAGGATGTCGCCGCGCCCCGCGCTCGTGCATTCATCGACCGCATCGACGATCGCATCTTCGATGTCGCGTTCGTCGTCGGGCGCCATGTCGGGGTGGCGCACCGGGCGATAGCGGATCTCCACCGGGTACAGGCGGCCGGAGACTTCGATCACCGGCGCCGCACCGCGTGCCGACTCAAAGTGGCGGGCAAAGCGGTCCGCATCGATGGTGGCGGAAGTAACGATGATTTTCAAGTCCGGCCGACGCGGCAGCAGTTGCTTCAGGTAGCCCAGCAGGAAATCGATGTTGAGCGAACGCTCATGCGCCTCGTCGATGATCAGCGTGTCATAAGCCTTGAGGTCGGGGTCACCCTGGGTTTCGGCCAGCAGGATGCCGTCGGTCATCAGCTTGATGTAGGCCTCGCGGCTGGATTTCTCGGTGAAGCGGATCTTGTAGCCGACGGCGCTGCCCAGTTCGGTGCCCAGTTCCTGCGCGATGCGCGCGGCGGTGGCGCGTGCGGCGATGCGGCGCGGCTGGGTGTGGCCGATCAGTCCGTGAATCCCGCGCCCGAGTTCGAGGCAGATCTTCGGCAACTGCGTGGTCTTGCCGGAGCCGGTTTCACCGCACACGATGACCACCTGGTGCCGGGCCACAGCCTGCGCGATGTCGGCGCGACGCGCCGAGACCGGCAATTCCTCGGGGAAGCTGATGACAGGCAGGCGCGCCCGGCGCGCGGCTTCCTGCTGGGGGGTGAGCGGCATAGGGCGCGGATTCTAGCGGAGGCAAGGCTGCCACGGTCGCGGCCGGCGACGAAAAATTTCAAGCCGCGACAGATGGCGCGCCGCACGCGCCGTATAGAATGACCGGCCATCTTTGCCGCCGTCGCACCTGCCCATGCGCCCGACTCAAACCGCCGATTTCGTCACCTGGTTCCGCTCGGCCGCACCCTGGCTGCATGCCTTTCGCGGCAAAACCTTCGTCATCGCCTTCGGCGGCGAGATCGTCGAATCCGGCCAGGTCGAGTCGCTCACGCAGGACATCAACCTCCTGACTTCGATCGGCATCCGCGTGGTGATCGTGTGCGGCAGTCGCCCGCAGATCAATGCTGCCTTGGCCGCGCGCGGCCTCTCCACCGAATTCCAGAAGGGCTTGCGCATCACCCATCCGAAAGCCATGGATTGCGTCAAGGAAGCGGTCGGCCGCCTGCGCATCGAGTTCGAGCAACGTTTCTCCTTCGGTCTGCCCAATACGCCGATGGCGCAGTCCGAAGGGGTGCGCCTGATGAGCGGCAGCCTGATCACCGCGCAACCGGTGGGCGTGATCGACGGCGTCGACTTCCAGTTTTCCGGCAGCGTGCGCGACATCGACGCCGAGACCGTGCACCATGCCCTGGGCAACGGCGACATCGTGTTGCTCACGCCGATCGGCTATTCGCCCACCGGTGAAGCCTTCAACCTGATGATGGAGGATGTGGCCGCCAGCGTCGCCGTCGCGCTGGATGCCGAGAAGCTGATTTTCCTGATCGACGCGCCGGGCCTGCCGCCACTGCCGGGGGCCAAGACCAAGCGCGCGCGCGCGCAGGAAATCTCGCGCGAACTGGCCGCCGCCGAAGCCGAAAAGCTATACAAGGCCGCGGCCCAGTCACCCGAGTTGTCCGGCATGAGTGATGACACCCTGCGCGCGCTCGATGCGGCGGTGCGCGCCTCCAAAGGCGGGGTGGCGCGCACCCATCTGATTCCGCGGAAAACCGACGGTGCGCTGCTGATGGAATTGTTTTCCTACGGCGGCATCGGCAGCATGATCACCGAAGCAGGCCTGGAGAATTTTCGCGACGCCACCATCGAAGATGTAGGCGGCGTGCTCATGCTGATCGAACCGCTTGAGGCCGACGGCACGCTGGTGCGCCGCGGCCGCGAAAAGCTGGAGGCCGAGATCGGCCAGTTCTCGGTGATCGATCACGATGGCGTGATCGCCGGTTGTGCGGCGCTCTATCCGTTTCCACGCGAAGGCGCCGCCGAGATGGCCTGCTTCGTGGTCTCGCAGGCCTATCGTGGCCACAATTACGGCGAGCGGCTTTTGTCACGGATGGAATCGAAGGCGCGGCAGATGCGCGTGAAGAACCTGTTTGTTCTCACCACCCGCACCGCGCACTGGTTCATCGAGCACGGTTTCGTGGAAAGCTCGCTCGACAACCTGCCGGAAGGCCGCCAAAAACTCTACAACTTTCAGCGGCAGTCGAAGATTTTCATCAAGCGGCTGTAGCCAGGCGCATCACGAGTCACCGCCGGCGAACCGCGCGGTCCCGCCGCTTTCGGGCGCGATGCCGTCAGTACGCAGTGGTCAAGGCCCGCGCGCCGGCGAGCCATCAAACCAACAGCGAACTGTCGCATCGGGCCGCACAGGTGTTACGGACGCCGTAAAATGCGTAATTCGGACATCGACAATCGGAGTACAAGCAATGGCTCGCATGGTGCAATGCGCGAAGCTCGGCCGCGAAGCCGAGGGGCTGGATTTCCCTCCCTATCCGGGCGAGTTGGGCGCCAAGATGTGGAACAACATCTCGAAAGAGGCATGGGCCATGTGGCTCAAGCACCAGACCATGCTGATCAATGAGAACCGGCTTTCCGGCGCCGACCCGCGCGCGCGCAAATACCTTATGGAACAAGCGCAGAAGTTCTTGTTCGAAGGCGGCGCCGACGCCGCGTCGGGCTACGTGCCGGAGGCGCGATAGCGGCACGCTCTGTGCGCAGCGCCACGCTCTGGCCTGGGTGACGGTTTTTGTGGTCAGCCGCGCGCGCGCAGGGTCTTCACCCCGTCGGCGGTGCCCAGCAGCAGCACATCGGCGCGGCGCCGCGCAAACAAGCCGACCGTCACCACACCGGTTATCTGGTTGATCGAAGACTCCAGGGCCACCGGGTCTGCAATGGCCAAACCGCCGACATCGAGTATCTGATTGCCGTTGTCGGTCACAAAGCCGGCACGCAAATGTGGCTGCCCACCCAAGGCCACCAAAGCCCGCGCCACCTGCGCACGCGCCATCGGAATCACCTCAACGGGCAACGGAAACTTTCCCAGCACCGGCACCAGCTTGGATTGGTCGGCGATGCACACGAAGGTGGTGGCGACTGCGGCCACGATCTTTTCGCGCGTCAGCGCGCCGCCGCCGCCCTTGATCATCGCCAGACTGGCGTCAACTTCGTCGGCGCCATCGACATATAGCGGAATGGCGTCGACATCGTTCAAGTCGAAAACCGCAATGCCGTGCGCCGCCAGACGCTCCGCGCTTTTCACCGAACTGGCAACCGCGCCCTTGATGCGCCCACGCATGCGGGCCAACTCATCGATGAAAAAATTCGCAGTTGATCCGGTACCGACGCCGACCACGGCACCTTCGGCCACGTACTCCAGCGCCGCGCGCGCGGCCGCGAGTTTCAGCGCATCCTGCGTCATTTGGATGCTTCGGTGATCGCGCTCTCCAGTTGCGCCAGCGATATCGCCCCCGGTATGCGCCGGCCGTTGGACAGGAAGATGGTCGGCGTCGCATTGACGCGCATGCGTTGGCCGATCGCCTGCACCGACTCGATGGGCGTCTCGCAAGTGCCGGCGGCGGTGGGCGGCTGGCCCTTGATCATCCAGTCGTTCCAGGCCTTGAGGCGGTCGGGCGAGCACCAGATCGATTTCGACTTGACCATCGAATCCGGCGACAGGATCGGGTAGACATAGATGAAGATGGTGGCGTCCTTCAGCTGCGAGAGCGACTCACGCTCGAACTTCTTGCAGTAGCCACAATTCGGATCGGCAAAGTAGGCAATGCGGCGCTTGCCGTTGCCATTGACAAGCTTGATGCTGCTGGCCACCGGCAGATCGTCGAACTTGATTGCGGAAAGCTTGTCGATGCGCTCCTGGGTCAGGTTTTCCATGGTCTTGCCGTCCAGCACGCTGCCATGGAACACATAGGTCACCTTCTCGTCGGTGTAGACGATCTCTCCACCGACCCGCACCTCGAACAGCCCGAAGAATGGTGTACGCGTCACACTGTCGATCACCGTACCGGGCTTCAGGCGGGTCTCCATGAGGCGCTTGACGTTGGCCTCGGGCCCGCCGATCTTGAGCGGCTCCCTGGAGGATTCCTGCGCGTGAGCTGCTGAAAAGACGCACAGCAGGATGGAGGCGGCCAGGCCGAAGAGGCGATTTTTCATGGTGAGCCGGCTTTCGAGAAATAAATGGGACGGGCAATCCTCGGAGGACGCATTATCCGCGAATCGCGCTCCTGACCAGCAGCTGTGGCAGGACAGGCGCTCGACCCACGAGGTTCAATCCGATATTACGCAGGCTGCGCACCAGTGGATGACCTGATGCGAACAAACGCGCCAGGCCGTGAGTCAGCGCATGCATGTCGGCGATGGCGGCCTTGCGGGCCCGTTCATAGGCGCGCAGCGCGGCGAAGTCGCCGCAATCGCGCGCTCCTGTCACTCGCTTGAACAATTCGGCGCAATCGCCGAAACCCAGGTTGAGACCCTGCCCGGCGAGCGGATGCAACACATGGGCGGCGTCGCCGACGAGCGCAAAGCGCGGCGCGACCAGTCGCCGCGCCCGCTGGTTGCGCAAGGCGAAAGCGGCACGCGAGCCTGCGGGTGAAAGTGCTCCCAGCGCATGCATGCCGGCTTCCTCGACCCGTCGTGCGAAAGCCGACTCATCCAGAGCCATCAGGCGTGCCGCCCGGGATGCGGCGACCGCCCAAACAATCGAGATACGATCGTCCGGCAGCGGCAGGTAAGCCAGAATGCCGGAAGTGCCGTCGTCCTCCTGGCGAAACCATTGCGCCGCGCGGTTTCGGTGTGGTTTGGCGCAATCGAAATTGGCCACGATCGCCGTCTGCCCGTAATCGATGGTGTCGACCGCGATGCCGGCCTCGACGCGCGCCCATGAGCCGCCACCATCGGCACCCACGATGAGGTCGGCTTCGACACGCCGACCGTCGGCCAGTTCGACGCCGGCAGCCGCATCCTCGAAGCACAGGCGCAGTGCCGCCGCCGGGCGCAGGATATCGAGATTCGGTGCGAAGCGCGCGGCGTTGCCGAGACCGCGCGCCAGTTCGCCTTCCTCGACGATGGTGCACAGTTGGGCGATCCCCGCACGATAGGCCGACAGCGACAAGCCGGCAGCGGACATGCGCGCGTCGTCACCAAAAACCTGCATGTCGTATACCGGCGCCACGCGCGCGGGATCGAGCGAACCCCACACCCGCGATTGCGCCAGCCAGTCGGCACTTGCCGGGCTGATCGCATAGATACGGGTATCAAACGGTGCGTCGATAGGCAGGCGCCCGGCCAGCCGCGCTTCGCGCGCATCGACCACCGCCACGCGCCGCCCGGCGCCCGCGAGAGCCAGCGCCAGCGACATGCCGCAGAGGCCGGCCCCGATGATTGCCACGTCGTATTTCACAGGCGCAAGGATACCGTAGAGGGGCCAGGCCCGGACAAGACAACCGGACGGGAACGATCGTGCGCTGAAGCCTTGAACTGCGGTTTCTTGAATCCGCCAGGCTGCTAGACGATCGCGTGCGCCCGCACGTAGACCTTTTCTTCCTTCATGGTGCGCCCAAGCAGCTTGACCATTGCATACACCGCTTCGATATGCGCCACCGACACCCCCACGGTGTTGCCCAGTTCGATCACCGCGCCTACCAGCGCGTCGATCTCGGGATCGCGGCCGGCTTCGATGTCCTGCAGCATCGAGGTCTTGTGCTTGCCGACCTTCTCGGCACCGGCAATGCGGCGATCAATATCAACCCGGAACGCGATCCCGAGCTTGGCGGCGACCTCTTCGGCCTCCTTCATCATTTTGCGTGCCAGTTCGCGGGTCAGCGGATACTGGCAGATGTCGACCAGGGTCGAGTGGGTCAGGGCTGAAATGGGGTTGAAGGTCAGGTTGCCCCACAGCTTCAACCAGATCTCGGAGCGGATCGACGGCAGTATCGGCGACTTGAACCCGGCCCCGATCAGTATCTCGGATACTTTCCTGACGCGCGCGCTTTCAAGCCCGCCCATCGCAGCATCGAGTTCACCGACCGGAAAGCGGTCGCCCTCGATCTGGCGGATGACGCCCGGCGCGGTGATTTCGGCGGCCGGGTAGACCACGCAGCCAAGCAGACGCCGCGGATCGATACCGGCGGCAATGCGCCCGGTCGGATCGACTGAGGCGACAACTTTTCCTTCGTGCAGGCCGCCATGCCGCTGAAAGTACCACCACGGAATGCCGTTCTGCATGGGCAGGATCACGGTTTCGGCGTGGTACAGCGCGGGCAGTTCGCCCACAATGGGCTCGACTTGATGCGCCTTCATGCCCAGGATCACGATGTCCTGCGGCCCGGCTTCGGCAATGCGCTCGGTGGCATGTACATCACGCGCCACCAGTTCGCTGCCGTCGTGCATCTGCAGTTGCATGCCATTGGCCTTGATGGCCGCCAGATTGGCGCCACGCGCAATCAAGGTGACTTCATGCCCCGCAAGCGCCAGTTTGACGCCCAGCAGACCGCCGATCGAGCCGGCCCCCACCACACAGATTTTCATCGAATCGCTTTCCTGGAACGGGTGCGCCTGCACTTGGAAGGCGGCTGACCAAGTGCGCTGCGGCCGGTTCGCGAAGTTATTTGCAACTTCAACATCATACGCAAAAATGTTGCATCGCAACGTTGATTCTCGTCAATTTAGTGCTTGATTTCATTAAATAAATGCTTGCTTCTGCGATTCCCTATCGCACTGCGCCAACTCTTTGACAAAGCCCTGCAAGTGTCGCTTTCCTGCACGCCCCGGTTTGACAGCGGCGGGGGCATCCCCGATAATTCGCGCCCTCTCCTGTGGTATCGAGAGCCTCGGCGATTTAGCTCAGTCGGTTAGAGCAACGGAATCATAATCCGCGGGTCCGGGGTTCGAATCCCTGAATCGCCACCACCCAATTTTGTCCACGCGACCATGCCAACGCAGATGAAACGCAGGTTTGTTGCACTTGCGGTGTGTGCGGTTCTTGCTGGCGGTGCGCTGGCGCAGCAACGCATCGTCAACATTCCGGCGGCGGCCCAGCGGGCCGAATTCACCTTTGCGGGCAGCAACGAAGTTGTAGTCAACGGTCGCGCAGTCGCCCGCCTGGCCCCAGGCGTGCGGATCTTCGATCGCAGCAACTTTCTTGCGATGTACGGCGCGCTGGCAGGTACATTCGTGGTCAAGTATCTGATAGAAGAAAGTAGCGGCCTGGTGTTGTCGGTATGGATTCTGACCGACCAGGAAATCGCCACCCCCGATCCTAAACCGGCCCGACAGTAGTCCAGACCTGCCGGCGTCACGCCGGCGTCGCTCCCCGCGCAGCCCCGCTCTACAACGGCCTCCCTGCACCCTATGCCGAAAAAACTCTACATCAAGACCTTCGGCTGCCAGATGAACGAGTACGACTCGGACAAGATGGCAGACGTGTTGCGCGCATCGGACGGCCTCGAAAGCGTTGCCACCCCCGAGGAAGCCGACGTGATTCTGTTCAACACCTGTTCGGTGCGCGAAAAGGCGCAGGAAAAAGTGTTTTCCGACCTTGGCCGCGCGCGGCAGTTGAAGCAGTTGAAGCCGGGCCTGGTCATAGGCGTCGGTGGCTGCGTGGCCAGTCAGGAAGGTGCTGCGATCGTGGCGCGCGCGCCCTATGTCGATGTGGTGTTCGGCCCGCAAACCCTGCATCGCCTGCCGCAGTTGATCGCCGAGCGCCGCGCCAGCGGTCGCCCGCAAGTCGATATCTCGTTCCCGGAAATCGAGAAGTTCGATCATTTGCCACAGGCACGCGTAGACGGCGCCACCGCGTTTGTGTCGATCATGGAAGGCTGCTCGAAATACTGCAGCTTCTGCGTGGTGCCATATACCCGCGGACCCGAAATATCGCGCCCCCTTGACGGCGTGCTCACCGAGATCGCCGGCCTGGCCAGCCAGGGCGTGCGCGAAATCACCTTGCTGGGCCAGAATGTCAACGCTTATCGTGGCAGCGGCGCGGATGGCGAAGTCGCCGACTTCGCGCTGCTCATCGAGTATGTGGCGGAGATTCCGGGCATCGAGCGCATCCGCTACACCACCTCGCACCCGAAGGAAATGACGCAACGCCTGATCGATGTCTACGCGCGCGTGCCCAAGCTGGTGTCGCACCTGCACCTGCCGGTGCAATCCGGCAGCGACCGCGTGCTGGCCGCGATGAAGCGCGGCTACAGCGTGCTTGAGTACAAATCGATCATCCGCCGCCTGATCGCGGTGCGCCCGGACCTCACCGTTTCAAGCGACTTCATCATCGGGTTCCCGGGTGAGACCGAGGCCGATTTCGAGGCCACCATGAAGCTGGTGATAGAACTGGGCTTCGACCACTCGTTCAGCTTCCTGTACTCACGCAGGCCGGGAACGCCCGCCGCCGACCTTGCCGACGCTACGCCGGCGGCGCTCAAGCAACAGCGCCTGGCACGCCTGCAGGCACAGATAGAAACGCAGGCCGCCGCCATCAGCGCACGCATGGTGGGCGGGGTCCTGCGGGTACTGGTCGAAGGCCGTGCGCGCAGGAATGCAGACGAGTTGAGCGGCCGCACCGCCAACAACCGCGTGGTCAATTTCGCCGGCCCTGCGCGCCTGATCGGCAGTTTTGCCGACGTCACCATCACCCAGGCCCTGCCGCATTCATTGCGTGGCACGGTCGTCTCAAGGCAGTAGCGTCTTGGCACAGCCGGCACGCGAACTGCGCTTCGAACCGCTTGACAACAAGCGCCTGGCCAACCTGTGCGGGCCGCTGGATGGCAATTTGCGCCAGTTGGAAGCGGCGCTTGATGTGGTCATCAAGCGCCGCGGCGCGCGCATTTCGCTCAAGGGCGCCGCCGCGGCCGTCGAACAGGCTGCCGTGCTGCTCGAAAGTTTCTACGCCCGCGCTGAGTCGCCCCTGGAACTCGACGAAATTCAGCTGGGGGTGATCGACAGCCGCAATCCGCGCCTGGCGGACGCGGATGCGCCGCGCCTGATGACACGCAAGCGCGACCTGGCCGGACGCACGCCCAATCAGCGCAGTTATCTCGACAGCATCCTGGCCCACGACGTTACCTTCGGCATCGGCCCCGCCGGCACCGGCAAGACCTATCTCGCGGTGGCTTGCGCGGTGGATGCGCTCGAGCGCGATGCGGTCAAGCGCATCGTCCTGGTACGACCCGCAGTGGAAGCCGGCGAGCGACTGGGCTTTTTGCCCGGCGACCTGGCGCAAAAGGTCGACCCGTATCTGCGCCCGCTATACGACGCACTCTACGATCTCATGGGCTTCGACCGGGTCGGCAAGATGTTCGAGAAGGGCGCCATCGAGATCGCGCCGCTGGCCTACATGCGCGGCCGTACTCTCAATCATGCCTTCATCATTCTTGACGAAGCGCAGAACACCACGCCTGAGCAGATGAAGATGTTTCTCACCCGCATGGGCTTCGGCGCCAAGGCAGTGGTCACCGGCGATCCGACCCAGGTCGACCTGCCGCGCGGCACCAGGAGCGGGCTCACAGAAGCGCAGGAAGTGCTGGCGCAGGTGCGCGGCATCGCCATGACGCGCTTCACCTCCGACGACGTGGTGCGCCATCCAATGGTCGGCCGCATCGTCGCCGCCTATGAAGAATACAGCGCCGCGCAGCCCGCGGATGGCCGCACCGATGTCGCCGAAGCGCTGTTGCGCGGTGGTCGCGGACGCTATTGAGAACGCTCTTTGCTCGTAGCCGGTGCACGTTGTGGCCTGGCCCGGGGGAATGTTTCCGGCATGAATTCCGCAACTCCCCGTGAACCCTAAGCCGCACATGCCCGGATTTTCGATCCAGATCGCCAGCCGCTTGCCCGGCTTGCCAAGCCCGGCGCAATTGCGCAAGTGGCTGCGCGCAGCCGTCACCAGCCCTGGCCAAATCACGCTGCGCATAGTCAATGCAGCCGAAGCACGCGCTCTCAACCGCGATTATCGCGGCCACGACTATGCCACCAATGTTCTCACCTTCGCCTATGCGGCAGATCCCCTGAGGGCCGATATCGTGCTGTGCGCGTCCGTGGTGGCAAGCGAGGCACGGGCGCAGAACAAGGCGCGCATGGCACACTACGCGCATTTGTGCGTGCATGGCGCGCTGCACGCGGTGGGTCTGGACCATCAGTCACAACCTGACGCCGCCGTCATGGAAGCACGCGAAATCGCCATCTTGGGTACACTGGGTTTTGCAAATCCCTACTTTGAACCCTTGTCTGAAACACCGCGCAAGGTCGCAAAGGCGGGCACGCCCCGCAGGTCGCAACCACGCCGCAAGCCAGGGCCGCGAAACGCTTTGACGCCTTCCTGAACCAGCCCGCCCTTCGACACAGCCCATGGAAGAACCTCCGTCAGGCCCGGCCAAACCGCGCCTGCTGGAGCGCCTCTCGGCGCTCCTGCTGCGCGAGCCGGAAGACCGCGATCAGCTGATCGCGCTGTTGCACTCGGCGCACGAGCGCGCCTTGCTCGATGCCGAGGCGCTGGCGATGATCGAGGGTGTGCTGCAAACCTCCGAGCTGGCCGCGCGTGACATCATGGTGCCGCGCGCGCGCATGGATGTGATCGACATTGGCGATGCACCGGACAAGTTCCTGCCGCAAATGATCCAGACCGGGCACTCGCGCTTTCCGGTAGTCGACGGCAATCGCGATGAAGTCATCGGCATCCTGTTGGCCAAGGATTTGTTGCGCGTCTACGCCGGCCATCAGTTGCGGATTCGCGAAATCCTGCGGCCCGCGGTGTTCATTCCCGAAACCAAGCGCTTGAACGACCTGCTGCGCCAGTTTCGCGCCAATCGCAACCACATAGCGATTGTCGTCGACGAGTACGGTGGGGTCTCGGGACTGGTGACCATCGAGGATGTGCTGGAGCAGATCGTCGGCGAAATCGATGATGAGTTCGATCTCGATGATACCGAGGACAACATCGTGATCGATCGCGATGGCGCGCACCGGGTGCGGGCCGGTACCGGGATCGCCGATTTCAACCTGCACTTCGAAAGCGCCCTGCCGGACGCCGACGCCGACACCGTAGGCGGGCTCCTGATCAACCACTTCGGGCGCGTGCCCAAGCGTGGCGAGTCTGCGCTGATCGGAAGCTTCAGGTTTCAGGTGCTGCGCGCCGACAGCCGTCAGGTTCATCTGTTGCGGGTCGAACGCGCGGTCGCCGCGCCATGATCGCATGAGCGCTCCTGCCCGGCCGCCCGAAAGGAGCGCTCATCCTCCCTTGGGGAGGACGTCACGCAGTGACAGG
>CAYYFR010000012.1:0-60712 GCA_964470865.1 uncultured Burkholderiales bacterium | reverse complement strand
TCGGACGGGAACGGAGGAGACACTTCAAAAAGTGGCGTTGAAATTCCTATCCTTGTTTCCGCTCACACCATTCAGGAAGTAACCTTGTCGGCCTGGTCGGAGAAATCCTTGATCTGGTCGAAGTTCATGTACTTGTAGATATTCGAGCCGTCCTGATTGATCACCCCCATGTCGGCCATGTATTCCTCCCTGGTCGGGATGCGGCCGAGCTTGGAGCAGATCGCCGCCAGTTCGGCCGAGCCAAGGTAGACATTGGCGTTCTTGCCCAGGCGGTTGGGGAAATTGCGGGTCGAGGTGGAGAATACGGTCGCGCCTTCCTTGACCTGTGCCTGGTTGCCCATGCACAGGCTGCAGCCCGGCATTTCCATGCGCGCCCCGGCCGAGCCCAGTACGCCGTAGTGGCCTTCCTCGGTGAGCTGCTTCTGGTCCATCTTGGTGGGCGGCGCGATCCACAGCTTGACCGGGATGTCGCGCTTGTTTTCGAGCAGCTTGGAGGCGGCGCGGAAATGGCCGATGTTGGTCATGCAGGAGCCGATGAACACTTCGTCGATCCTGGCACCGGCCACGTCCGACAGGGTTTTCACGTCGTCCGGGTCGTTGGGGCAGGCGACGATCGGCTCGCTGATCTCGTTCATGTCGATCTCGATGATTTCCGCGTATTCGGCGTCGGCGTCCGGCGCCAGAAGTTGCGGATTGGCGATCCAGGCTTCCATCGCGGCGATGCGGCGCTTGATGGTGCGCACGTCGGAGTAACCGGTGGCGATCATCCACTTCAGCATGGTGATGTTGCTGGTGATGTATTCGATGATCGGTTCCTGGTCCAGGCGCACGGTGCAGCCGCCGGCGGAACGCTCGGCGGTGGCGTCGGCCAGTTCGAACGCCTGTTCGCACTTGAGCCTGGGCAGGCCTTCGATCTCGACCACGCGGCCCGAGAACACATTTTTCTTGTTTTTTTTCTCCACTGTCAGGAGGCCGCGCTTGATCGCCGCCAGCGGAATCGCGTTGACCAGGTCACGCAGGGTGACGCCGGGCTGCATCGTGCCCTTGAAGCGCACCAGCACCGACTCCGGCATGTCCAGCGGCATCACGCCGGTGGCCGCCGCAAAAGCGACCAGCCCTGAGCCCGCAGGGAACGAGATGCCGATCGGGAAGCGTGTGTGCGAGTCGCCGCCGGTGCCGACCGTGTCGGGCAGCAGCATGCGGTTCAACCAGGAATGGATGATGCCGTCGCCCACGCGCAGTGAAATGCCGCCGCGATTGGACATGAATTCGGGCAGCTCATGGTGGGTCTTGATGTCGACCGGCTTCGGATAGGGCGCGGTGTGGCAGAAGGACTGCATTACCAGATCGGCGGAGAAGCCCAGACAGGCCAGGTCTTTCAATTCGTCGCGGGTCATGGGGCCGGTGGTGTCTTGCGAGCCCACCGAAGCCATGCGTGGCTCGCAGTAGGTGCCGGGACGCATGCCACGGTCTGCGGGCAGGCCGCAGGCGCGGCCGACGATTTTTTGCGCCAGCGTGAAGCCTTTGCCGGTGTCCGGCGGCACTTGCGGCAGGCGAAACAGGGTCGAGGGCGGCATGCCGAGCGCCTCGCGTGCCTTGGCGGTCAGCCCGCGGCCAACAATCAACGGAATGCGGCCACCGGCACGCACTTCGTCGAAGATCACATCGGAGCGCACGGAGAACTCGGCGATCACTTGCCCGTTCTTCAGGGCTTTTCCTTCGTAGGGGCGCAGTTCAACGGTGTCGCCCATTTCCATTTTCGAAACATCGAGTTCGATCGGCAGGGCGCCGGCATCTTCCATGGTGTTGAAGAAAATCGGCGCTATCTTGCTGCCCAGGCAGACTCCGCCGAAGCGCTTGTTGGGCACGAACGGAATGTCTTCACCGGTCCACCACAGCACGCTGTTGGTGGCCGACTTGCGTGATGAACCGGTGCCGACCACATCGCCCACGTAGGCCACGAGGTTGCCCTTGGCGCGCAGGTCCTGCATGAACTTGATCGGGCCGCGCCTGCCTTCTTCTTCCGGGGTGATACCCGGGCGCGGGTTCTTGAGCATGGCCAGCGCGTGTAGCGGAATGTCCGGCCGGCTCCAGGCGTCCGGCGCCGGGGAGAGGTCGTCGGTATTGGTCTCGCCGGTCACCTTGAGCACCGTGATGGTCAGGCTTTCGGGTACCTCGGGGCGGCTGGTGAACCACTCGGCCTCGGCCCAACTTCTGATCACGCCCTTGGCGTGGGCATTGCCCTTGTCGGCTTTTTCCTTGACGTCATGGAAAGCGTCGAACATCAGCAGGGTTTTCTTCAGGGCTCCAGCGGCGATGCCGCCAATGGTGGCATCGTCGAGCAGTTCGATCAGCGGATGAATGTTGTATCCACCCAGCATGGTGCCCAGGAGCTCGGTGGCCTTCTCGCGCGAAATCAGCGGGCATTTCTCGTTGCCATGCGCGACCGCCGCCAGGTAGGAGGCCTTGACCTTGGCGGCATCGTCCACCCCGGCGGGCACGCGATTGGTGATGAGTTCGACCAAGACTTTTTCTTCGCCCGCCGGCGGCGCCTTGAGGAGCTCGATGACGTCGGCGGTCTGCTGCGCCGACAGCGGCAGCGGCGCAATGCCAAGCGCTGCGCGCTCGGCTACGTGTTGACGGTATGCAACTAGCATGTGAAGCTCCTTGGCTATGCAAACGATGCGGACTGAAATAGGATACGCGCGGCCGGAATCAAACCGGCACGCGTACAAAGCCTTCCATCAAGACGCGCGCACTGCGGCTCATCACCGCCTTCTTGACCACCCATTGGCCGCCTGCCTGGACTGCTTCGGCGCCCACGACAAGCGTGCCCGAGGGGTGGCCGAAACGCACTGCCGAGCGCGCGCCGCCACCTGCGGCCAGGTTGACCAGGGTGCCCGGAACGCAGGCGCCCACGCCGATGGCCACCGCAGCGGTACCCATCATGGCGTGATGCAGCTTGCCCATTGACATGGCGCGCACCAGCATGTCGACATCGGCTACGCCGATGCTCTTGCCGCTGGATGCGGTATAGCTCGCGGGTGGTGCCACGAAGGCCACCTTGGGTATGTGCTGGCGCCGGGCCATCTCTTCGGGGGCGTTGATGAGCCCCATGCGCAATGCGCCTGCAGTGCGGATGGCTTCGAGTTTGGCCAGGTTGGCCGTGCTGCCGTTGATGGCTTCCTGCAATTCGGTGCCGTCAAAGCCGATGGCCGCGGCTTCGACAAAAATCGTCGGAATGCCGGCGGTCAGCATGGTGGCCTTGAGCCGGCCTCCCTTGAAATTGCCGGCGGCCGGCACTTCCAGTTCATCGATCAGGTTGCCGGTGGGAAACAGGGCGCCGCCGGCACCTTCTTCCTCGGCGGCGGGGTCGAGGAATTCAAGCTTCACTTCGGCGGCAGGGAAGGTCACGCCGTCAAGCTCGAAATCGCCGGTTTCCTGCACCAGGCCGTGGTTCATCTGCACATGCGAGATGATGGTCTTCTGAATGTTGGCCTGCCAGATGCGCACAGTCGCGATGCCGTTCTGCGGCACGCGCGCCGGGTCGATCAGGCCGTTGCTGATGGCAAACGGGCCAACCGCCGCAGAAAGGTTGCCGCAATTGCCGGCCCAGTCGACAAAGGCCTTGTCGATGGCGACCTGGCCGAACAAATAGTCGACATCGTGGCCGGGTTGCGTGCTCTTGCACAGCAGCACGGCCTTGCTGGTCGACGAGGTGGCGCCCCCCATGCCGTCGGTGTGCTTGCCGTAGGGGTCGGGGCTGCCGATCAGGCGCAGCAAAAACGCGTCGCGCGCCGGGCCCGGCTGTTGCAGCGCCGGCGGCATGTCCGGCACATGGAAAAACACGCCCTTGCTGGTGCCGCCGCGCATGTAGGTGGCAGGGACGCGAATCTGCGCTGCAAAGGTTTTCATGCGGCGGCCTTTTCCAGAAAGTCTTGCGCGAAGCGCTGCAGGACGCCGCCGGCTTGGTAAATCGACACCTCTTCGGCGGTATCCAGGCGGCAGGTGACCGGCACGGCGACGCGTGCGCCATTGCGACGCTTGACAACCAGCGTCAAGTCGGCGCGCGGTGTGCGTTCGCCTTCGACATCGAAGGTCTCCGTGCCGTCGATCTTGAGCGTGTGGCGCGTGGTGCCGGCCTTGAATTCCAGCGGCAACACGCCCATGCCGATCAGGTTGGTGCGGTGGATGCGCTCGAAGCCTTCGGCGGCGATCGCCTCGACGCCGGCTAAGCGCACGCCCTTGGCGGCCCAGTCGCGCGACGAGCCCTGGCCATAGTCGGCGCCGGCGATGATGATCAGTGGCTGCCTGCGTTCCATGTAGGTCTCGATGGCTTCCCACATGCGCATCACCCGCCCTTCAGGTTCAAGGCGGGCGAGCGACCCGGTCATGGCCTTGGCGCCGTCAGGACCGCTCTCGACAGCCATTTCGTTGTTGAGGGTGGGGTTGGCGAAGGTGGCACGCTGCGCTGTCAAGTGGTCGCCGCGGTGCGTGGCGTAGGAATTGAAGTCCTCCTCGGGCAGGCCCATTTTCGCCAGGTATTCACCGGCGGCGGAATCGCGCATGATCGCGTTCGATGGCGACAGGTGATCGGTGGTGATGTTGTCACCCAGAAGCGCCAGCGCGCGCATGTCCTTCAGGGTGCGCGGGCTGGCCGCCAGCGCGCCCTGACCCTCGCTGTCCCAGTATGGCGGGCGGCGAATGTAGGTGCTTTGGGCGCGCCAGGCGTAGAGCGGGCTGATCTTTTCGTGGCTAGCGGCACGTGCCTCGAACATCGGGATATAGACCTGCCGGAACTGCTCCGGCTTTACGCTCGATGCGACGATGGCATCGATCTCTTCATCCGCAGGCCACAGGTCCTTGAGCGTGATCGGCTGGCCGGCGGCGTCGTTGCCGAATGAATCCCGTTCGATGTCGAAGCGGATCGTGCCGGCCAGCGCGTAGGCCACCACCAGCGGGGGCGATGCGAGAAAGGCCTGCTTCGCGTAAGGGTGGATGCGGCCGTCGAAATTGCGATTGCCCGAAAGCACAGCGGTGGCGTAAAGATCGCGCTCGATGATTTCGCGCTGGATCGCGGGGTCGAGCGCGCCGGACATGCCGTTGCAGGTGGTGCAGGCGAAGCCGACGATGCCAAAGCCTTGCTTTTCCAGCTCCGGCAGCAGGCCGGCTGCCTCCAGGTACAAGGCGACCGTCTTGGAGCCTGGCGCCAGCGAGCTCTTGACCCAGGGCTTGCGCTTCAAGCCCAGCCGGTTGGCGTTGCGTGCCACCAGGCCTGCGGCGATGACGTTGCGCGGGTTGCTGGTATTGGTGCAACTGGTGATGGCAGCGATGATCACGGCGCCGTCGGGCATTTGCCCCGCCTCCGATAGCCACGGCCTGGCGATGCCCTTGGCCGCCAGCTCCGAGGTGGCCAGGCGCGCATGCGGGTTCGACGGGCCGGCCATGGTGCGCACCACACTTGACAGGTCGAACTTGAGAACGCGCTCGTACTCCACCTGGCCCAGCGTGTCGGACCACAGGCCCGCCGCCTTGGCGTAGGTTTCAACCAGTCGCACCTGTTCGTCGCTGCGCCCGGTGAGGCGCAGGTAGCTGATGGTCTGCTGGTCGATCGAGAACATCGCCGCGGTGGCGCCGTACTCCGGCGCCATGTTGGAAATGGTGGCGCGATCGCCCAGGGTCAGCAGGGAGGCGCCCGCACCGTAGAACTCGAGGTAGGCCCCCACCACCTTCTGCTTGCGCAGGAACTCGGTGAGTACCAGCACGATGTCGGTGGCGGTGATGCCGGGCTGGCGCCGGCCCGACAGTTCGACGCCGATGATGTCGGGCAGGCGCATCCACGAGGCGCGGCCCAGCATCACGCTCTCGGCTTCGAGGCCGCCCACGCCGATGGCGATCACGCCCAATGCATCCACATGGGGCGTGTGGCTATCGGTACCGACTAACGTATCGGGGAAGGCGACGCCGCCCTGTGCATGGATCACCGGCGACATTTTTTCCAGATTGATCTGGTGCATGATGCCGTTGCCGGCCGGGATCACTTCGACATTCTCGAACGCGAGCCGGCTCCATTCGATGAAATGAAAACGGTCTTCGTTGCGCCGGTCTTCGATGGCGCGGTTCTTCTCAAGCGCCTGCGGGTCGAAGCCGCCACTCTCAACCGAAAGCGAATGGTCGACGATCAACTGCACCGGCACCACCGGGTTGACCTTGGCTGGGTCGCCGCCGGCGGCGGCGATGGCGTCGCGCAGACCGGCCAAGTCCACCAGCGCGGTCTGGCCCAGGATGTCGTGGCACACCACGCGGGTGGGGAACCACGGAAAGTCGAGATCGCGGCGGCGTTCGATCAGTTGCACAAGCGACGCGGTCAGCTGGGCCGGATCGCAGCGCCGCACCAGGTTTTCGGCCAGCACGCGCGAGCAATAGGGCAGCTTGTCATACGCACCCGGCGCGATACGCTCGACCGCCGCGCGCGCGTCGAAGTAGTCAAGCGAAGTACCTGGCAGGGGCTTGCGATCGGCGCTGTTCATGGTGTGGATCGGTGGTGTGGATCGGTGGTGTGGATCGGGAGTGGCAGGTCAACGATGGTTCAAGGGCACGAACTTGCGCTCGTCCGGCCCGGTGTAATTGGCGGTCGGGCGGATGATCTTGCCGTCGATGCGCTGCTCGATCACATGGGCGGCCCAGCCGGCGGTGCGGGCGATGACGAAAATCGGCGTGAACATCGCGGTAGGCACACCCATCATGTGATAGCTGACTGCCGAAAACCAGTCGAGGTTGGGAAACATCTTCTTGGCGTCCAGCATCACCGTCTCGAGCCGCTCGGCGATGTCGAACATCTTCATGTCGCCGGCATCCGCAGACAGCTTGCGCGCGACTTCCTTGATCACCTTGTTGCGCGGGTCGGAGATAGTGTAGACCGGGTGACCGAAGCCGATCACCACTTCCTTCCTTTCGACACGCGCACGGATGTCGCTTTCAGCCTCGTTCGCCGACTCATAGCGCTTCTGCACCTCGAAGGCCACTTCGTTGGCGCCGCCATGCTTGGGGCCGCGCAAGGCACCGATGCCGCCGCAAATCGCCGAATGCATGTCCGAACCGGTGCCGGCGATGACGCGGCAGGTGAAGGTCGACGCATTGAATTCATGCTCGGCATACAGGATCAGCGAGGTATGCATTGCATCGACCCAGTCGTCCGCCGGCTTGACGCCGTGCAGCAAGTGGAGGAAATGCCCGCCGATGGTGTCGTCGTCGGTTTCGACCTCGATGCGCTTGCCGTTGAAGGCGTAATGGTGCCAATACAGAAGCATCGATCCCAACGAGGCCATCAGGCGGTCGGCGATGTCGCGCGCGCCCGGGTGGTTGTGATCATCCTTTTCCGGCACTGCGCAGCCCAGCGCGGAGACACCGGTGCGCATCACGTCCATCGGATGCGATGCCGCAGGCAGCGCCTCGAGTGCGGCCTTGACCGCCGCGGGCAGGCCACGCAAGGCCTTGAGCTTCTTCTTGTAGCCCGCCAGTTCGGCGGCGTTCGGCAGCTTGCCGTGCACCAGCAGGTAGGCGATCTCCTCGAACGCGCAGGCGTTGGCAATGTCGAGAATGTCGTAGCCGCGATAGTTCAGGTCATTGCCACTGCGCCCGACGGTGCAGAGCGCCGTGTTGCCGGCAACCACGCCGGACAAGGCCACCGATTTTTTCGGTTTCGGGCCGGAAGCAGGGGCTGTTTGCTCACTCATGGGGGGTCTCCTTTTGGAAAGCTGGACTATTTGCCCTTGCCCTGGGAAAACAGGGCGTCGAGCTTGTTTTCGTACTCGTGATAGCCGAGGTAGTCGTACAGGTCGGCGCGCGTCTGCATCGACGGCACCACGTTCTTTTGCGTGCCCTCGCGCCGCAGCACCTGATAAAAATCGAGCGCCGCCGCGTTCATGGCGCGATAAGCACCGCAACAGTAGAGCGCGATGTCGACGTTGACGCTGCGCAACTGGTCCAAAGTGAATAGCGGCGTCGATCCGAACTCGGTCAGGTTGGCCAGGATCGGCACCTTCACTGCGTCTTTGACCTTTTTGTACTGCCACAGTTCGGTGATCGCTTCCGGAAAAATCATGTCGGCACCGGCCTCCACATAGGCACAGGCGCGATCGATCGCCGCGTTCAGGCCTTCGGACGCGAGAGCGTCGGTGCGCGCCATGATCACGAATTCGGCATCGGTCTTGGCATCCACAGCAGCCTTGATGCGGTCGACCATCTCTGCGGCGCTGACGACTTCCTTGCCCGGACGATGCCCGCAGCGCTTGGCGCCGACCTGGTCTTCCATGTGCACCGCGGCGACTTCTGCCTGGATGAAGGTCTTGATGGTGCGTGCGATGTTGAAGGCACTGCCCCAGCCGGTGTCGATGTCGACCAGCAGGGGCAGTGAGCACACCGCAGTGATGCGGCGCGCATCGGTCAGCACGTCTTCCATGGTGCTGATGCCCAGATCGGGCATGCCCAGCGAATTGGCGGCCACGCCACCACCGGAAAGGTAGACCGCCTTGAAACCGGTCCGCTCGGCCATGCGCGCGGCGTAAGCGGTGATGGTGCCGGCTACCTGCAGCGGGTTTTCGGTCTTGATGGCCTGGCGGAACTTGGCTCCAGCTGACATCCTCATCATTTTTTCCCTAGTTGAAAAATGCGGCGTGCGCGTCGGCCGGCACTGCGGCACCAGTGCGCTGTGCGCGTTCGAGCAATTGCCAGTAGTAGCGGAAACTGGCGCGATCATGCAGCTTGCCCTTGTGCCCGACCGGGCCCCAATCGGCGGTCTGCGCGGCCAGCAGGATAAGCGCCGCGTCCTCGATCTCGTCGGCATCCGGGCGCATGCCTCGCAAGATCGGCAGGATCTGGTCGGGATGGATGCTGTACTGTCGCAGATAGCCGAACTCGGTGCGCGCGCGCCGGGCGTCGGACTCGGCCACGGCGGGGTTGCGGTATTCCTGCGTAATACCGTGGATCGGCAGCGCACCGGCACTCAAGGCCGCGGCGCTTATTTCCAGCTTGGCGCGGCGGATCAGCGGGTGTTCGAACTGGCCTGGGGACGACATGGCCGTGGCCGGGATCGCCCCCTGGTGCGAGCTGATGAAGTCCATGATGCCCAGGTTGACGCCCTGGATCTGCGGCAAGTCGACGATGTCGAACACTTCGCGCAAGCCATTGTGGGTTTCGATCATCACGTGCAGCGGGATGATGCGCCGGTGGCCACTGTCCTCGGCCACATGGTTGATCCAGGAGGCGATCTTCAGCGCATCCATGCGGCTGTCGCACTTGGGAAGGGTGATGTAGGCCAGGCGCGAACCGGCGGCGCGCACCACGATTTCGATATCTTTCATGCAGTGCGGATGGCCGGCATCGTGCACCCGCACACCGGCACGGCCATAGCGATTGTCGGCACCGGCGATCAGTTCTGCCGCCATCTGCGCGGCCTCGGCCTCGCAGCCGGCAGCAGCGCCGTCCTCGAGATCGCACAGCACGTCGAACAGCGCCGTGTCTTGCAGGGCGGTGGCACGTTGCTGCTCGAACGCGCGGCGGATGAACTTTTCATTGCCGGCGAAATGCTCGCAAGCCGGAATTACCGGCAGTGCGATGCCGTCAACAAAAAGTACGTCGCGGGGATGAGTTGGCATGAAAAACAGGCACCTGCGCGGCGCCCGTACTCGTTTCAGGGCAGCAAATGCTTGACGCCGTCGCGCTCTTCACCCAGTTCCTTCAAGGTGAAGTCCATGCGCTCGCGTGAAAAGGCGTCGATCTCCAGGTCGCGGACCATGCTGTATTCGCCGCCGGCGCAGATCACCGGGAAGCCGTACATGGTGTCTTGCGGAATACCGTAGCTGCCATCCGAAGCGATGCCCATGGTCACCCACTGGCCATTGGTGCCCAACGCCCAGTCGCGCATATGGTCGATCGCCGCATTGGCAGCCGAGGCCGCCGACGACAGGCCACGCGCCTCGATGATGGCCGCACCGCGCTTGCCGACCGTCGGAAGGAACGTGTCCTGGTTCCATGCTTCATCGTTGATCAGGCCCTTGATGGCCTGGCCGTCCGCCACCGCGAAGCGGTAGTCGGGGTACATGGTGGGCGAGTGGTTGCCCCAAACCACAAGCTTCTGGATCGACGCCACCGGCTTGCCGGATTTTGCGGCCAACTGCGACAGCGCGCGATTGTGATCCAGGCGCAGCATCGCGGTGAAATTCTTCTGCGGCAGCGAAGGCGCCGATTTCATCGCGATGTAGGCGTTTGTATTGGCCGGATTGCCGACCACCAGCACGCGCACATTGCGCGCTGCCACCGCGTCGAGCGCCCGGCCCTGGACGGTGAAAATCGCGGCATTGGCCGCCAGCAGGTCCTTGCGCTCCATGCCCGGGCCGCGCGGCCGTGCACCTACCAGCAAGGCGTAATCGATGTCCTTGAACGCGGTCATCGGGTCGCCATGCGCGCTCATGCCGGCCATGAGCGGAAAGGCGCAGTCGTCGATTTCCATCATCACGCCCTTGAGGGCTTTCTGCGCCTTCTCGTCGGGAATCTCGAGCAACTGCAGAATCACCGGCTGGTCGCGGCCGAGCATGTCGCCATTGGCGATGCGGAACAGCAATGAATAACCGATTTGACCGGCGGCGCCGGTAATCGCGATGCGCACTGGGGGTTTGGCCATGGGGGAATTGCTCCTCGATCTTGGCGTAGGTGGGAAGGGATACACCGGCATCTTGCCACGCGCATCCAACAAACGGTACCAGCGCTGGGCGATCCACTAGTCGAACCCTTCGAAGTGTAGAGAAAAACCCGGCCGAGAGTCAAGTATAGTCTTATGTCTTATATAAGATATAAAACAAGATATAGACGCAATCCCGCAGTTTGTGATTCAATCCGGCGCATGAATCCAGATGCAGCGCCAGGGGCGCCCGGTCCAACGATGGTATCGCCCACCTTCAGCCCGCTGTACCGGCAAATCAAGGCGCTGATCACGCAGCGCCTCGAGGCGGGTGAATGGAAGCCCGGCGAGATGATTCCGTCGGAGATCGAGCTGGCGGCACGCTACAAGGTGAGCCAGGGTACGGTACGCAAGGCGGTCGACGAACTGGCGTCCGAAAACCTGTTGTCGCGGCGCCAGGGCAAGGGCACGTTTGTTGCGACCCACACCGAGGCGCGCGCGCAGTTCCGCTTCCTGCGCCTGGTGCCCGACGAAGGCGAGCAGGGCTATCCGCAAAGCCGCATCCTGGAATGCCGCCGGGCGCGTGCCCCGGCGGAAATCGCGCGCCAGCTCGATCTCAAGGCGGGCGACTCGCTGGTGACGATTCGTCGCCTGCTGGCGTTTTCCGGCACGCCCTGTGTGCTCGATGAATTGTGGCTTCCGGGCACCTTCTTCAAGGGCTTGTCGGCCGAGCGCCTGACCGAATCCAAAGCGCCGCTATACAGCATGTTCGAAAGTGAATTCGGCATCAAGATGGTGCGGGCGGTCGAGAAGATACGCGCCGTTCCGGCAGATCCGGAGGTCGCTTCGATCCTCGGTGTCGCCGCCGGCACGCCGCTGCTGTCGGTCGAGCGCCTTACCTTCACCTATGGCGACAAACCGGTAGAAGTCAGGCGCGGGCTCTATGCAACGAACAAGCACTACTACAAGAACGAACTCAGTTGATGCTCTGCAGCATGGTCGGCATGTATAATTATTTGGCTGGGATGCTGCATTCCGCGCATCGGTAGCGACCGCCGCCCAGATCCCCAATCGCCTCGCAAACGGACTTTCCCACGGCATGTCTTCTTCCACCGCCAAGCCTCTCAAACCACGCCCCAAGCATCTGAATCTGATGAAAATTCGGCTGCCATTGCCGGGCTGGGTGTCGATCATGCATCGCCTCAGCGGTGCGGCCATGTTTCTCGCCATTCCGCTGATTTTGTGGTTGCTCGACAAGAGCCTGGGCACCGAGATCGGCTTCGACGTCGTCAAGGAGCTGCTGGCGTTATGGTGGATCAAGCTCGCACTGGCCGGCTTGCTGTGGGGCTTTCTCCACCATTTCTGTGCCGGCATTCGCTACCTGATGCTCGACATGCACAAGGGCATCGACCTGGCGTCGGCGCGCATGAGCGCCGGCGCGGTCTATCTGGTGAGCATTCCGCTGACCTTGCTGGCCGCATGGCAACTTTTTCTCTAGTGTTTCGCGGGTTTTGAAAACATGAAACAACGAATTATCGTCGGTGCGCACTACGGTTTTCGCGACTGGCTGGGTCAACGCGCCACGGCGGTTTTGATGGCTCTCTATACGGTATTGCTGCTGGCGGTACTGCTGGTGCAGAAGCCGAGCGATTATCTGAGCTGGTACGGCGTATTCAGCCCGGTCTGGATGAAGATTGCAACTTTGACGTTCATTGCCTGTCTGCTGTACCACGCCTGGGTCGGCATGCGCGATATCTGGATGGACTACATCAAGCCCACGAGCGTGCGACTGGCCCTGCAGGTGGGCACCCTGGTGTGGTTGCTTGCGTGCGCCATGTGGGCCCTGAAAATCTTCTTGCAGTAAGGAAAGCATAGATGGCATTGACCGTTCGCAAGTTTGACGCAATCGTGGTCGGCGCCGGCGGCGCCGGCCTGCGCGGCGCCCTGCAGTTGTCCGAAGCGGGCTTGAAGGTCGCAGTGATCACCAAGGTGTTTCCGACCCGCTCCCACACCGTCGCCGCGCAGGGTGGGGTCGGTGCGTCGCTGGGCAACATGGGCCCCGATTCCTGGCAGTGGCACATGTATGACACCGTCAAGGGAGGGGACTGGCTGGCCGACCAGGATGCGGCCGAATTCCTGGCGCGTGAAGCACCCAAATGCGTGATTGAACTCGAGCATTTCGGCATGCCGTTCGATCGCAACGAAGACGGCACCATCTATCAACGGCCGTTTGGCGGGCACATGCAGAACATGGGAGCCGGGCCGCCGGTGCAACGCTCATGCTGTGCGGCCGATCGTACCGGGCACGCGATGCTGCACACGCTTTACCAGCGCAATGTGCGCGCCAACACGCAGTTTTTCGTCGAATGGATGGGACTGGACCTGATTCGCGATCCGCTCGACGGCGCGGTGCTTGGAGTGACCGCACTCGAAATGGAAACCGGCGACGTCATGGTGCTGCAAGCCAAGGCGACGCTGTTCGCCACCGGCGGCGGCGGGCGTATCTACGCGTCGTCCACCAATGCCTTCATCAATACCGGCGACGGCCTTGGCATGGCGGCGCGTGCCGGCATTCCTCTGGAAGACATGGAGTTCTGGCAGTTCCATCCGACCGGGGTTGCGGGCGCGGGTGTGCTGATCACCGAGGGCGTGCGCGGCGAGGGCGGTTACCTGCTCAACAAGGACGGTGAGCGCTTCATGGAGCGTTACGCGCCCAACGCCAAGGATCTGGCGTCCCGTGACGTGGTGTCACGGGCGATGGCCACCGAAATCCTCGAGGGGCGCGGCGCCGGCAAGGATGGCGACTACCTGTTGCTCAAGCTCGATCACCTGGGTCCCGAAACCATCGACAAGCGCCTGCCCGGCATTCGCGAGATCGCCAAGAAATTCGCCAATGTCGATCCGGCGCGCGATCCGATTCCGGTGGTACCGACCTGCCATTACCAGATGGGCGGCATTCCGACCAACTACCTGGGCGAGGTGGTGGCTCCCGGCAAGAGCGGCCCGAACGAGGTCGTCGAAGGTATGTATGCGGCCGGTGAATGCGCCTGCGCGTCGGTGCACGGCGCCAATCGCCTGGGCACCAACTCCCTGACTGATCTGCTGGTGTTCGGCAAGGCCGCCGGCGACCGCATGATCAGGTATCTCGCCTCCAGCAAGGCACATCGTGATCTGCCCAA
The DNA here is from genome assembly GCA_964470865.1 of uncultured Burkholderiales bacterium. Classification (GTDB taxonomy): domain Bacteria; phylum Pseudomonadota; class Gammaproteobacteria; order Burkholderiales; family JAEUOS01; genus JAEUOS01. Next base: position 46,855 of record CAYYFR010000012.1, on the reverse strand, counting down.
GGATGCCACCGACGTCACGCTGGCGCGCCTTGATCGGCTCAACCACCAGAAAGACGGCGCCAACGTGCACGAAACACGCGCCGAAATGCAGCGCACCATGCAGCGTCATTGCGGTGTGTTCCGTTTCCCGGAAATGTTGGTCGAGGGCGTCAGCAAGATCAAGGAAGTGGCCAGCCGTGTGGCGATGACCGAGATCAGCGACAAGTCGAAGGTGTTCAATACCGCACGCATCGAGGCGCTCGAACTCGACAACCTGATCGAGGTGGCACGTTCGACCATGGTTTCGGCGGAAGCGCGCAAGGAAAGCCGCGGCGCACATGACCGCGCTGACTGCCATGACACGCCAGAGCGCCCCAACGGTCGCAACGATGATGAATGGCTCAAGCACACGCTCTGGTACAAGGAGGGCGATCGCATCGACTACAAGCCGGTGATCTTCACGCCATTGTCGACCGAGTCGATTCCGGCCAAGGTTCGTACCTACTGAACTTTTTGCAAGCAAGGCAAGCCCAGATGAAAATTTCGCTCTATCGCTACGATCCGGACCGCGACGCCGCGCCTTACATGAAGGATTACGACGTCCCGCTCGAACCCTCCGACCGCATGCTGCTCGATGCACTGGTTCGCGTGAAGGCAATGGACGACTCCTTCGCGTTCCGCCGTTCCTGCCGCGAAGGTGTGTGCGGCTCGGATGCGATGAACATCAATGGCAAGAATGGTCTGGCGTGCCTGACCAATGTGGCTGATCTCGGCGAGCATGTGGTGCTGCGTCCGCTGCCTGGCCTGCCGGTGATCCGCGACCTGATCGTCGACATGACGCAATTCTTCAAGCAGTACAACTCGATCCGTCCTTATCTGGTCAACCATGATCCCTTGCCGGAAAAGGAACGCCTGCAGTCGCCGGAAGAGCGCGAGGAACTCGATGGCTTGTACGAATGCATCCTGTGCGCTGCATGCTCGACCGCATGCCCGTCATTCTGGTGGAACCCGGATAAATTCGTCGGCCCGGCCGGCTTGCTGCAGGCCTACAGGTTTCTGGCCGACACGCGCGACCAGGCCGGCGCCGAGCGCCTCGACAACCTGGAAGACCCGTATCGCCTGTTCCGCTGCCATTCGATCATGAACTGCGTCGACGTGTGCCCGAAGGGCCTGAACCCGACCAAGGCGATCGGCAAGATCAAGGAATTGATGGTTCGGCGCGCCGTTTGAGGCCCGCCTGAAGCCGCACATCGTTTATGCTCGATTCCGTACAGCTTTCGCGTTTGAAGTGGAGCAGCCGCCGCGGCATGCTGGAAAACGACCTGGTGCTGAGCACGTTTTTTGACCGCCATGCAGGCGATCTCGATGCCGTGCGTGTGGAGGGCCTCAAGGCCCTGCTGGAATTGGCCGACGGCGATCTGTGGGACCTGATCGTCAATCGCGCCGATCTGGGAGCAAGCGCGGGCCCTGGCGCCCAAGCGGTGCTGGGCATGCTGCGCAATTGTCAAGCCGCACACCAGACTGGGTAGCCGGCCTTTGGCGACCTTAAAGAAAAACAGAACTTTCGGGAGCAATCCATGAGCATGAAGCCCAGCGATACCAAGGCCACCCTGTCGTTTTCCGATGGCTCGCCATCGATTGATTTTCCGGTCTACAAAGGCACCATCGGGCCCGACGTGGTTGACATCCGCGCGCTCTACGGCAAGACCGGAAAATTCACCTATGACCCCGGCTTCATGTCGACGGCGTCGTGCAACTCGTCGATCACCTATATCGATGGCGACAAGGGCGAACTGCTGTATCGCGGTTATCCGATCGAGCAGCTGGCAGTGAACTGCGATTTCCTTGAAACCTGCTACCTGTTGCTCAACGGCAACCTGCCGAATCTGATCGAGCGCGACAAGTTTGTCGATCTCGTGACGCACCACACCATGGTGCACGAGCAGATGCAGAATTTCTTTCGCGGCTTTCGCCGTGACGCCCATCCGATGGCGGTTCTGGTCGGCTCGGTCGGCGCGCTGTCGGCCTTCTATCATGACTCGCTTGACATCAACGATGCGCATCACCGCGAGGTCTCGGCGATTCGCCTGATCGCAAAGCTGCCGACGTTAGTGGCGATGGCCTACAAGTACTCGATCGGCCAGCCCTTCGTCTATCCGCGCAACGACCTTTCGTACACGGCGAACTTCATGCGCATGATGTTCGCCGTTCCGGCCGAGGACTACAAGTCCAATGACGTGATGGTGCGTGCTCTGGATCGCATTTTCATCCTGCACGCCGATCATGAGCAGAATGCATCGACCTCGACGGTGCGCCTTTCCGGTTCGTCGGGAGCCAATCCGTTTGCCTGTATCGCCGCCGGCATCGCCTGCCTGTGGGGCCCGGCACATGGTGGTGCCAACGAAGCGGCGCTCAACATGCTCTTCGACATCCAGAACCAGGGTGGGGTCGAGAAGATCGGCGAATTCATCAAGCGAGTGAAAGACAAGAATTCGGACGTCAAGTTGATGGGCTTCGGCCATCGCGTCTACAAGAACTACGACCCGCGCGCCAAGCTCATGCGCGAGACCTGCCACGAAGTGTTGAACGAACTGGGTCTGCACGACGACCCCGTGTTCAAGCTGGCGATGGCGCTCGAGAAGATCGCGCTTGAGGACGACTATTTCGTGCAGCGCAAGCTGTACCCGAATGTCGATTTCTACTCGGGCATCGTGCAGCGCGCACTGGGCATTCCGGTCTCCTTGTTCACCGGCATCTTTGCCCTGGCGCGCACCGTCGGCTGGATCGCGCAATGGAACGAAATGATCTCCGATCCGGAGCAGAAAATCGGCCGCCCGCGGCAGCTCTTCATCGGCAGCCCGCGACGTGATGTCCAAGCGATCGCAACGCGCTAGCTTTTTGGTGAAGTGAAGCGGAAGGGTTGCTGTTCTTCCCCGATCGCCGTTGACCAACGCCCGCTAATGTCCAGCCATCCCAACCTGACCCCGCCGATCGAGCTGAAACTTCCCTGACAATTGGTCACGCGCACCTGGCACGGGTGCGCGGCTCCTCGCAATCCGGTCAAGCCGTGGCGCGAGGGGGTCAAGCGGGGAGCGCCTAGGCGATCCCGCATTGCCCGCACTGCATCGAGAAACTCGAGAAAGGTGAACGCCATGATGAAGCAATACCAGTCAAATTCGTATCTGTTCGGCGGCAACGCGCCCTACGTTGAGGAGCTCTACGAGAACTACCTCGACAACCCGGGCTCGGTGCCGGAGAAATGGCGCGAGTACTTCGATGCCCTGCAGGTGGTGCCGCCGAACGCTGGCGCGGATCCCGGGCGCGACGTGCCGCATGCGCCGGTGGTCGAGTCGTTCGCGCTGCGCGCCAAAGACGGTTCCCTGAGGCCGCAGGGCGGCTCCACTGTTGATCTTTCGGTAGCGCGCAAGCAGGTCTTCGTCCAGCAACTGATCGCCGCCTATCGCTTCCTCGGCACCCGCTGGGCCGATCTGGATCCGCTCAAGCGCGCCGAGCGCACGCCGATTCCCGAACTCGAGCCAGTGTTCTACGACCTCACAGAGGCCGACATGGACATGACGTTCAATGCGCAGTCGCTGTATTTCGGCCGCGAATCGATGACGCTGCGCGAGATCATCCAGGGACTGCGCGAGACCTACTGCGGCACTATCGGCGCGGAGTTCATGTACATCAGCGATCCGGCGCAGAAACGCTGGCTGCAGCAACGGCTGGAGAGCACCCGCTCAACGCCCAAATTCGACGCCGACAAGAAGCGCCACATTTTCGAGCGCGTCACCGCGGCCGAAGGCCTGGAGCGCTACCTGCATACCCGCTATGTGGGGCAAAAGCGGTTTTCCCTGGAAGGCGGCGAAAGCTTCATCGCCTCGATCGACGAACTGATCCAGCGCGCCGGTGAGAAGGGCGTGCAGGAGATCGTGATCGGCATGGCGCACCGCGGCCGCTTGAATGTCCTGGTCAATACCCTGGGCAAGATGCCCTCGGACCTGTTCGAGGAATTCGAGGGCAAGCATCTGGACGATCTGCCGGCAGGCGATGTGAAGTATCACAAGGGCTTTTCCTCGGATATCTCGACCCCGGGCGGGCCGGTGCATTTGAGTCTGGCGTTCAACCCCTCGCATCTGGAAATCGTCAATCCGGTAGTCGAGGGTTCCTGCAAGGCGCGCATGGATCGGCGCGGCGACAAGGACGGTTCGCAGGTATTGCCGATCCTGGTGCACGGCGATGCTGCGTTCGCCGGCCAGGGCGTGGTGATGGAAACCCTGAATCTGGCGCAGACCCGCGGCTATGGCACCCATGGCACGGTGCACCTGGTGATCAACAACCAGATCGGCTTCACCACTTCGGACCCGCGCGACTCGCGTTCGACCCTGTATTGCTCGGACGTGGTCAAGATGATCGAGGCGCCGGTGCTGCATGTCAACGGCGATGACCCGGAAGCAGTGGTGTTTGCAACCCAGATCGCGATTGATTTCCGCGCCGAGTTCAGGAAAGACATCGTGGTCGACATCATTTGCTTCCGCAAGCTCGGCCACAACGAACAGGATACGCCGGCTCTCACCCAGCCGCTGATGTACAAGCGCATTGGCCAGCATCCGGGCACGCGCAAACTGTACGGCGAAAAGCTGGTTGCGCAAGGCGTTCTGAAAGCCGGCGAACCGGAGCAGATGGTCAAGAGCTTCCGCGACCTGATGGATGAAGGCAAATCGACGGTCGAGTACGTTTTGTCGGATTTCAAGAGCAAATATGCGGTTGACTGGGTGCCGTTCCTCAACAAGAAATGGACCGACGCGGCCGATACCGCCCTGCCGCTGGCCGAGATCAAGCGCCTGGGCGAGCGCATTACCACCATCCCGGAGAGCTTCAAGCCGCATCCGCTGGCAGATACCCTGATCGGCAATCGCCGCAAGATGGCGCGTGGCGAACAGCCGCTCGATTGGGGCATGGGCGAACATCTCGCCTATGCCTCGCTGGTCGCATCCGGCTATGCGGTGCGCCTGACGGGCCAGGACAGCGGGCGTGGCACCTTCACCCATCGCCATGCGGTACTGCATGACCAGAACCGCGAAAAATGGGACGCAGGCAGCTACGTGCCGCTGGCCAATGTGTCGGACAAGCAGGCGCCTTTCACCGTCATCGACTCGGTGTTGTCCGAGGAGGCGGTGATGGGTTTCGAGTACGGCTACGCGGCTTCGGAACCGAATACCCTGGTGATCTGGGAAGGCCAGTTCGGCGACTTCGCCAACGGCGCGCAGGTGGTGATCGACCAGTTCATCACCTCCGGCGAGGTCAAGTGGGGGCGCGCCTGCGGCCTCACCCTGATGTTGCCGCATGGCTATGAAGGCCAGGGCCCGGAGCATTCTTCCGCACGCATCGAACGTTTTCTGCAACTGTGCGCGGATCACAACATCCAGGTGGTGCAGCCAACCACACCGGCGCAGATTTTTCATCTCCTGCGACGCCAGATGGTGCGCCTGTTCCGCAAGCCACTGGTGATCTTCACACCCAAGTCGCTGTTGCGTCACAAGGAAGCGATCTCGGAGCTGGCGGAGCTTGCCAAAGGCCAATTTGATACCGTCATCGGCGAGGTCGACAAATCGATCAAGGCCAAGGAAGTCAAACGGGTCATCGCCTGCTCCGGCCGCATCTATTACGACCTCATCGCCACCCGGCGCGACAAGAAGACCGATGACATCGCGATCGTGCGGGTCGAGCAGCTCTACCCGTTTCCGCACAAGGCGTTCAGTGGGGAATTGCGCAAGTACGAAGGCGCAAGCGAACTGGTGTGGTGCCAGGACGAACCGCAGAACCAGGGCCCCTGGTTCCAGATCCAGCACAACCTGCTGGAGAACATGGCCGAAGGCCAGAAGCTGGCCTACGCGGGACGAGCGGCTTCTGCTTCACCGGCGGTGGGCTACATGGCCAAGCATGTCGAACAGCAGAAGGCCCTTCTGGCGACGGCGTTCGGCAAAACCCGCGGCTTTGTATTGACGAAGTAATTCGCGTTAACCCGGCCCGAGCGCCGGCGCGACGTCTGAAACAAAACAGGAAGGTGCAAGCGCAATGGCAATTATCGAAGTGAAGGTGCCACAGTTGTCCGAATCTGTTGCCGAGGCAACGCTTTTGGCCTGGCACAAGAAAGCGGGCGAGGCGGTCTCGCGCGACGAAAACCTGATCGACATCGAAACCGACAAGGTCGTGATGGAGTTGCCGGCGCCTGCCGATGGCGTGCTGGTCGAAGTCATCAAGGGCGACGGTGCAATTGTGGCGTCGGGTGAAGTCATTGCGCGGATCGATACGACGGCGACCGCCGGCGCAGCGGCAGCGACGTCGGCAGCTCCAGCTCCAGCTGCACCGGCCGCAAGAGCCGCCGCAGCAGCGCCGATGGCGATGCCGTCCGCAGCCAAGCTGATGGCCGAGCAGGGCATTGATCCGGCCGCAGTCGCCGGTTCCGGGCGCGATGGCCGTATCACCAAGGGCGACGTGATCGGCGCAGGCGCTGCGGCGAGCGCCACAGCGCCGAAAGCAGCACCACCCGCAGCGCCACCGGCAGCGGCACTGAAACCTGCGCTGGCCGAGGTCAAGGCGGCACTCAACATGCAATTCCTGGGCGAGCGGCCCGAACAGCGGGTGCCGATGTCGCGCCTGCGCGCGCGCGTCGCCCAGCGCCTGCTCGAATCGCAGGCCAGCAACGCCATTCTCACCACCTTCAATGAAGTCAACATGCAGCCGGTGATGAACCTGCGCAAGCAGTACGGCGAGCGCTTCGAGAAAGAGCATGGCGTGAAGCTGGGCTTCATGTCGTTTTTTGTCAAGGCCGCGGTCTATGCACTCAAGAAGTATCCGGTCGTCAATGCCTCGGTGGATGGCAACGATATCGTCTATCACGGCTATTTCGACATCGGCATCGCGGTGGGCAGCCCGCGCGGCCTGGTGGTGCCGATCCTGCGCGATGCCGACCAGAAGAGCTTCGCGCAGATCGAAAAGGATATCGGCGCCTTTGGCGTCAAGGCGCGCGACGGCAAGTTGACGCTCGAAGACCTGACCGGCGGCACCTTCTCGATTTCCAATGGCGGCACCTTCGGTTCGATGCTGTCCACGCCCATCATCAACCCGCCGCAATCGGCGATTCTCGGGGTCCATGCGACCAAGGACCGCGCGGTGGTGGAGAACGGGCAGGTGGTGGTGCGACCGATGAATTACCTGGCAATGAGCTATGACCACCGCATCATCGATGGTCGCGAAGCAGTGCTGGCACTGGTGGCGATGAAAGAGGCGATGGAAGACCCGTCGCGGATTCTGCTGGAGCTCTGATGCAGGACGCCGTGTCTGACGCGGCATTCGACCGGAAAAAGTCATTCATGAAAAATTTCGATGTGGTGGTGATAGGCGCCGGGCCCGCAGGCTACGTGGCTGCGGTGCGCGCAGGGCAACTCGGTTTTTCGGTCGCGTGCATCGAGAAATGGAAGAACCCGAAGGGCGAGGCCACGCTTGGTGGTACCTGCCTGAATGTGGGCTGCATACCTTCGAAGGCACTCCTGGAATCATCCGAGAACTACGAGAAAGTACAGCACGCGTTTGCCGACCACGGCATCACCGTCAAGGGCGTCGAGTTCGACGTCGCCAGGATGCTGGCACGCAAGGATTCCGTTGTCGCGAAGAACACCAAGGGCATCGAATTCCTGTTCCGCAAGAACAAGGTGACCTGGCTCAAGGGCCATGGCAGGTTTGCGGGCAAGACCGAGGGCGGCTACCAGGTCGAAGTCTCCGGAGACGCCGCGAGCGAAATGGTGATGGCGCGCAATGTAATCATCGCCACCGGATCGAAAGCACGGCACCTGTCCGGCGTGCCGGTGGATAATCTGCGCATCTGTGACAACGAAGGCGCTTTGCGTTTGCCGGAGATTCCCAAAACGCTGGGGGTGATCGGCGCCGGCGTGATCGGACTGGAATTGGGTTCGGTGTGGCGCCGGCTTGGCGCCACGGTAACGGTGCTCGAAGCGCTGCCGACCTTTCTCGCAGCCTGCGATGAAGCCGTTGCCAAGGAGGCCTGGAAGGCATTCACCAGGGAACAGGGCCTGGCGATCCACCTGGGTGTCAAACTCGGTGCCATCGAGCAGGGCAAGGCCGGCGTCACGGTCGACTACACCGATGCCGAAGGCAAGGCGCAAAAGCTTGAGTGCGAGCGCCTGATTGTTTCGATTGGCCGAATTCCCAATACCGACAACCTGGGCCTGGAATCAATCGGCCTGGCCGCCGACGCACGCGGCTTCATCGAGGTCGATGGACATTGCCGCACCGGCGCCGCCAACGTGTTCGCCGTAGGCGATGTGGTGCGCGGGCCGATGCTGGCGCACAAGGGCGCGGAAGAGGGCGTGATGGCGGCCGAAATCATTGCCGGCCAGGCCGGACATGTCAACTACGACACCATCCCCTGGGTGATCTACACCTCACCGGAAATCGCCTGGGTAGGCAAGACCGAGCAACAACTCAGGAGCGAAGGCGCGCAATACAAGGTGGGCAGTTTTCCCTTCTCGGCCAATGGTCGGGCCTTGTCGCAAGGTGAACCTGACGGCTTCGTGAAAGTGCTTGCCGATGCGCTGACCGATCGAATCCTCGGCGTGCATGTGATTCATGCGCATGCCTCCGAGCAAATCGCCGAGGCGGTGCTGGCGATGGAATTCATGGCGGCCGCCGAGGATGTGGCGCGCACCTGCCACGCCCATCCCTCGCTTTCCGAGGTGATGAAGGAGGCGATGCTGGGTGTGGACAAGCGCTCCATCCATATCTGATATTCCGGCAAAAAGTGAAACCCTGCCGTTGCCGGATTGGAGTGGGCATGACAGCGCCGGCGCAGCCGTTCGATTGCATGCGGCAAGAGCCTCGAAGAAGCGGATATGCGCGACGCTGCGCTCGAACCTGACGACGATTCGATCGACGACATCAATTCGGCCGCAGAAGCCGGCGAGCTGACTGTCTTCGACTACTACAACAAGGTCATCGCGCACCGCGGATATGTGAGCGATGCCTCGCAACTGGCGGCCGTGGCGAAGCTCCAGGAACTGTACGACCAGTGGGTGGGCTACAAGGCGCGGCGCAACACGCGCTTGAAACGCCTGTTCGTCAAGCCCGAATTGCCGCGCGGCGTGTACCTGTGGGGCGGGGTTGGCAGGGGAAAAAGTTTCCTGATGGACAGCTTCTACCTGTGCGTGCCGCTGGTCAAGAAGCGGCGCGTGCACTTTCACCATTTCATGCGCGACGTGCACCAGGCGCTCGACGAACTCAAGGGCGCGGAGGATCCGTTGAAGCTCCTGGCGCAGGACATCGCCGAGAAGTACCGGCTGATCTGCTTCGATGAATTCCATGTCAACGACATCGCCGACGCGATGATCCTGGGCCGCCTGCTCGAACACCTGTTCGATAACCGTGTGATGCTGTGCATGACCTCGAACTATCATCCCGACCTGCTGTGGAAAGACGGCCTGCAGCGCGCCAAGTTCCTGCCGGCGGTCGAGCTGATCAAGGCGCGGCTTACGATCATCAACGTGGATGCCGGTGTCGACTACCGCCTGCGTGCGCTTGAATCCGCCAAGGTCTATCACACGCCGGTGTCAGCCGATACTGCGCGAGCCCTGTGTGCCGAGTTCAGCCGCATAGCCGAAGTCGAGGACGAAACCCAGGCGCTGGATGTGGAAGGGCGCGAGATCGCTTACCTGCGGCGCGCCGGCGGCGTGGTGTGGTTCGATTTCAAGACCCTGTGCGGCGGGCCGCGTTCGTATACCGACTACGTCGACCTGGCACGCCGTTTCCACACCATCGTGCTTTCGGATGTACCCGAAATGGGCCCGCGCCAGGCCGCCGAGGCGCGGCGCTTCACCTGGCTGATCGATGTGCTGTACGACGCACGGGTGAAGATGATCATGTCGGCGGCCGTGCCGGCGCAGCAGCTCTATACCCAGGGCGCGCTGGCGCACGAGTTCGCGCGTACCATCAGCCGTATCGAGGAAATGCAGACCGTCGATTACCTGCGCCTGCCGCGTGTCGAGCAGCACGGTTTTCGAGAATAGCCAGCCAGGTCGGGCCGGGCCCCACTGCGCACTTGCAGGCCACGGTTGCGTTCCGCCGTGGCGCACGCTCAGGCGCGCTCTCTATTCGACGATCGGCAGCACTTCAGTACGATAGCGATGTCGCATCTTGCGGCCCTGCAGCGGATCCTCGATTTCGATTTCAAACCAGGGTGCCGGGCGAATCCCGCCAATGGCCGGGAAGGTCCCGCAAAACATCACCGTGCCCACCTGCAAGCCCGCCTTGCCCGAGTATCCCGCGATCAGCGCCTGTGGCGGCATGATCTGCGCGAGCGCTCCCTCCTGATACAGCACCGTCTTGCCGCCGGCTTCGCCCGCAAATGCCCCGTCGGCCTGGCCGTTGTATCAGTCTGGCAGATAGCGCGCGGCAAGTGCGTCAAGCGCCCTGGTGTAGCAATCCATGGGCACCCGCACGATGCCGGCCCCGATCTGCCCGATACCGGCCTCCTTGTGCGCGATGCCGGTGGTAAGCACCGGGCGAATCCCGGTATCGACCACCTTGCGTACATCGATGCCGGTAGGCGCACCGTCGAACTCCAGGTTGGGCAGGGACAAGGCCGGATTGCGTGTGGTCGTCACGTGATACATCAGGCGCGAGTAATGATTTGCGTCCGCGACGGTGCCGCCAACCAATAGCGTGAGGGCAGGCGCGGCGGCCATCGAGCAGCCGCCGTAACCGGCGGTCTCGCAGATGGCCGAATCCCCCAGGTCGGGGTTGGCATCCGCCTGCTTGTAGCCGGGGAAAAACAGGCCCAGTGGCTGATCCGAAGGCGCCTCGAACCAATCGCGCCCGAGACCCGAGATGCGCAAGCCCGTGGTCGTGCCGTTGCGCGCGGTCGCGGTGACGATGCTCGAATACTCGACACCGTGGGCCGCATCCATGATGGCTTTCGAGGCCACCATCGAGAGATTTAGAAAGAACTGCGACGTGCGCGAAATGAATTCCAGGGTTTCGCGCACCATTTTTTGCGGCGTGTCGGTGGCCGACAGGGCAGTCGCCAGTTGCATGAAAAACAGCGCCGTGGCTGCCGCATTGCGCGAATGGACCTCGTCACCCATGAGCAGGGCCTGCGCCTGGATCGACTTCAGGTCGATCCCGCCCTCGACCTGCCGTACAGCGGCCTTGAGCGTGGGCGCCAGGACCGACTCGAACCACTTGAGCCGGGCCAGCACATCGGGGCTGTTGGCGCCAAAGCGCAGGCATTTGCCGATGCCCTCGTTGAGGTTGGTGTAAGCCAGGTTGCCGCGGTCCGCGTTGCGGACCACGAACACCGGCATGGATGCCGAAATGATGCCGGTCATCGGACCGACCGCGCTGAAGTCATGACATTGCGCAAAGCGGATTTCGCCGCGCTCAAGCATGGCGCGCGCGCGCTCCGGTGTATCGGTCCAGCCTTCGTAGAGCACCGCGCCGATCATTGCGCCATGCATGGGCCCGCACATGTCCGGCCAGGCCACCGGTGCGCCGGCATGCAGCAAAATGCGTGCGGATTGCATCTCCGGCCAGACCGAATCGGCGCGCAGCGCGACATCGGTGAGCATCGGGCGTGCCGCGATGACGCGCTCACAAGCGGTCTTGTTGGCGGCGTCGACGCGGCTGCCGATCGAGTCAGGATCGCCTTTGTCAGCGGTCAGCCTGGCCAGTTTCCAGGCCAGTGCCGGGTCGGCGTTGCCGGGGGGTTGCCAATCCAGTTGCAGCGTGCTGCCGCCATTGCCGGCGATGCTTTGATTGAAACTGTCGAGCCCGATATTGAGGGCCGATGGCGCTTGCGAAATCAGGGTCATGATGAGGTCTTCAGATGCTTCAAACAGTGTTTTCAGGAAGGGCCGCAGTTGCGGCGAAGATGCCGGCTACCATGTCCCAACCCGAGGAGTGGCCGATCGCCGTGACCGCGCGCGCATGGGTCAGCACGACCTGCGGTGACGCATCGGCCATCGCGGCATTCAGCAGTTGGTGCAGCGGCGCGAAACTTTCGCCATTGGCAAGATCGGCAAGCAAGGCGGCGCTGATGGCATGGGTGCGTGTCGATGCGAGAGTACGGATGGCCGCGGCAGCGGCGAGCCAGCCCGGGTCATTTGCATGGACCAGGCGCAGCGCAAAAAGCGCGCCGCCGACAAAGTCATCACCCGATGGTGTGAGCCCGCCGCCTAAGCCCAGCAGGCGCGCGGCGGCGGCAACAAAGCCGCTCGGGTCGTTGCAGGTCGCCGCCCTGGCCAGCGCGAGCGCTTCGCCGCGGCGTGTCTGCAGCAGGAATTCGAGCGGGCGCGCGGCAATCAAGGGGGCATAGCCGCGCGCTGGCAGCCCGTACAAAAGACCACCGGCCAGGCCCGACATGGCAGCGCGCAAGCGCGGCCCTGGCGTATCGCAGCGGGTTGTCGGAACCGGGCGCCAGGCCCGGGTTTCAGGCACGAATTCGTCTTCCAGGCTGCAAGGCAGGGAGACGAAGACCGCACGAGGATGCATCGGTCCGCTCTGCCCGATCCATACGATCTCGCCTGCGGCCAGCCCATAGGGCGCCGCGGGAAAGGCGGGCAGGGGGGCAACCCGGCCACCGCATGCGCGCAACGCGGCTGCGGCAATGTGCCCGACCGCGCGCACCCGGACCGCTTCTCCGACTTCAGGCATCGCGCACCAGCCTGGTCCCGGCGCTGCCTGCGAGGGCATCGTAGGCATGCTCAAGCGAGGTGATCACCACCGTACCGTCGCGCGCGGCAAGGTAGTTCTGCGCTGCCTCGACCTTGGGGCCCATGCTGCCGGGAGGGAACTGACCATCGGCCATGTGCTTGCGTGCCTCGCTCACCGTCATGCGGGCGACCGCGCGCGCGCCTGGTTTGCCGAAATCGAGCATCACCTGCGGTACGCCGGTCAGCATGATCAGTGTGTCAGCACCGGTTTGAGCCGCCAGCATGGCCGAGGTGAGGTCCTTGTCGATGACTGCGGCCACGCCCTGGTAACAGGCGTCGGCATCGCGCACCACCGGGATGCCGCCGCCGCCGGCGGCGATCGGGATGATGCCGGCCGCCAACAGGGCTTCGATCGCCGCCAGCTCGAGAATTCTGCGCGGTGCGGGCGAGGCGACCACGCGCCGCCAGCCGCGGCCCGAGTCTTCCTTGAATACCCAGCCGGTCTCTTGCGCCATGCGAGTGGCTTCTTCGGCAGAGAAAAACTTGCCGACCGGTTTGGTCGGGTTGGCGAATGCCGGGTCGTTCGGGTCGACCTCGACCTCGGTCAGGACCGCGGCCACCGTCGCCTCGCAGCCGCGGCGCTTGAGCACGTTGGAAAAAGACTGCTGCAGCATGTAGCCCATGCCGCCCTGCGAATGGGCCACGCATACATCCATCGGCATCGGCGGCAATTCAAGCGCGGTCTTGGCCATGCGGAACAGGATGTTGCCGACCACCGGGCCGTTGCCATGCGTCAGGATCAACTGATAGCCATCCTCGATCATGCGCACAAAGTGCTCGCACAACTCGGCCATGACCGCCAACTGTTCCTCGGCTGTGCCGCGAATGGTGGGCGGGTAGGCCGCATTGCCGCCCAGTGCGATCACAACGCGCTGCGCGCTCACGGCACTGCACCACAGAGTTCGCGGCGCATTGCATGCGCCGCTGCCAAGCGAGGGAACCGGCGTTTCATCGGGCCACCATTTGGGCGGCCAGGCGGGCCGCATGCGTGCTTGAAGGAACCAGCAACGCGCCGGCTTCGCGCAGGCTGCGCTCCTGAACGGACCGCACTTGCGGATCTTCTTCGGTACCGCATACAAAGGCCACGATCGCAAGCTCGCGGCCGGCGCTGGCGGCGCTCGCATGCGCGGCGCGGATCGCCGTGGCAAGGGCACCGGCCGGATCCTGGTGGCCGGCATACCCCAGCACGATGTCCAGCAGGATCACCGCGGTTTCCGGATCGGCCGCCTCTGTCGCCAGCCGTGCCACCCGCTGCGATGGGTCGATCATCGGGTGCGGGCGGCCCACGGTGAAATCGTCATCACCCAGATCGAGCATGGTGTGCTGTTGCGAGCGACCAGGATGCGCCAGCGCAAGCCCCGCTTCGAGCGGCACGTTGGAATAGCTGGCGATGCCCAGGGCACGCAGGGCGACCTGCGCTTCGGTGCAGAAAGTGCCGCCTGAAAACAGGCCGCGCAGGTAGTGCTGGCCTGTGGCGAAACGTATCGCCGCAAGCCCGCTTGGCACCATGGCTGCGGCCGGTCGCTCAAGGGAATGCGCCACGCACGCCGCAGCACATGTGTACAGATCGGCGGTCTGCGTCACGTTTGAGGGCATCGCTTGCGCGGCGCCGCCGAGGAAGCACAGCACCACCGGTTTGCCGGCTCGTCCGGCGCGCTCGATCACCGCCTGCATCACCGCCGGCGCCGGCGGCTTTGACACAATGCCGATGACCTTGGTGGCCGCATCCGCAGCCAGCAGGTCGAGTGCCATCAGCATGCTGATGCCGCCGATTTCCGCCTTGACGTCACGTCCACCGGTGCCGATGGCGTGGCTTATCCCCGCCCCCTGCAGGTGCACCTGGCAACTGATCTCCTGCAGACCGGTGCCGGAGGCGCCGATCAGCCCGACGTTGCCGCGCCGCACCACATTGGCAAAGCCCAGCGGTACACCAGCGATGATCGCGGTGCCGCAATCCGGCCCCATGACGATCAGGCCGCGTTGTTGCGCAAGCTGCTTGATGGCCAGTTCCTGGGCCAGCGGCACGTTGTCGGAAAAGAGAAAAACGTTGAGGCCGGCTTTCACCGCCTTGAGCGCTTCGGCGCCGGCATAGGCACCGGGTACCGAGATTTGCGCCAGGTTGGCAGCCGGGCTGCCGGCCGCTCCCAGCCCCATGGTGATGCTGTGAGCGGGAATCCGGCGCGCCTCGCCGGATGGGTTCGCCACCGCGGTCAGCGCCGCGTCGATCGCTTCGAACGCCGCCTGCAGGGCATCGTCCGAGTCGCTCTCGACTACCACGATCAGGTCGCTGGGTCCGGCGCTGGCCGCTGGCTTGGCCAACAGACCGGCTTCTTCGAGGATTTCCTTGTTGGCCGGGGTTCCCATGACCAGCGTTGCGCGCCGGATCGCCGGATCCTGCAGCAGCTTTTCGGCGATGCGCATCAGCGCGACCGAATCCTTGTAGAGATTGGGTTTGATCCTGGTTTGTGCCGGCACGAAAGACCTTGCGATAGTAGGAGTTGGGGCGGGTCAGGTGCTCGGCATGCCGCCGACGACCGTGTTGAAACCGTTGTCGACATAGGTGATCTCGCCGGTGACGCCGGCGGCGAGATCGGAAAGCAGGAAGGCCGCCACATTGCCGACGTCGTCGATGCTCACATTGCGCCGCATCGGGGCGTTTTCCTCGACGAACTTGAGTATCTTCGAGAATCCGCCGATGCCCATCGCGGCCAGGGTCTTGATCGGGCCGGCCGAGATACCGTTGACGCGCAGGCCGCGTGGCCCGAGGCTGCCGGCCATGTAGCGTACCGCCGCTTCCAGGCTCGCCTTGGCCAGGCCCATGGTGTTGTAGTTCGGCACCACGCGCTGCGCACCAAGATAGGTCAATGTGAGCAAGGCGCCCTGGCGGCCCTGCATCATTGGCATGGCCGCCTTGGCCAGTGCGGCGAAGCTGTAACTGGAAATGTCGTGGGCGATGCGAAAGGCGTCGCGCGTCACGCCGTCGAGGAAGTCACCCTCGATCGCCTCCTTCGGGGCGAAGCCGATCGCGTGCACCAGGCCGTCGAGGCCGTCCCAGTGGGGCTTGAGCGCGCCAAACACCGCGGCGATCTGGGCGTCGTCGGCGACATCGCACGGGAAAGTCAGGGTCGAGCCGAATTCGGCGGCGAAGCCGCGAATGCGCTCTTCGAAACGCTGGCCCTGGTAGGTGAACGCCAGTTGCGCGCCCTGCTTGTGGCAGGCGCGTGCGATGCCGTAGGCGATCGAGCGATTGCTGAGCACCCCGGTGATCAGGATTCGCTTTCCTTCGAGAAAACCCATCGCATGCTCCACCTGAATTCTGTAAGCCTGTAATTATAAGGTTTGCCCCGAACCGGCCCTGATTCGCTACACTCCAGCGATGCTCAAAACCGCCTTGCAGGGATGTTGCCAAAGCGCCGGACGGATAGCCGCAGTCGGGACGCTGGGCCTGTCGGTGCTCGCGCTTCAGGGATGCGGCGAAATCTGGAACAACCCGTACGCGGCCGCCAGCCCGCTTGACAACACGCTCTACACCTCATTCTCGGAACGGCCCAAGCATCTGGACCCGGCCAAGTCCTATACCGAGGATGAGGCCGCTTTCAACGCACAGATCTACGAGCCGCCATTCCAGTATCACTATTTCAAGCGCCCATACGAGTTGGTGACAGGCACCGCGCTGGCCCTGCCAAAGCCGCGTTACCTGGATGCCGCCGGCGCCGCACTGCCGGCCGACGCGGCGGCCTCTGCGATCACCAGTTCGGTGTACGAAATCCGCATCCGGCCCGACATTCGTTACCAGCCGCATCCGGCGTTTGTTGCGGCCAATCGACAACTGTCGCGCGAGGCGATCGCACGCAAGTTCGGCATGGCCGACTTCGGCGCCACCGGTTCACGGCTTCTGACCGCGGAGGATTACGTCTACCAGATCAAGCGCCTGGCACATCCACGGGTGAATTCGCCGATTTTCGGCCACATGGCGGAATACATCGTGGGCCTCAAGGAATACGGCGTAACCTTGAAGGGGGTACAGAAAAAGCTTGAAGGCGCAGAGGAGCGCGAGACCTGGATGGATCTGCGCAGCTTCGAAATCGGCGGGGTCAGGGTGATCGACGCCGCCACCTTCGAGATCACGGTCAGGGGCAAGTATCCGCAGTTCCTGTACTGGATGGCGATGCCTTTTTTCGCGCCAATCCCCTGGGAGGTGGACCAGTTTTATTCACAAGCGGGTATGCGCGAACGCAATTTCACCCTCGACTGGTATCCGGTGGGCACCGGCCCGTACATGCTGACCGAGAACAATCCGAATGCGCGCATGGTGCTGTCGCGCAATCCGCACTTTCGCGGCGAACCCTATCCGAGCGAAGGTGAGCCTGGTGACCGCGAAGCGGGCCTGCTCCAGGATGCGGGCAAGATCATGCCCTTCATCGACCGTGTGGTGTTCACCCGTGAAAAGGAAACCATCCCCTATTGGAACAAGTTCCTGCAGGGCTACTATGATCGCTCCGGCATCGACTCGGACAATTTCGACCAGGCGGTGCGCTCTGGCGTGGAAGGCGAAGCCGGACTGACCCCGGAAATGGAGGCGCGTGGCATTCGCCTGCGTACCTCGACGGCCACTTCGTCCTCGTTTCTGGCTTTCAACTGGCTTGATCCTGTCGTCGGTGGCGCCGACCCCAAAAATGCAGAACGGGCGCGCAAGATCCGCCAGGCCGTCACCATTGCGATCGATATCGATGAATTCATCTCGATCTTTCGTAACGGCCGCGGCATCGCTGCGCAGGGGCCACTGCCGCCCGGCATCTTCGGCTTCAAGGAAGGCAACGCGTCGATCAACCCGATCGCCTACGAAATCACGGAGGGCAAGGCGGTGCGGCGGCCGATCGCCGAGGCCAAGCGCCTCTTGGCCGAAGCCGGGTTTCCGGCCGGGCGCGACGCCACCAGCGGCCGCCCGCTGGTGTTGGCGCTCGATGTGCGTGACGGCGGCCCGAGCGACAAGGCGCGGCTGGACTGGTATCGCAAGCAGTTCGCAAAGATCGATATCCAGCTTGATGTGCGCGGCACCGACTGGAACCGCCTGCAGGAAAAAGTGCGCAAGGGCAACACGCAAATGTTTTTCATGGGCTGGAATGCGGACTATCCCGACCCGGAAAACTTCCTGTTCATGCTGTACGGGCCGAATTCGGTGGCGAAGAGTGGTGGCGAAAATCGCGCCAACTACGAGAACCCGGCGTTCGACGCGCTGTTCGAAAAACTAAAAGCAATGGATAACGGCCCGGAACGCCTGGCGGCGATCGAAGCGGCGGTCAAGGTACTGCATGTCGATGCGCCATGGGCCTGGGGCTTTCATCCCAAGAGCTACGGGCTCGCGCATGCCTGGATCGGCAACAGCAAGCCCAACGAGATGGCGCGCAACGGCATCAAGTATCAGCGCATCGATAGTGAACTGCGCGCGCGCATGCGTGCCCAATGGAACCGCGCGCTGATGTGGCCGTTCGCGCTGCTGCTGATTGGCGTAGCCGTGCTGGCCTGGCTGGGCCTGCGCTACTGGCGGCGCGCAGAGGCAGCGGTGGCGCTTGCGCGCGTGAAACACGCATGACGGCGTATCTGATCCGTCGCCTGTTTTACGCCGTTCTGATCCTGATCGGCGTCAACCTGATCACGTTCTGGCTGTTCTTCAAGGTCAATACGCCCGACGACATCGCGCGCATGCAACTGGGTGCCAAACGCGTGACGGCGGATGCGATCGCCAAGTGGAAGGCAGAGCGTGGCTACGACAAGCCGCTGGTGTACAACGCAGCGGCGCAAGGTGCGAAGCGCTTCACCGACACCATTTATTTCGAAAAGTCGGCTGCCATGTTCCTGCTCGACTTCGGTCGGGCCGACGACGGCCGCGATATCTGGCACGAGATTCGTACGCGCGCGGGTCCCAGTCTCGCGGTGCAATTGCCGGTATTCATCGTAGGTCTGGGGCTCAACATTTCGTTCGCCTTGCTGCTGGCCTTGTTCCGTGCGACGCGCTTTGATTTTGCCTCGCAGGTGTTTCTGGTGGCGATGATGTCGATCTCCAGCCTGTTCTTCATCATCGCAGGGCAGTATGTGTTTTCAAAGCTTTGGCATCTGGTGCCGATTTCCGGTTACGCCAGCGGCCTCGACAGCTTCAGGTTCCTGGTGTTGCCGGTGGCCATCGGCGTGTTCACCAGCCTAGGGGGGGCGACCCGCCTGTACCGCACCATCTTTCTCGAAGAGATGGGGCGCGATTACGTGCGCACCGCGCGCGCCAAAGGCATGTCGGAACTTGTCGTGCTGTTCCGCCATGTGCTCAAGAACGGCATGATTCCCATTCTGACAGGCGTGGTGGTGGTGATTCCCGGACTTTTTATCGGCAGCCTCCTCACCGAATCGTTTTTCGGCATTCCCGGTCTCGGCAGTTACACCATCGAAGCGATCCAGGCTCAGGATTTCGGCGTGGTGCGCTCGATGGTTTTCATCGGTTCGGTGCTCTACATCATCGGTCTGGTGCTGACCGACATTTCGTACACCCTGGTAGACCCGCGCGTCAGACTCCCCGGATGAACTTCCTGCCGGTATTCCTGTGGACCGACCTGCTGCTGTTTCTGTTGCTGGCGGTGTGTGCTGCCTATGCCCGCCATGCCGCGCGCCACGCGCATCTGCGCGCGCCCTGGGAACGTGTGCGGCAGAACCCGGTCGGCATGGCTTCGGCTACGCTGCTGGCGGTGTTCGCCCTGATCGGGGTTCTCGATTCGCTGCACTACCGGCCGGCGCTCGAGACCAAGCCCGGCGCCGCCGGCAAGACGCAATACTCGGTCGAGGTCAGGAGCGTGCTCGACCTGCTGGCGCAGTCGGTGCTCGGGCCAATGGCTGGCAAAAGCGAAAAAACCTACTCCGCGCCCCTGGCGACGCATGGCTTTTCACGCGAGGCGCGTGAAGTCACCGACGCTGCCGGCGTGGTGCGTACGCTGCGCGATTATCCGCGGCTGGTCAACGGTGGAGCGCACCTGGCGGACCCGGCACGTGAGCGCAACGCCGATATTGCAGTGCATGCCGCGCGCGGACTGGCGCTGGGATTCATGGTCTGGCTGGCGCTGGCGCTGGCGATTCTCGCGGCCACCGAGGGAGGCGGCGCAAGCAGCCTCGGTCAGGCCTGGCGTGCGGCATGGAGTGGGGAGGGCGCGCGACCGTGGCGCGCAATACTCCTGACACTCCTGGCGATTTGCCTGTTTGCAGGCATTGCCGCCACCCTGGGCAGCCGCTACCACCTGTTTGGCACCGACAAAGTCGGGCAGGACGTGCTTTACCTGGCCTTGAAGAGCGTGCGCACCGCGTTGATGATCGGTACCCTGACCACGCTGGTGATGCTGCCCCTGGGCGTTCTGCTGGGCATCGCGGCGGGCTATTTTGGCGGCTGGGTCGACGATCTGATCCAGTATGTGTACACCACCCTCAATTCGATTCCGGGCGTGCTCCTGATCGCCGCTGCGGTGCTGATCATGCAGGTCACCATCGAGGCCAATCCGGCCTGGTTCCAGACCGCGGTCGAGCGCGCGGATTTTCGGCTGCTTTGCCTGTGCGTCATCCTCGGAGTGATGAGCTGGACCGGTCTGTGCCGCCTGATGCGCGGCGAAACCCTCAAGCTGCGCGAGCTCGAATACGTGCAGGCGGCACGCGCCTTCGGTGTCTCGCGCCTGGCGATAGTGGTGCGCCACATCCTGCCCAACGTGATGCACCTGGTGATCATCAGTGCGGTGATGGATTTCTCCGGCATGGTACTGACCGAGGCGGTGCTCTCGTACGTAGGCGTCGGTGTCGATCCCTCGATGACCAGCTTCGGTTCGATGATCAATGCCGCCCGGCTTGAGATGTCGCGCGAGCCGATGGTCTGGTGGTCGTTGGCGGCGGCGTTTTTCTTCATGTTGTCGCTGGTGCTGGCGGCCAACCTGTTCGCCGATGCGGTGCGCGATGCCTTCGATCCGCGCCTTGTGGCGCAGGGGCGGCGGCGTCCGTTGCGGCAGGCGCGCGAGGCGTGATGGGCGCCGCACTGCAAGTCAGGGGTCTTGACACCCGCATCGACAGCGCGGCCGGGGTGGTGCATGCGCTGGACCAGGTCGATCTCGACCTGGCGCCTGGCGAAACCTTTGCGATTGTCGGGGAATCGGGCTGCGGCAAATCGATGACTGCGCTCTCGATCATGCGTCTCTTGCCCGAGGCGGCCTGGGTGGACGCCGGCACGGTCAGGCAGGGCGGCGACAGTCTGCTTGAACTGCCCGAGGCGCGCATGCGCGACGTGCGCGGCCGGCGCATCGGCATGATCTTCCAGGAGCCCGCGACCAGCCTCAATCCGGTCATGACCTGTGGCGAGCAGATCATCGAGGTGCTCGAACGGCATCGCATCTGTCGCGGCGCGGCTGCGCAGGCCCGCGCACTGGAGTGGCTGCAGCGCGTCGGCATACCGGATCCCGCGCGTTGCCTGGGAGATTATCCGTTCCAGCTTTCCGGTGGCATGAAGCAGCGCGTGATGATCGCGCTGGCGTTGTGCTCGGAACCGGAAATTCTCATCGCCGACGAGCCGACCACGGCGCTGGATGTGACGATCCAGGCGCAGATCCTCGACTTGCTTGCCCTATTGCAGCGCGAGCGCGGCATGGCAATCCTGCTTATCACCCATGATCTGGGCGTGGTGGCGCGCATGGCGCACCGCGTGGCCTTGATGTATGCGGGCGAAATCATTGAAACCGGCAGCCGCGAAGATTTTTTCGCGCGCCCATTGCATCCTTATGCGTCGCGCTTGTTCCAGGCTCTGCCCGGGGCTACCAGGCGCGGGGTGGCGCTGACCACCATCCGCGGCATGGTGCCGCCGCTGACGCGGACATTCGTCGGCTGCCGATTCGCCGATCGTTGCGAACTGGCGTATGCGCGTTGCCACGTGGAAGCGCCCGCCTGGCACGCGCGCCGTGCTGGCCCGGCAGACCAGGCGCACCGGGCACGCTGCCACCTGCTCGATCCCGCCCAGGCGGCCGTAGCAGCGACACCACCGCATCACCAGGCCGCGGCGGCAATGCCCTCGCTTCACCCGGCCGCGCCAGCCGCAGCGGGTGCCGCTTCGACTCCGCCAACCGCGCCGGTGCTGGAATTGCGCGACCTCAAGGTACATTTTCCGATCCGCAAAGGCCTGTTTCGCCGCATCGTTGGCAGCGTTCGTGCCGTCGACGGCGTGTCGCTGGCGATCAAGCATGGACGTACCCTGGCGTTGGTGGGCGAGTCCGGCTGCGGCAAGACCAGCGTCGGCAAGGGGCTGCTGCAACTCATCGACGTAAGCGGCGGGTCGATCCGCTTTGAAGGGCGCGAGCTGGCCGGCCTTGGCGCCCGGCAACTACAGCGCAGCCGGGCTGCGATGCAGATCGTCTTTCAGGACCCTTTCGCATCGCTCAATCCGCGCATGCGAGTGGGCGAAATCATTGCTGAAGGCATGACGTCATTCGCTGTCGGGCGCAATCCGCAGGAACGCGAGGCGCTTGTCGGCACACTGCTCGATCAGGTCGGCCTGGGCGCTGATACGCGCTATCGCTATCCGCATGAGTTTTCCGGTGGCCAGCGCCAGCGCATAGCCATCGCCCGAGCTCTGGCGGTCAAGCCCAAACTGATCGTGTGCGACGAGCCGACCAGCGCGCTGGATGTCTCGGTGCAGGCGCAGATCCTCAACCTGTTGTCGGATCTGCAGCGCGAGCACGGACTGGCCTTGTTGTTCATCACCCACAACCTGGCGGTGGTCGAGTACCTCGCGCACGACATCGCGGTGATGTACCTGGGCCGGATTGTCGAATCGGGGTCAGCCGAGGAAGTCCTGAGTCGGCCGCGCCACCCCTACACGCGGGCGCTCCTGGCTGCGGTGCCACGGCTCGCCGCCGATGGCGTGGCAGCGGCCGCAGCGCAGACAACCAACCGCAAGCTTTACGCCGATCTGCCAAGCCCTGCCAATCCGCCTCCGGGCTGCCATTTCGAGCCGCGTTGCCCGGTTGCGACCGCCGCCTGCAAGGAGGCCTATCCTGCTGCCAGGTCCTTTACACCCACACACCGGGTGCACTGCCTGCATCCCTGCTGACGCCGGGGTGCGGGTTTCTGCGAGTATTCGGCGCGATCCAAACTGGCGATAATGTGTGCATAACCGGAGACAAAACCATGCTGCAACGTAGAACCTTTATGAAGGCCGGCGCTGGCGCGGCCGCGCTGGCCGGCGCCCCTGCGATCTTGCGTGCGCAGTCCTTTCCGTCGCGCCCGATCCGCTACATCTGTCCATGGCCGGCCGGTGGTTCGACCGATGTCGTGATGCGTGCGTTCGCCGAGAGCGCCGGCAAGATTCTGGGTCAGACCGTGCTGGTGGAGAACAAGCCGGGTGCCGGTGGCACGCTGGGGGCGATCGAGATGGTCAATACGCGGCCCGACGGCCACACGCTGGCCCAATTGCCGGTCAGCGTGTTCCGCATTCCGCACATGCAAAAAGTGCAGTTCGACACCTTGAAGGATTTCACCTGGATCGCCTGCTTGACCGGCTACACCTTCGGCTTCGTGGTGCGTGCCGATTCGCCGATCAAATCGATCAAGGAGCTGGTCGACTTTGCCAAGGCAAATCCGGGCAAATTCAGCTACGGCAATACCGGCACCGGTACCAGCCCGCATCTGGCAGTCGAGGAGTTCGCGCAAAAGGCCGGTATCACACTGCAGCCGGTGCCATTCAAGGGCAACGCGGAAAACATGCAGGCGATTCTCGGTGGCCACATCATGGGCGCGTCGGACGCCACCGGCTGGGGCCCGCATGTGGACGCCGGCAAGCTGCGCCTTCTCGCCACCTATGGCAGCAAGCGCACCAAGCGCTGGCCCAATGTGCCGACCCTGGACGAACTGGGTTACAAGACCGTAGCGGATTCGCCGTTTGGTGTGTGCGGGCCCAAAGGCATGGACCCGGCGGTGACCAGGGTACTGCAGGACGCCTTCCGCAAAACGCTGGACGACCCGGCGGTGCTGGCGATCCTGGACAAGTATGACCAGCAAGTGATTTATCTCGATACCGCGGCCTACACCAGGTACGCACGTGAAACCTTCGAGTCCGAGAAGGGCCTGATCGAACGTCTGGGCCTGACCAACAAAAGCTGAAATCGCGCCAGGCATGAGAAGCGATTTCAGTTTTTTTCACCCTCTGCGTGTGCGCTGGTCGGAAGTGGACATGCAAAAGGTGGTGTTCAACGGCAACTACTTCAACTACTTCGACTTTGCGGTGTACGAGTCGTGGAAGGCGATGCTGGTGGCCGACCCGGCAACCAGCGGTGCGGGCCTCAAGAGCCGCTTCGATACCTGGATCCACAACATCTTCGTGGTGAAGGCCTCGGCCGAATACCACGCGGCGGCGCATTTCGATGATGATCTGCAGGTGGGTGTACGGGTTGCGAAGCTGGGGCGTTCGTCGATGCGCACATTGCTTGAGATTCATCGCGCCGACGAACACCTGATCACCGGTGAACTGATCTATGTCTACAAGGATCCGCTGGCCAATGCTGCGGCCCCGATACCGGACGAGTTCCGCCGGCTGATTGTCGGTTTCGAGAAGGTGCGCCCCGAAGGAGCTTGACGGCCGTCGTTCAGGGAAATGTGCGCTGCAAGGTGCTGGCAGTCTTGGACACCAGCCAGGCGCCTGTCTTGCGGTCGAATTCCTTGAAATGGGGCGTTGCCAGATGGGCATCGAACGCCGCCCGATCGTCGTACAACTCGTAAAGAAACACGCTGGCAGCGTCCTGCGGATCGGTACAGACGTCGAATTGCCGGCATCCGCGCTCGGTGGTGGCCGTGGCGCGCGCGTTGGCGATCATTTCCGGCACGAATTGCGCCACAAATTCGGGCCGGACCTTGAACTCCACCGTCACTACAAACATGCGGACCTGCGTTTTATCTAGCGCAGCAGCCACACCAGCGCCATCGGCAAGGCCGGAATATAGGTGATCGTGTTCCCAGCACCATTGACTTTAGTTGCGTGCGTTTGGCTACGTTGATTTGCATGATGTCTCCCTGGTTTTTGATCAGACAGCTGGGCTTGGACGACCGGCGGCTGCCTGCACCGGATACGTCAAATCGATGCGCGTGCCGCTTGTGTGCGAGCGATACACCGCATCTTGAATACGAATATTTTGCAGGTAGTCGCGGCCCGTGTTTTCAGCCGCGCCTTCGCCGCGCAGAAAGCGCGCAACATGGGCGTTGAGATTCCCGACTGCACCACCGGCGAAGGTGTCGGGGCCGCGCTCGTATGCATGTTCGATTTCGTCGCCCTGGTGCGGCTTCCACCACAGACGCGCCATGCCATCCAGGCGCAGCACACCTTTGGAGCCTTCGAGCCACATTTCACCCATGGTGCGGCGCGGGTTGTCGCTGGCGTGGTCGTTGAGGCGGTTGCCGTCGAAAAGGCCGGTGGCGCCATCGGCGAATTCGAAAATGATGTAGCCGGCGTCTTCTCCTGCGATTACCGGGTTGATGCGCCGCAGGCGTGCGCTGACCGCTTTGACCTCGCCCAACAGATAGCGGAAGGTGTCGATGAAGTGAATCGCTGTTTCGAACACCAGGAAGTGCGGCATTTTCTGGAAGTAAGGCTGGCGCGCCAGGTAGGCGTCCGCGCCCTGGCCATCACCGGGGCGCAGGCGAAACGCCACCGCATGCGCGGTGCCGAGCATGCCGTCGTCGAGCAGGCGGCGCGCTTCGCGATACCAGGGCGAGAAACGGAAGTTTTCGTGGACGATCAGGGGCAGGCCGGCCGCTTCGGCCGTCTCGACTATCTGCAGCGCTTCATCGAAGGTGGGCGCCAAGGCTTTCTGGCACACCATCGGCAGGCCATGCCGACAGCCCAGGCGTACAAGATCGAGATGGGTTGCCGGCGGTGTGACGATATCGAGTAAATCGGCATCGATGCGCGCCAGCATGCTGCCGGCGTCGGTGTGGATGTCGGTCAGGCCGAAGCGATCGCCCAGTGCGCGCGCACGAGCGTAGTCGCTGTCGCACAGATAAACCTCGGCAACCGACCCCATGCTGCACCATGCCTCGACATGGAACTGGCTGAAATAGCCGGCTCCGATGACTGCCACGCGCAAGCCGCCTGCCATGACCTATGCCAAGAGGCCGATCACGGCGCGCGTAATGGCGGAGGTACCGTCGCTGCCGCCGATATCGGCAGGCCGCACCTTGCCCTGGGAGAACGCGGCGTCGATCGCCGTCTCGATCGAACGCGCCGCTTGCGCCAGGTTCGGGCGCGCGTGGCGTTCGGCCAGCCAGTCCAGCATCATCGCCGCCGAGAGGATGGTGGCAGTGGGATTGGCGATGCCGCGCCCGGCGATATCGGGTGCACTGCCGTGCGAGGGCTGAAACAGGCCGTGATCGTCGCCCAGGTCGGCCGAGGGCGCGTAGCCCATGCCGCAGATCAGGCCGGCACCCAAATCGGAGGTGATGTCGCCGAACTGGTTTTCCATCGGGCAGACGTCGTAATCCCAGGGCTTGCGTATCAGGTTCAGGCAGTAGGCGTCGATGTAGCAGTGGTCGGCGGCGATATCCGGATTGAGCCTGGCGCGCTCGTGAAACACCTGGTTCATGAAGGCCATGCCCAGAAACACATTGGACTTGTCGATGCAGGTCACACGCCCCTTGGCCGCATTGCGCGCCCTGCGCGCACGCGCCAATCGGAAGGAAAAGTCGAACAGGCGCTCGCAACCCTTGCGGCTGATTTCCGAGGTGTCGTGCACCGCTTCGTCACCGCTCGCGCTCACCCCCCTGGTGCTGGTGCCGCGCGCGTGGAACCAGCCTTCGGTCGACTCACGCACGATGACGAAATCGATGTCTTTCGCGCGCGGCGATGCCAGCGGCATGGGCAGGCCCGGGATGGCGCGGATCGGGCGCACTCCGGCATACAGGTCGAGTTCCACGCGCAACTCGAGTTGCGGTGCGATTTCGGTGCCATCGGCGTAGCGGATATCCGGCCAGCCCATGGCGCCGAACAGGATGGCATCGGCCTTGCGGCTGGCTTCCATCGAAGATGCGGGGAATGCCTCGCCGGTGTCCTTGTAGCAATGGGCACCTCCCGGCCTCATGTCATAGCGCAGCTTGAAGCCGTGGCGTGCCTGCAGCGGCGCCAGGACTGCCAGTGCCGCGTCGATGACTTCGATGCCGATGCCGTCACCCGGCAATACGACGATGTTCAATTCGCTGCTCATTGAAGGTCCTTGTCGGTCATAGCGCACTGATGCGTGCGCGCTCGAGAATTGCCAGAAGTTCGGAACTGCCGCGCTCGCGATGGGCGCGGTACAGGCGCGCGGCTTGCTTGGCGTCGCCGGCGCGGATCGCTTCGACGATCGCGTTGTGCTCGGCGGTCGAATGCATGGGCTTGGGGCGCAGACGCAGCGTCACCATGCGCGCGCGGTGCGCGCGATCCCACAGGCCCTGCACCGTATCGGCCATCAGGCGGTTGCCGGCCAGCGCGATCAACAGGCGGTGATAGCGCTCGTCTGCCTCCGCCCAAGCGTCGAGATTGTCGGCCTTGAGCGCCGCGCTCATGTCGCGCGACGCTTTGATCAGGGGCTGCAAATCCGCGGCCGGCAGCTTCTTGTTTGCCACCAGCTCGGCGGCCATCGGCTCGAGCGCGGTCAGCATCTGGTAGATCTCGCGCATGTCCTCGGTCGAGACCGGCAACACGCGTGTGCCGTGGCGCGGAATCACTTCAACCAGGCCTTCTCCAGCCAGCTTGAGCAAAGCCTCGCGTACCGGCGTGCGCGACAGGCCGAGTTCATCGGCGTATTCCTGTTCGAGCGCGCGATGACCGGCGGGGTAGACGTTGTCGAGGATGCGCTGGCGAATCGCCTTGTAGGCCATTTCGACCGACGAGTCGCGCGCTACGGCAATCACCGCTTTCGGGCGCCGCTCGGTCCGGGTTGCCATCTCAATAGTTCCAGTGCACCGGCGCATGGCCGCACAGGTTCGAGGCATCCGCCAGCCGAAACGCCGCGATCGAATCGCCAGCGAGGCACCCCAGGTACATGGTCTTCAGATCGGCGCCGCCGAAAGCGATGCTGGAGATGTTCTTGAGCAGCGTCTGGTGCGGACGATCCATCTGCGCCCGCCCCAGTTCTGCGCGCTCCCAGGCTTGCTCGACCCAGTCAACGTAGTCGGCATCGCCGTCGTCCAGCACCAGTTGTTGCGCGCCGTCCGGCAGGACCCGTATCACCTGGTTGCCGATCACGCAGGCCACCCAGGGGCAGCCTTCCGAATCGAAGGCGAAACCGTCCGGGAATGCGCCGCGGCCGAACTCGGTCACCACCTGCTTGGCTCCCAACGAGCCATCGGCTTTGAGCGGGTAGCGCGACATCTTGCGGTGATAGGTCTCGTTGACGTAAAGCCAGTGGCCATCGGGGGACACCAGCGCCTCGTTGGTGAAGCCCAGACTGTCGGCCACGATGCGCGCGCCGCGTTCGTCCATCAGCACGATAAAGCCATCGGCCACGCGCTGGTTGTAGGCAAGGGCGCGCGGCTTGTGGCGGGTCGATACCGTGAGCCACAGGCGCCCTTGGGAATCTTCGGTGACGAAGTTGGACGGCGGCAGGTCGATGCCGTCGACCTGCGTCAATACCGCGCTCACCCGGCCTTGACGATCGAGCGCATACACACCGCCGAATTGTTCGCCAAGATCGGCCATCAGAAAACTGCCGTCGCGGCGCAATGCGATGCCGTTGGGGCGCGTCGGGCGGCCGGCGGCGGCCGGCAGGGCGCCGGCATAGAGCGACTGCGAACCGTCGCCATGCAGGTGCGCCACACCACCGCGCCAGTCGGCGCTGTAGAGATCGCCGGCACGTGTGGCCAGCACGCATTCGGGGCGTACCAGGGCGTGGCCAAGCCAGGCGGGCGTGGCCGATTGCAGCAGCGGATGGGGCTTGAGCGGCATGTACAGAATGCGTTGAAGGATGCGGTAATGTATACGTTAATGAATTTGAACGCAAGGGCCGGCGATGTTGCCCGGCTACGCCAGGCGAGCCTTGCCGGCGATCCAATACACTTGCGCATCACCCACCTGCGGCCGTTCGCGGCACCCGCCTGATGCGCTTCCTGTTCAAGTTGACAGCGATTTTCCTGCTGGTCCTGATATTCGCCATACCGGTACTGGTGCTTGGCGTCGCGTATCTGGCGATCGACACGGCGCCGCTCTTGAGCCGCAGCGCCGAGATCAAACCTGAAAACATCGCCCGCGCCAAGCGCATCGTTGAACGCAACGACCCGAGAAACCTGCGCCCTGGTGCCTTGCGCACGATCCAGGTGGCTGCGGAGGACCTCGACCTGGCGCTCAACTACCTCGCCAATCGTCATGCAGGCGGCAGTGCGAGCGTGGTGTTGCAGGAAGGCAGTGCACGCGTGCGCGCCAGTCTGGCACTGCCCGCCAATCCGCTAGGCAACTTCGTCAACATCGAGGCAGTGCTGGTCGAGGGTGCGGGCCTGCCGGTTCTCGACCAATTGATGATCGGCCGATTGGCGGTACCATCATTTGTCGCGAATCGGCTCTTGCGATGGGCGCTGGAGAAGGCGCAAGACCGGGCCGCCGTCAATGCGGCTGCCGATGCCGTCAAGCGCGTGGCCATGCGAGGCGGCGTCTTGCTGCTGGAGTATGAATGGAATGAGCAACTGCCCGCCGCCATCAGGGCGGTCTTGCTTTCGGTGGACGATCAAGCAAGGCTTCAGGCCTACCAGGCGCGCACAGTCCAGGTGGCTGCTGCGGGCGGTGCCGGCGCATTGCCGATGGAGGAGATGTTGCGCGCCCTGCTGCGCTTGGCCGAGGAGCGCGCGGGCGATGCAGCCGCCGAGAATCGCGCCGCGCTCATCGCGCTCGCGTTCTTTGTCAATGGCAAGGGGCTGGCAGCAATAATCCCTGCCGCAAAAGACTGGCCGCGACCGCGACCCCGCAATGTCACCCTCGGTGGGCGCCATGATTTTGCCCAGCATTACTCGATCTCGGCGGCCATCGCCGCCAGCGCGGGCAGCCCGCTGGCCGACGCGATCGGCCTGTACAAGGAGGTCGACGATTCCCGTGGTGGCAGCGGCTTCTCGTTCAACGATATCGCCGCCGACCGCGCCGGCGTCAGGTTGGGGCAAGCCGCCACTGCCGGCATGGCTGCGGCCCAGAGGGTGCAGCGGGCAGCGGCCGCGCGCCTGAGCGCCGCCGACATCCTGCCGGAGTTGAAGGACCTGCCGGAATTCATGCAGGAGGCCGAGTTCAAGCGCCGTTATGGCGGGATTGGCGGCGCCGAGACCAAGAAAATGATGGCGGAAATCGAACGGCGGGTGGCGGCGCTGGCGATCCTGCGCTGACGACTTGACCAATCGAGGCGCGCGCAACACGCAACTGCGGGTCCGCCGCGGGTGCGCGCGCTTGCGCTCAAAAGCCGGCGCCCGGCCACATCAGAATGACGATGGCTGCAGGAGTTTCCTCAGACTCGGCATCGCCGGCGCCGGAGCGCTGCGCTAAAATGCGCTTCCCTCGGGTTTTCCCTTGTCTCGGATTGGAAAAGCGCATGAAAAACTACGACAAGCTGTACATCAACGGTGCCTGGGTCGCGCCAGTGGGCACCGGGAGCATCGACGTCATCAACGCCGCCACCGAAGAAGTGATGGGGCGGATACCCGAAGGCGTTGAAGCCGATGCCGAAGCGGCGATCGCCGCCGCGCGCGCCGCCTTCGAAGGCTGGGCTGCCACGCCCGCGCCCAAGCGCGCCGAGTACCTGAGCGCCATCCAGGCCGGCATCAAGGCCCAGGCCGACGAGTTCGCGCGCACCATCACCGGCGAGGTCGGTGTGCCGTTCAAGCTGGCGCAGCGCGTGATGGTCGGCAATCCACTCAACACCTTCGGCATGTATGCCAAGCTGGCAGCCGAGTTCGAGTTCGAATCAAGCGTCGGCAATTCGCTGATCGTGCGCGAACCGGTCGGTGTGGTGGCGGCAATCACGCCGTGGAACTTTCCCCTGCACCAGATCGCGCTGAAGGTCGCGGCGGCGCTGGCGGCTGGCTGCACGGTGGTGTTGAAGCCCTCGGAAGTAGCACCGCTCAATGCCTTCATGCTCGCGCAGATCATTCACGACGCAGGTGTGCCCAAGGGCGTGTTCAACCTGGTGTCGGGCTACGGCCCGGTGGTGGGCGAGGCCATGGCCAAATCACCCGAGGTCGACATGATCTCCTTCACCGGTTCCACCCGTGCCGGCAAGCGGGTCACCGAACTGGGCGCGCAAACCGTCAAGCGGGTCGCCCTGGAACTGGGTGGCAAGTCAGCCGCCCTGATTCTCGACGATGCGGATCTGCCGCTCGCGGTCAAGGCCACGGTCGCCTACTGCTACCTCAATTCCGGCCAGACTTGCGCGGCCACCACCCGCATGCTGGTGCCGGAATCGCGCTATGAGGAGGCGGCGACGATCGCCGTCGAAGTCGCCAGCGGCTACAGCGTCGGCGACCCGATGGGCGATGCCCGCCTGGGGCCCTTGATCTCCGAGGTGCAGCGCGAACGGGTGCGCGCCTACATCAACCAGGGCGTGGCCGAAGGCGCACAACTTCTCACCGGTGGCGCCGACGCGCCGGAAGGTCAGGCCAAGGGCTACTTCGTCAAGCCCACCGTTTTTGGCAAGGTACAGTCGTCGATGACGATTGCCAAGGAGGAAATTTTCGGGCCCGTGCTGTCGATCATCACCTACAAGGACGAAGCCGATGCGGTGCGCATCGCCAACGACTCGGTGTACGGCCTGGCCGGCACCATCTGGTCGAAGGACGAAGAGCGCGCCAAGCGCGTGGCGCGGCGCATTCGCGCCGGTCAGATCGACATCAACGGCGGCCCGTTCAACCCGGCCGCGCCGTTCGGCGGATTCAAGCAATCCGGTCGCGGTCGCGAAGGCGGACTTTACGGCCTCGAGGAGTTCCTCGAGTACAAATCGCTGCAATTGCGCCCGCCGAAAGCCGCATGATCGCCGCAGCGCGGGTAGCGATCATCACCGGTGCTGCCAGCGGCATCGGCGCTGCGAGCGCGCGACAACTGGCCGCAAAAGGTTGGCGCGTGGTGGTCAACTATCGTTCCAGCCGCGCCGCCGCCGAAGCCGTGGTGGCCGATTGCATCGGCCTCGGTGGGCAAGCGATCGCGCTGCAGGCCGATGTGGGCGAGGACGCCGCCTGTCGCGCCCTGGTGCAGGCGGCCCTGGAGCAGTACGGGCGCATCGATGCGCTGATGAACAATGCCGGCGACACCAAGGTGGCGCCTGCCACCGATCTCGACGCCTTGTCGGGTGATGATTTCCTGCGCCTGTATCGCAATAACGTGGTCTCGGTGTACCAGATGACGCGCGCCGCTGCGGCGGCGCTTACGGCCAGCGGGTCCGGCAGTGTGGTCAACCTGGGCTCGCGTGCCGGGGTTACCGGCGGCGGCACGTCGACTGCCTATGCGGCCACCAAGGCGGCCGTGCATACCTTGACCAAGTCGCTGGCGCGCGTGCTGGGCCCCGAAATACGCGTCAACTGCGTCGCGCCCGGCTATGTCGATACCGACTGGCATATTCGCGGTCGCGGCCGCGAACATGCGGACAAGGCCCGCGCCGCGATGATTGCCAAGGCCGCATTGCAGAAGGTCGCGACTGCGGCCGAAATCGCCGAGATGTGCGTGCTGCTTTTGACCAGCGCCACGGCGATGACCGGCGAGGTGGTGTTCATGGATGGCGGCGTGCATCTGGCTTAGGGCGTCTGCAGGGCTTGCAGGCCAGGCGTGGCCGCGCGATCAGGCATGAACAAAGGGCGCCCGGAGGCGCCCCTTGTGTTGCCACCGCAGCGGCTTCAACGCGGGCCGGGATCGTAAGCCTTGATCGACTGCGTCAGGTCCAGATCGATGCCTTCCTTGTCGATCGCCGCTTCACGGAACAGCACCAGCAGCAACACCAGCAACACCGGGCCGATGATGAGACCTACGATGCCCATGGTGCCGACGCCGCCGAAAATGCCAAACAGGATGGCCAGGAATGGCAGCGCGGTGCCGCCCTGAATCAAAATCGGCCGCACCACATAGTCGGCAACCATCACGATGATGGTGCCAACGGTGAACACCACAATGCCGGCTGCAGGCGAGCCGCTGGCGAACAGCACGAAGCCGATGATACCCAGCAACAGGGGTGCGGCCATCGGAATGAAGGCGATCACCGCGATGATCACGCCCAGGGTCACCGCCGAGGGCACATCGCAAGCCCACAGCAAGACGGCCAGCACCATGGCTTCGACAAAACCGACGATGACAATGCCGTTGACCGCGGCGCGCATCGCGTCCGGCAGCTGGAACACATACGATGGCCAGCGGTATTCCAGCCACTTGTAGCCCAGCTGGTTGACCCAGGCGCTGATGGCGCGGCCATCCTGATAGAAAAAATACAGCACCCAAAGCGCAAACAGCAGAGTGGCGACGCGCGAGGTGAGATCGAGGAACACGGTTTGCGCCGCGTTGCGAATGAGGTCAAGCTGCGCCTCAAGGATGCCGGACAGGCGTTTGGGCTGGGCCAGATACTTCTCCCAGAGTTGCGTGAGGTATTCGCTGCCTACCGGCAGCTTGGCTATCACCTCGGGGGCCGGCTTGCCATAGGTATCGGCTTCGATCAGGTAAGAGGCGGCGGTGTAGACATCCTGGCTGAGAAACACCAGCAAAAGCGCCATCGGGCCCACCAGAAAGATCAGCACCAGCGTGGTGGAAACCGCGGCTGCAAGGCCGGAGCGGTTGTCGAACCTGGCCAGCAACTTTTCGTGCATTGGCCAACTGGCGACCGCCAGGATCGCCGCCCACAGGATCGCCAGCACGAAGGGCGACAGCACCACGAATGCGCCGAACAGGATTCCAGAGGTGAACAGGATGCTGACCAGCAGCTTGGCTGGGGACGACTGGCTGCTGTTCATGATGCGGTGACGGACGCTATCAAGTCGAAGGAGTGTTCGATTGTAGACCGAGCCGTCGCCATTCAGGCGCGCATGCGCAGCGCCTGGTTGATGCGCATCGCGGCAGCCTTCAACGCAGGCAGGAAATTCTTCGTCAACTGTGCAACCGATATGCGGGTTGAATTGCAGGAGAGGTTCATCGCCGCGATCACAGCGCCAGTGCGATCGTGGAGCGGCACGGCGATCGAACACAGTCCCTCTTCAAGTTCCTGGTTCACCAGCGCGTAGCCATCGGTCCGCGCCCGCGCCACCGCACGCACAAGCTTGTCGCGCGAGGTTTCGCTGTGACGTGTAAGCGGCTTGATGTCGGACGCATCCAGCACGGTTTGCAGGCGCTCCGGGTCCAAGCCGGCAAGCAGCACGCGGCCCATGGAGGTGCACCAGGCCGGCAGGCGGCTGCCGATCGCCAGATTGATGGCCATGATCTTGGAGGTTGGTACGCGCAGGATGTAGACGATCTCGGTGCCTTCCAGAACCGAGATCGAACACGATTCGTGCACCTCGCGCACCAATTCCTCCATCACCGGCTCAGCCAGATTCCATAGCGGCGTGGTCGACAGATAGGCATAGCCGAGATCGAGAATGCGCGCGGTCAGGCGAAACTGCCGGGCGTCTTGCACCACATACCCGAGTGTCTGGAGCGTGAGTAGAATGCGGCGCGCACCGGCGCGGTCGAGACCGGTGCGCCGCGCGACCTCGGTCAAGGACTGGGTCTTCGCAGCGTGGCCGAAGGAGCGGATCACCGACAGGCCGCGTGCGAAGGATTGCACGTAGCTGTCGCCGGGCGCGACGCGGTCCGGTTTTTTAGGGTGCGTTGCAGCAAGCATCGGCTTCATGGGTCCGTAGTTCCTTGATTCATCGCGGGTTCTGATTGCGAACAAGAATCTGATTGACAAAGCTTTGCGAGTTTCGCATTCTAATGCGGGATACGAACATTTGTTCTTGATTCGAACTTTTTTTGACTTAGGCGCCTATAGCTTCGTGATGCAATTCATCTATTCAGCGCAGCCGGTGCGCGTGGTGTTCGGCGCGGGTTCCCTGGCGCACCTCGAGCGCGAAATCGAACTCCTGGGCGCGCGCCGCGCGCTGGTGCTGGCAACCCCCGAACAAAAGGCGCAGGCCGAAATGGTGGCGCAGCGCATCGGCGCACGCTGCGCAGGCATATTCGCGCAGGCAGTCATGCATGTGCCGATCGAAACCGCGCGCCAGGCCCGCGCCGAAGCCGCGCGGCTGGGTGCCGATTGCGCGATCGCCATTGGCGGCGGCTCCACCACAGGGCTTGGCAAGGCGATCGCATTGGAGTCGGCGCTGCCGATTCTTGCCATTCCCACCACCTACGCCGGTTCGGAGATGACCAGCATCTACGGCATCACCGAAGACGGCGTGAAAAAGACCGGGCGCGATGCGCGCGTGTTGCCGCGCACGGTGATCTACGACCCTGAGCTGACGCTGGGCTTGCCTCCCGGCATGTCGGCCACAAGCGGCATGAACGCGATTGCGCACGCGGTCGAGGCGCTTTACGCGGTCGATGCCAACCCGGTGACCTCCCTGATGGCCGAAGAAGGCATCCGCGCGCTTGCCACCGGGCTGCCGGCGGTGATGGCGGCACCCGGCGATGTCGCGGCGCGCTCAAACGCCCTGTATGGTGCCTGGCTGTGCGGCATGGCGCTCAACGGCTGCGCCATGGCCCTGCATCACAAGCTGTGCCACACCCTGGGCGGCAGCTTCAACCTGGCGCATGCCGAAACCCACACAGTGATATTGCCGCATGCGGTGGCCTACAACGCGCTGGCCGCGCCAGAAGCGATGGCGCGCATCGCTCGCGCGCTCGGCAGCGACGATGCCCCCGGCGGCCTCTACGCACTGGAGCAGCGCCTGGGCACACCACTGTCGCTCAAGGCCATCGGCATGCCGGAAGACGGTCTGGAGCGGGTCGCCGAGCTTGCGGTGGCTGCACCGTACCCGAACCCGCGGCCGCTCGACCGCGCCTCGATCCGCGCATTGCTCGACGATGCGTTTCATGGCCGCATGCCGGCTACGCAAAAGGGCTAGTCGATGATCAACAAGATCGTGAATTCGATGGCGGACGCGCTTGCCGATGTGCGCGACGGCTCGGTGGTGATGCTGGGCGGATTTGGCGGTGCCGGCATGCCCAATGAGCTGATCGATGGGCTGATCGCGCTAGGAGCGAAAGACCTGACCCTGGTGGCCAACAATGCCGGCAACGGCGAAACCGGGATGGCGGCATTGCTCAAGGCGGGCAGGGTCAGGAAAATCATTTGTTCATTTCCGCGGCAGGCAGACTCCCATGTGTTCGACGGCCTCTACCGTGCCGGCAAACTGGAGCTTGAACTGGTGCCGCAGGGCAACCTGGCCGAGCGCATCCGCGCCGCCGGCGCGGGCATCGGCGCCTTTTTCACGCCCACCGGCTACGGCACCGAATTAGGCGCCGGCAAGGAAACGCGCGAGATCGGCGGCCGCATGTATGTACTTGAACATCCGCTCCATGCCGAGCTGGCGCTTGTCAAGGCGGAGCGTGGCGATCGCTGGGGCAACCTCACCTACCGCAAGGCCGCGCGCAACTTCGGCCCCGTGATGGCCACCGCCGCCCGCTGCACCGTGGCGCAGGTGTACGAGACTGTGGAGCTTGGCGGCCTGGATCCCGAAACCATCGTGACGCCGGGCATTTTCGTCAAGCGCGTGGTACTGGTTGAACGCGGCGCAGCCGCGGGGGCAGCATGAGCTATGTTCGCAGAACGCGGGACCAGATGGCCGCGCGCGTCGCCGTCGATATACCCGAAGGCGCCTACGTCAACCTGGGCATCGGCCTGCCGACCCTGGTGGCCAACCACCTGCCGCGCGAGCGCGAGATTTTCCTGCACAGCGAGAACGGTATCCTCGGCATGGGGCCGGCGCCGCTGCAAGGCTTCGAGGACTGGGACCTGATCAACGCCGGCAAGCAGCCTGTCACCTTGCTGGCCGGCGGCGCCTTCTTCCACCATGCCGATTCGTTCGGCATGATGCGCGGCGGCCATCTCGACATCTGCGTACTGGGCGCCTTCCAGGTGGCGGTCAATGGCGACCTCGCCAACTGGCATACCGGCGGCGCCGACGCGATTCCGGCGGTCGGCGGAGCGATGGACCTGGCGGTCGGCGCCAAACGCACCTTTGTCATGATGGAGCACCTGACCAAGGGCGGCGCATCCAAGCTGGTTGAACGCTGCACCTATCCGCTGACCGGAATCGGCTGCGTCAGCCGCATCTATACCGATCTGGCCACGCTCGAAGTGACACCCGCCGGCTTGAGCGCGGTCGACTGGGTCGAAGGCCTGGAATTTGACGAACTGCTGCGCCTGTCGGGCGTACCGATCGTGCGTCCCTGAAACATTGGCTGACCTGCTGCCGCACACCTCGATCACAGCATTGAAACTGAACCTTCCCGGGTAATGGACACATGACCACGAATCACAAGATCGGCTGGATCGGGCTGGGGCGCATGGGCGAAGCCATGGCGATGCGCCTGCTCAAGAACAACTGCGACGTTGCAGTGTGGAACCGCACCGCCGCCAAGGCCCTACCGCTCAAGCCCTACGGCGCGAAAATCGTTGCCGCCAAGCCGGACCTGGGAAGCTGCGATATCGTCTTCACCATGGTATCGACCACCGCAGACTTGAAGCAGGTGCTGTTCGAGGCCGGCGGCCTGTTGTCGGGTGCGGCCAAGCCGCAGATGGTGGTGGACTGTTCGTCGATTTCACAGGAGGGTTCGGCCGAAGTGCGGCAGGCGCTGGAACAACGCGGCATCGCCTACCTGTGCGCGCCGGTGTCGGGCAACGCCAAGGTGGCCAAGGCCGGCAAGTTGTCGGTGGTGGCCTCGGGACCCAAGGCCTCGTACGACGCGGTGCGGCCGTACCTGGCCATGCTGGGGCGCTCGGAGATGTGGCTGGGCGAGGGCGAACTGGCGCGGGTCTGGAAGATCGCGCACAACACCATGTTCGGCGTGATCATCCAGACCTTTTGCGAAGTGGCGGTCCTGGCCGAGAAAGCCGGCATTCCGCGCCACGTGTTCCTGGAGTCGATCAACAACTCGGTGCTGGGCTCGATGTACACCAAGTACAAGACGCCGACCTTGGCCAACTTGACCTTCGACAAGGTCACCTTCACCCCCAAGCTGCTGTTGAAGGACATGGACCTGGGCATGAGCGCCGCCAAGGCCCACGGGGTCACCATGCCGGCGGCCGCGGCCACGCGCGAATTTATCGCCGGCCTGGTCGGCCGCGGCCATGACAATGTCGACTTTGCAGTGCTGCTGCTGGAATTGGCGCGCAACGCCGGCATGGAACTGACACCGGACAACGTCGAGATGAGCGACGGCCTGGAATCCTGATCCGCCAATGACGCGCATCCTGATCCGCAATGCGGCGATCGTCTCGATGGACGACGGCGTCGGCGACTTCACAGGCGACTTGCTGATCGAAGGCGAGCGCATTGCGGCCATCGGCCCGCGCCTGCCGGCGGGCGATGCCGAAGTCGTGGACGCCACCGGCTGCATCGTCATTCCGGGCCTGATCAATGCCCACATGCATACCTGGCAGACCGCCTTGCGCGGCGTTGCCGCCAACTGGACCCTGCAGGAGTATTTCAAGCATGTGCATGCGGGCCTGGCCACGGTGTTTCGGCCGGAGGACATCGGTATCGCGACGCTAGCCGGCGCCTTGAACCAGATCAATTGCGGCACCACCACCCTGGTGGACTGGTGCCACAACAACCCGACCCCCGCACACACCGATGCCGCCATCGACGCCCTGATCGAGTCAGGCATCCGCGCGGCGTTTTTTCACGGCAGCCCCAAGCCCGACCCGAAGCCAGGCGAAAAACCCTTCTGGGAAGTGGCGCATCCGCGCCTTGAAGTGGAGCGATTGCTCAAGCATCGGCTGCCGGCCAATCACGGCCTGGTGACCCTGGGCCTGGCGATCCTCGGGCCGCATTACTCGACACTCGAGGTGGCACTGGCGGATTTCGCCCTGGCGCGCGAGTTCGGCCTGATCGCCAGCATGCACCAGGGTGGTGGGGTGGCCCGCACCCCCGAAGGCTGGGCGCGCCTCGAAGCTGCCGGGCTCCTGGGCGACAACGTCAACATCGTGCACGGCAACAACCTGTCGGACGCGCAGTTGGCGAAGTTCGTCGATCTCGGCATGAGCTTCTCGATCACGCCCGAGAACGAGATGGCGCAGGGTCATGGCCATCCGATCACCGGGCGCCTGCGCAAGCTGGGTAGCGCACCAAGCCTCGGAGTCGACCTGGAGTCGGTGCTGTCGGGCGACATGTTCGGCGTGGCGCGCATTGGCCTTGCGATGCAGCGCGCGCTGGACAACGCCGATTATCGTGCCGCGCATGGCACCATCCCCGACACCTCGACCGTGCCGGTGCGCGAGGCACTCGCCTGGATCACCATTCGCGGTGCGCAAATGCTGCGCATGCAGGACCGCATCGGCTCGCTTGCGCTCGGCAAACAGGCCGACCTGGTGTTGATCGATGCGCGCGCGCTCAACATGCACCCGGTGCACGACGCGGTGGCCAGCGTGGTGATGCAGACCAGTCTTGCCAATATCGATTCGGTGATGATCGCAGGCCGCTGGAAGAAACGTCACGGCAAGCTGCTGTACGGCGGCCTGGCGCAATGTCAGAGCGCGCTGGCGGCATCCGCTGAGCGCATTCTCACCGCACTCAAGCTCAAACAGGCGCCATGATGGATATCGCGAGCCCGGCGAAGACGGTATTGGGCTTTGTCGGCGTCGGCAAGATGGGCCTGCCGATGATCCAGCACTTGCGCAGCGCCGGCTATCGGGTGATCGCCTGTGACGCTGCGCCGGCAGGGCTTGAGGCGGCGCGCATGGCGGGCTGCGAGATCGCCACCGACGTGGCCGCATGTGCCGCAGAGGTCGACTTGCTCCTGAGTTCGCTGCCCAACGATGCGGCATTCGCCGCGGTGGCGCGGGCGCTCGCTGCCAGCGGCCGAAGTGGCTTGTGCTATGTCGATACCAGCACGGTGTCGCCGGGAGTCTCCGCCGAGTTTGCCGCGTCCTTGGCCGCAAGTGGCATCGACTATTTGCGCGTTACCGTATCGGGAAACCCGGTGGTGGCGCGCGCGGCCAACCTGACGGTGATGGCCTCCGGCCCACGCGCGCTCTACGATTTTGTGAAACCCTTGCTCGATACCTTCGGCAAGACCCATTTCTACCTGGGCCAGGGCGAAGAGGCACGCGTCATCAAGCTGGTCATCAACCTGATGATCGCCGGCACCGCAGGCCTGATGGCCGAAGCTCTGGTGCTGGGCGAGAAAGGCGGGCTTGAATGGGCGCAAATGCTCGACATCATGGGCAAAAGCGCGGCCGGCTCGCCCATGGTCAACTACAAGGTGGAGCCGCTCAAGGCGCATGACTACGCCTCCACCTTTTCCGGCCTGCAGATGATCAAGGACCTCGACCTCATCATGGGCGAGGCGGCGCGCGTCGGTGTGCCGCTCAACCTGACGGCACTGATGCGGCAGATGTATCAGGCGGTCGCAGCACAAGGCGACGGGGAACTTGATTACATCGCCACGGTCAGGTACATGCAGCGTTTGGCAGGCAGCACCGAAGCGCCGGCGCAATGAAGCCGTAACCGCTATTCTGACTACCGTCCGCCATGCGTCAAACCGGCATTGGATCAACAACAGCTTCTAGAACACGGAGACACACATGAAACGTCGTACCTTCATCGCCAGCGCCGCCGCTGCAATGCTCGCATCCGCCGCGCGCGCGCAAGCCGCCTATCCGACCAAGGCGATCAAGTTCGTGGTGCCGTTCACCGCCGGCAGCTCGACCGACATCATGGCGCGCACCATCGCCGAGCGCATGACGCTTTCGCTGGGCCAGCCGATCGTGATCGAGAATCGCCCCGGCGCCGGCGGTACCATCGCCGCCACCGCGGTGGCCAAGTCCGATCCCGACGGCTACACCGTGCTGGTGCATTCGGGGTCGCACGCGGTCAACCCGGCGATCTACACCAATCTCCAATACGACACACTGCGCGATTTCACCAACGTGGCGGGCTTGGGCGCGGTGCCCAACATCATCATCGCCCCGCAAGGCCGCTACAAGACATTGAAGGACCTGGTGGCCGCGGCCAAGGCCAAACCCAACCAGCTCAACTTCGCTTCCGCCGGCATCGGCAGCGCGACCCACCTGAATGCCGAGAAATTCATGCTGGCGGCCGATATCGACATGCAGCATGTGCCCTTCAAGGGCACGCCTGAAGCGGTGACAGAAATCGTCGGCGGCCGCCTCGAATACTATTGCGCGCCGATCAACGCCGCGCTGGGGCTGATCAAGGATGGCAAGGTGGCGGCGCTGGCCACCAGCGGCACCAGGCGCAGCCCCTTGCTGCCCGAGGTGCCGACGTCGATCGAGGCCGGCTTTCCCGATTCCGACTTTTCGCTTTGGGTCGGCGCTTTCGTACCATCGAAAACACCGGCGGCGATCGTCCAGCGCCTGCATGCGGAAATCATCAAGGCGGCCAACACGCCCGAGGTCAAGGAGCGCTACCTGAAGAGCGGGACCGAAGCCATGTTGATGTCGCAAAGCGAATTCGACGCTTTCCTGAAGAAGGAAATCGAAGTCTCCGCGCGCATCGCCAAACGCGCAAAAATGCAGGCACAGTAAAGTTCCACATCCGCCGGCCAAGCCGGCATGTCCAGGCATCAACAATCCATAGACAAAGGAAGTCAACATGCAAAACCTCGACGAAAACACCATCACCGAAGAAGCGATACGCCGCCTTGAAGGCTGCAAGGACCCGCGCTTCAAGCAAATACTCACCAGCCTGACCCGGCACCTGCACGAATTCGCACGCGAGGTCAAGCTCACCGAGGAGGAGTGGATGCAGGGCATCGAATTCCTGACTGCGGTCGGCAAGAAATGCGATGACAAGCGCCAGGAAGTCATCCTCTTGTCCGACACCCTGGGCTTGTCGATGCTGGTGGTGGCGCTCAACCACAAGAAGCCCGCCGGCTGCACCGAAGCCACCGTGTTCGGCCCCTTCCATACCGATCAGGCGGCCGACTTCAGGAACGGCGACGA
Source organism: uncultured Burkholderiales bacterium (assembly GCA_964470865.1). Lineage (GTDB taxonomy): Bacteria > Pseudomonadota > Gammaproteobacteria > Burkholderiales > JAEUOS01 > JAEUOS01. Next base: position 4,953 of record CAYYFR010000012.1, on the reverse strand, counting down.
TCTTTCGATGGGCGCGGCCGGCGAGCCTGCTTTCATTTCCGGAACCGTACGCGGCCTCGATGGCAAGCCTGTCGCCGACGCCGTGCTCGATGTGTGGCAGGCCGACGGCGACGGCGTCTATGACGTGCAGTACACCGACAAGGACAACGCGCTGTTCGCGCGCGGCCGCCTGCGCTCCGATGCCGAAGGCAAGTACTGGTTCAAGAGCATCCTGCCGGAGTTCTATTCGATTCCCACCGATGGCCCGGTGGGTACATGGATCGACCGTGCCGGTCGCCACCCGTTCCGCCCGGCGCACCTGCACTTCATGATCCAGGCCCCGGGCTACGAGAAGCTGGTCACCCATGTGTTCCGCGGCGACGACAAATATCTCGATTCCGATGCGGTATTTGGCGTGCGCTCCTCGCTGATCTCGGACTGGATCCAGAAGCCCGCGGGCACTGCACCGGATGGCAGCAAGATGGCAGAGCCTTTCTATACGCTGGATTTCGATTTCGTCCTCAATCCGGCGGCCAGGTAGGCGCAACCGGCCGCAGTGGCCGGTGCTGCGATTGAGCCCATGACATCCGCCATCCAGACCGACGTCATCATCATCGGCGGCGGGCCGACCGGGCTTGTGCTGGCCCTGGAACTGGGCCGGCGCGGGGTGCGCGCGGTCCTGCTCGACGACAAGCCGGACAGCGCGATCCTGCCGGCAGCCAACGCCACGCAGGCGCGCACCATGGAGCACTTCCGACGTCTCGGGCTGGCCGATGAAATCCGTGCCCAGGGTCTGCCGCCGGATTATCCGACCGACGTCACTTACTGGACGCGCTTTTGCAGGCACGAACTGGCGCGCATTGAGCTTCCCGCATCGCGCGATGCGCGCGCGCTGGCGCGAAGTGGAGCGGCGGCCTTTAGCGCAGCGGAGTTGCCGCATCGCTGCTCGCAGATGTACATCGAGCGCATCCTCAAGCGGCGCGCGGCGCAGCTTCTTTCGATCGATGTGCGTTTTGGGTCGCGGGTCGAAAGCTTTACCGACCACGGCACGCGGGTCAGCGCCGCGGTTCGTGACTTGAAGAGCGGCGTGTTAAGCACCTTCGAGGCGGGGTATCTGGTCGGCGCTGACGGCCCGCGCAGCATGGTGCGCAAGCAACTCGGCATCGTCTATGGCGGGGAGGGTGGCGCCAAACGCGACTTCATGGGTGGGCAGATGATGGCCATCCACGTAAGGGCTCCCGGGCTGTACGAATTTCTGGGGCACCAGCGCGCCTGGATGTACTGGGCCTTCAATCCCGAACGCCGCGCCTTCATGGCGGCCTTGAACGGCGTCGACGAGTTCGTGTTCCATACGCAATTGCGCGAGGAGGATGGCGATCAGGTCAGCGACGGCTACGCCAGGCGGATGTTGTGCCAGGCCCTGGGCGCCGAGATCGAAGTCGAATTCCTGGCGCGCCTGTCCTGGAAGGCCGGGCTCACGCTCGTAGCCGAGCAATTTTCCCGCGGCCGGATCCATATGGCGGGCGATGCGGTGCATCTGTTCACGCCTACCGGTGGCCTGGGTTACAACACCGGGGTGGAGGACGCGGTCAACCTGGGCTGGAAGCTGGCGGCGATGGTCAAGGGTTGGGGCGGCGATTCGCTGTTGGCCAGTTATGCGGCCGAGCGTCGCCCCGTGGCACAACGCAACACCGCGTTCGCGCGGCGTTGCGCCGATTCGATAGGGCTCTTCACTCCTGATCCGCGCATCGAGGAAGCGTCGGCGCATGGCACGGCCTTGCGTGCGGCGGCCGGGGCTTACCTCGAGGCGCATGCGCGCGCAGAGTTCAATATTCCCGGCATCACCTTCGGCGCCCGCTACGACGATTCGCCCGTGATATTCGGTGACGCCAGTGCGGCGCCACCGGATGAAGCCAATCAATATGTGCCAAGCGCTTCTCCGGGCGGGCGTGCACCGCATGCCTGGCTGGCCGATGGCGACTCCCTGTACGACGGCTTCGGCTTCGACTTCACCTTGTTGTGCCTGAGCGCTGCGACCGGGTGCGTGGCCGGCTTCGAAGCCGCGGCTGCGCGGCGCGGCTTGCCGCTCAAGGTTCTGCGGCTTGCCAGCGCCGCACTGCGCGACTTGTATCAAGCCGATCATGCATTGATTCGCCCGGATCAGGTGGTGGCCTGGCGCGATAGCGGCGGCGCCATCGATTGCGGTGCCGTACTCGATCGCGTCAGCGGGCACGCCGCCGCACTGCAGAACTGAAAGCGAGGCATCGTTTGGAATGGCTGCAACTGGGTTGGCCGATCATCGCCTGGATAGTGCTTGTGACCATGCTGTCAGGCTATGTGCAGGGCTTGCTCGGGGTTGGTTATCCGATGCTGGCCACACCGCTGCTGTCGCTGGTGGTCGACCTGCGCACGGCGATGATCGTGACGGTGCCGACCATCCTGCTGTTGACCATCTATCTGAGCCTGCGCGGTGGCAACCTGCGCGCGAGCGTCGGGCGCTTCTGGTACATGCCGCTTTGCATGATCGCAGGCGGGCTTGTCGGTGCACGCATCTTTTTCGCACTCGATCCGGAGTGGTTGCTGCTGGCGCTTGGCGCGGCGCTGCTCTTGTATGTCTCGCTCGACTGGCTGGGTCGTGCCAGGATCGAGGGTGCACAGAGATTCATGCATCCGGTGGCGGCGGTTTGCGCCACACTGGCCGGCTTGACCGAAGCTGCCATCAACGTGGGCGCACCGTTCCTCCTGATCTGGTGCCTGGTCATGGGCCTGGCACCGGTAACCATGATCCAGGTGCTCAACACGTGCTTCCTGACCGGCAAGATCACGCAAATCGTCGCACTCACCGCTGGCGGCATTCAGGCAGCGGCCTGGCTGTCGGCCGCGCCGCTGGCGCTGGTCGCGGCGCTGCCGTTCTGGCTGGGCATCCGCATGCGCGAAGGCGCGGACATCGCCACGTATCGGCGCTGGCTGCGCGCCTTCCTGTCGCTGATGGCACTGGTGATGATCGCGCGCGCCATCCACCATGCCTGGTCGTAGAATCGCACACCCAACCATAACCGGGAGATTTTGATGAGCACACCACAGGAAATACTCGCCCTGGAGAACCGCCGCTACAAGGCCATGGTGGAAGTTGACACCACGGCATTGAACGAACTCCTGGCCGACGACCTGATCTACACCCATTCCAACGCGGTCGTCGACACCAAGCAAAGCTATATCGACGGCATAGTCGGCAAGCGCTGGCACTATGCGGCGGCCGAGCGACCCGAAGAGAAAATCGAAGTATTCGGCGACTGCGCGCGGGTCAGCGGCCACGTGCGCCTGACACTGAAAAACCCCGACGGCAGCACGCGCCAGGTCAATGGCCGCTTTCTCAACCTTTGGCTCAAGCGCAATGGCCGCTGGCAACTGGCGGCCTGGCAGTCAACCTCGATTCCGGCCTGAAGGCCGCAAACCACGCAGTTCAACCCATCCACAGGACCATCATGAGTATTGTTTCAGAAGCAGTGCAAGACCAGGTATTTCGCAATGCACGCAGCCAGAACGGCTTCACCGACCAGGCCGTCACCGACGCCGAACTGCGCGCTGTATATGACCTGGCCAAGTGGGGCCCGACCTCGATGAACACGCAACCGGCGCGCTTCCAGTTCCTGCGCACAGCAGACGCCAAGGCACGCCTGGTGCCGTGCATGGCGCCGGGCAACCAGCCCAAGACCGCGGTCGCCCCAGTGGTGGTGATCATCGGCTATGACATCGAGTTCTACGAACATCTGGTCAAGAACTTCGCCCACAACCCCAACGCGCGCGGCGTGTTCGCCGGCAATGAAGGCCTGATCCAGGGCACCGCGTTTCGCAACAGCACCCTCCAAGGCGCCTACCTGATGATCGCTGCGCGCATGCTCGGGCTGGACTGCGGCCCGATGTCGGGCTTCGATGCGACCAAGGTCGATGCCGAATTCTGGGCCGGCACCAAGGTCAAGACCAACTTCATCTGCAACATGGGTCATGGCGACCCGTCGAAGGTGATGGGGCGTCTGCCGCGCTTCCCGTTCGATGAGGCGGCCAAGATGCTGTAGGTCGGCAGCGCCAAAGAGGCTCCGATGATGGCAACAGCCCGGCACGGTTCCGGGCTGTTTCCCTGGTGCGCCCAGCATGCGCGCGGCCTTGCCGGCAGAAGTCCTTCCGTAGTCTGCGAAGCGGAGCGCAACTGCGTCAATTCAGAAAGTGGCCGAAGACGGCACCCATGCGGATCTCGTCAAGCGCCCGCAAGGGCGCTGCGCCAGGCTCCACGCCCTGCAGGCGGGTAGAGCAATGACGCTGAAAAACAACCCGTTATCTGCGCGCTACTTTGGAAGCTCGCTTGGCCGCGAGGGCGCCGGCTGGCTCGTCGAACTCCGCCTTGAAGCGCCGCCTAAGATCTTCCGGCAGTTCGTCGCCCGGCATCGGGTCGATATCCGGCGCCAGCGCAAGCACGGCCAATGCGGCGTCCAGGTCGGCGCGCGCCGCGCGGTCGACGTAACGCTTGCGAAACTCCTCCAACTCGATGCGCTGCGCCAGCGTTTGTGCGATGAAATCGTTGATCGAAACTTTGCTTTCCGCAGCCAGTCGCTTGACCGCGCTGGCAAGGGTGGTGGGCAATTCGACCGCAAGTTGGCTCATCGCAATATCCTCAGGAATTCGCCTGGCGCGAGCAAGGAAAGTCCCAGCTTAGGCCCGGTTGGCCGGAAATCGGCCTTGTTAAACGTGACGATAGCACTTGCGCCCGAATCGAGCGCGGCGTCAAGCACCATCTCGTCGTCGGGGTCGCGCAAACGCGGACGACCGCTCGGTAGATTGGTCACAAGCCGGGAAACCCTGGCGATACGATCGAGCAGCCTATCGGCATGCGCAATCTCACCGGGAAACAGGTCCGGCCGCTTGAGCACTTCCTCATACTCCAGAAACAAGGCTGGGTTCACGGCCGCATCAACCCTG
>CAYYFR010000011.1:0-61936 GCA_964470865.1 uncultured Burkholderiales bacterium | reverse complement strand
TGCCGTTCGAAGTCGCGGAAGAGGTGCGCGCTGGCGGACAAACCGGATTGGGCGTCGCCGGAAACACCGGCAGCTTGCCGACATCGCGTGCGTCATGCTGGATGATGACCGTTGCCTTGAGATTGGCCGCTATCTTCCTGAAGCGGTCGATAGCGGCAACGGTGTCGCCGCGCTGGTAGTTGGAGATGCGCACGCCGCTGCTGATCCCCTGGGGTGAACGGCGCAACATTGGTCCTGGGGATCGGCTTGGGTGAACGTGCTTGACGGTTGCGCGGGTGTAGTGCGAAGGCGCTAGACTATTTGCGAGTTTCCCCTTGCCCTCCGGCGCTTTCATGCGCACTGCCGAATCACCTCTGCCCGAGCAAACATTCTTCCGCGACCCCGCGCTGGACCGCGCCCTGGGCGTGGTGATGGCGCTGGCCACCGAGGTGTATGTGTTGCGCGACCGGGTGCGCGCCATCGAAGCCGCCTTTACAGCGAACGGCGCCCTGCAACCCGAGCAGCTTGCGGCCGAACCCTGCCCGGAAGAGATGGCAGAGGCTCGCGCCGACCGCGCCGCCGAACTCACCCGGCAACGTTCCAGCACCCTTGAAGCGGCCTTCCACGGCAACCCCATCCGCTTCAAGCATGTCACTCCCCAACCTCCGGAGGTACCACTGGCAGCCTGGATCAATCCGCCCGCCAAGAAAAAACCCGAACCGACAAAAACTCAAGCAACTACTCACTAAATAAATTCATCCAGGTGTCGCAAAGTCATTGACACGTTCCGGTCGCGCGACTCGTGGCCACTGCGAGTGGCGAACCTGTGTGGCGCTAGGTCTTTGCACCAATTGCACATGGCGCCGCCGGCCGCGGATCATGAAGCGCGGCATGCGGCGTGCGGTGTACAGTAATCGGTCGCGCGATTCCACCCACCGGCTGGCAGCGTTGCTTGGTCAAGGTGTACCATTTCAACTCGAACTCGGACGAATTTGGAGGTCGGTCATGCAATTCGAACGAATCAGCCATGATCCCGCGGTGATGGGAGGCAAGCCATGCATTCGTGGGCTGCGCGTTACCGTGGGGATGCTCCTGGGACTCCTCGCCACGGGTCAAACGCGCGAAAGAATTTTGTCTGCCTACCCTTACCTTGAGTCAGACGACATCGATGCCGCACTGGCCTATGCCGCATGGCGGATGGAAGAACGCGAAGAGCCGCTAGTCGGCAGATGACCATCAAGCTTGTGATCGACATGAATCTGTCGCCCGAGTGGGTGGAGGTTCTGCTGTCCCGAGGCTGGCAGGCGGCGCATTGGTCGAACGTGGGAAATTCGAGGGCACCCGATGCGCAAATCATGGAGTGGGCGGCCCGCAACGAATGCGTCGTCTTCACGCACGACCTCGATTTCGGCACCGCGCTCGCATTGACACATGCGTCAGCCCCGAGCGTTTTTCAAATTCGCGGCAAGAACGTGCTCCCCGAGGATATCGCGGACAAGGTGGTAGCGACGCTGCATCGATACGAAAGCGAGCTTGCGACCGGGGCCTTGGTGGTCTTCGAAGAGAATCGCGCACGCGTCCGGGTGTTGCCGTTTTAGGTTCGCCGCGCACTGGCCAGCCGACATAGATCGTTTGACCGATGAAATCGGGTAACGGGACAGCGGGCTTAATCAATGAGAATTCGGCCGCCCGGCCCGGTTGACAGCGTTACTCGCCGCGCCCCGTAAACGCCAGCAAATCGCTCAGTTGATCGTCAGAGCGCAAAAGATCGCGGCGAATGCGCCCGTGGTGGCGCTCGGCGGCGGCTTGCGCACGACTGACCAGGAGCGCGCCCAGCCACTGCGGCAGGGGCTTGCCGTTGGCACGCGAAAGCTTCTTCAGCCGCGCGGCAACACCCTTGGCATATTGCACGAACAGCTCATCCTCCAGCGAGACGATCACCTGGTAACTGCCGGGGTCGCCCTGGCGGCCGCAGCGGCCGAACAATTGCCGGTCGATGCGGCGTGAATCATGGCGCACGGTGGCAAGCACGTGCAGCCCGCCCAGCTCGACTACGTCGGGCGAGATGCGGATGTCGGTGCCGCGCCCGGCCATGTTGGTGGCCACCGTGATGCGCCCGCGCTCGCCTGCCTTCGCGACGACTTCGGCCTCTTCCTGGTCCTGGCGCGCGTTCAATACCTGGTGGGGCATGCCGGTGGCGTGCAGCAGCTCGCTCAGATGTTCCGAAGCGGCCACCGAACTGGTGCCCACCAGCACCGGCCGGCCTGCGGCATGCAGGCGGCGCAGGGTGTCGACCACGGCGGCCCACTTTTCGTAGGCGGTGACATAGACCGCATCCGCCAGGCCCTTCCTTTGCACCGGGCGGTTGGTGGGAATCGAGACCACCGGCAGGTGATACACCGCCCACAGCTCGCGCGCCACTTCGCGCGCGGTGCCGGTCATGCCGGCCACGCGCAGGTAGCGGCGGAAAAAGCGCTGGTAGCTGATGCGCGCCAGGGTCTCCTGCTGGCCGGTGATGGCGCAGCCTTCCTTGGCCTCGATCATCTGGTGCAGGCCACGTTCCCAGGAGCGGTCCGCCATCACGCGGCCGGTGTACTCGTCGACGATCTGCACCTTGCCGGCACGCACCAGATACTGCTTGTCGCGCTGAAACATGTAGAGCGCCGAGAGCCCGCGGCGCAGCAGTTCCTCGCGCCGGCGCGGGCCCATCCACACGCCGCCGTAGGGTTCGGCCAGAAGGGCGGCGTGGCGCTTGCCCTGCTCGGTGAGCTCAATGTCGTGCTCGCGCGGGCGGATGATGAAATCGGCGCCGGTTTCCATCTGCCGCGCCATCGCGATGGCCTCGTTGTAGAGCTGCTCCTCCTGGCTCGAATCGCCGCGGTTGGAGATGATGAGCGGCGTGCGCGCCTCGTCGACCAGCACGCTGTCGGCTTCGTCCACGATCACGAAGCACAGGCCGCGCAGCAGCACGCGGTCCATCCGCGCATGCTCGGCATGCAGCCCTTCCACCTTCAAGTGCATGGGCCTGGCATCGCGGCCGAGCAGCAGGCGGTCCTTGAGGTAGTCGAACACCAGTTGCTTGTTGGTGCCGTAGGTGATGTCGCAGGCATAGGCGGCGCGGCGCTCGTCCGGCGCCATGCCTTCGGTGATGGTGCCGACGCTCAAGCCCAGGAACTTGTAGATCGGGCCCATCCACGCCGCGTCGCGCAGCACCAGAAAGTCGTTGACGGTGACGATGTGCACCGGAATTCCGGCCAGCGCCGCCGCGCAGGCGGGCAAGGTGGCGGTGAGAGTCTTGCCTTCGCCGGTTTCCATCTCGGCGATCTTGCCTTCGAGCATGACGCGGCCGCCCAGCAACTGCACGTCGAACGGACGCATGCCGAGGCGGCGCCCGGAAATTTCGCGCACGATGGCGAAGGTGCGCGCCACCAGCGGTTCCAGCAGCCCTTCGCTGTACAGGCGCCGCCTGAGATCGGGAATGGTGTCGCGCATCTCGCGGTCTGTCAGCCCGGCCAGGCGCTGCCCTTCGGTGTTCACCTGCGCTACGAACGCGCCGCGCCGCGGACTGCGTCCGTAGGCACGCTGGCGGATGAAACCACCCAGGCTGGCGGCAGTGCGGTCGAGCCAGCCCTCACGCTGGTCTTCGCGCTGCGGATAGGGCCCCAGCGCAATGCCCGGGCGCAGCGTGGTGGTGGTCGACATCAGACGTTGAACTGGCGCAACAGCAGGCGCCGGAAGGCCCGATACATCTGGATTCCGGCCGGCTCGAAGCCATGGTCGAAGCGCACATACACGCGCGAGCCCAGGTAGTCGGAGCGGAACTCTGCGGGGACCGCCAGGTCCAGCTGGAACACCTGCTTTACGGTCGTCACGCCCTGCTTGTCGCGCGGATCGACCGCGATCGCCCCGCCGCCGGCGCTGCCCAGCGCCGCGGTCGGCAATTGTGTCGACGCCCCGGGCACCTCGCGGCGAATGTGCGCCTCGATCGGGCGGGCGCCCCAATCGGCCAGCATCACCTCGACCCTGCGCGTTTTCTGGCGCACCAGGGCGATGTCGTCCTGCACCAGCGCCACGCGCACGATGAGTTCGCGCGGCTCGACCACATAGCCGACCAGTTGGCCCTTGTTGATGAAGCGGCCCGGCAGATCCACCGCGTTGGGCACGATGAAGCGGCCACTGGCCGGGCTGCGGAAGGTCAACTCGGCTTCGCGCTCGCGCGCGCGCTTGAGATTGGCGCGTGCGGCGGTCATCTCCTCACGCACCATCGCAGCCTGCACCCGGTCCACCGGCAGGAGCGCGTCGTATTTGGCGGCGAGCTCCTTCATCAGCGCCTCCAGCACCGCCACGCGCGTGGCGAGAAAGGGTTCTTCGCCCCGCATCAGCGGCTGGCCGCGCCGCACCTCGGTGTCGACCGGCGCCATAAGCGCGGTGATGAACCCTTCGGCGCCGGCGCGCACCTGCGACTCTTCGGGCACCCACACCACCGCCTCGGCGCGGGTCCAGTGCGGAAACGGCACGAGAAACAGCAGCGCCGCGGCTGCCAGCAACAACGCCACGCTGGTGGCCAGCGCGCGCCCGCGCTGGCGCTTCAAGCCCGGGTTGCTGGTGAGGAAGGCGAGCGTCTTGCCCACCGGCATCACCAACTGGGTGGCAATGGCCCAGATCGCCAGCACGATGCCGACGACGAAGAACTTGCCGGCGATGAAAAGGATGATCACAAAGGAAATGAAGATGCGGTAGATGAACGAGGTGACACCGTAGATTGCCATCCAGACCCGCTCGCCGGTGTTGTTGGCCGGGCTTTCGGCGTCGCGCTTGCCCAGCAGGTAGCGCTGGAACAGGTAGCCCAGGTACTGGTTGGCGCGCGCGCCCAGGTTGGGAATTTCGATGGCGTCGGCCAGCACGTAGTAGCCGTCGAAGCGCAGCAGCGGATTGCCGTTGAAAAGCAGCGTCGATACCCCGCTGATGAGCATCACGTTGTAGGCCACCGCGCGCACCATGCCCGGCTCCACCGCAAGCCAGGTGAACAGCGCCAGCGAACCGAGAAACAGCTCCACGGCGATGCCGGCGGCGCCTACGAGCATGCGCTTCGATTTGTCGCGAAACCCCCATGAGGACGAGGCGTCTACATAAGGCACGGGCGAAAACACCAGCAGCATCAGGCCGATCTCGTGCACCTCGCCGCCCCACTTGCGTGTCGCATAGGCATGCCCCAGTTCGTGCAGGGTCTTGACCAGCGGGTACACCAGCCACAGCAACAACAGGTTGGCGGGATCGAGCACCCGCTCGGTGATGTTCTCGGTCAGGTCGGTCCAGTGCGACACCGCCAGCACCGCGCCGGCGCCTACTACCGCCAGCCACAGCAGGATGCCGAACCAGCCGAACAGCGGCTGCACCAGCGGCATGCTGCGCTCAAGAAATTTGTCCGGATCGAACAGCGGGAAGCGCAAAGCCAGCGGGGTCCACAGGCGGCGCTTCCACAGCATGCGCTCGTGACGCTCGAAGCGACGGAACACCTCCATGCTGTCGGGCGGCACATCGCACAGGAGCGCATCGGCGGCATGCAGTTGCCCGAGCAGGCGGATCGCCTCTTCCTGCGTGGGTGCGCCGTCGCCCAGGTAGGCGCTGGCGGCTTCCCAGATCTGCTGCACGCTGCGCTCGCCGTCCATCAGGCCGATGAAATGATGCGCCGCCGGCGTGAAACGATGCGAGCGCTCCGCCGCCTGGTCCTGCAACACGAACCATACCTGGTCGCGGAACGACTGGCGCAGGATGCGGGCATGCGAGCGGATGCGCGGCTTGAGCGAGGCCACGCGATACCACGACGGGCTCAGGAGCGTATCGCTCACAAGCGGCCCCGCCTCACGGCCACCAGGACCAGATCCACATGCGCACCCAGTGGGTCAGCTTGTGGGTCCAGATCCAGATCAGCTTGCGCCGCTCGACGTCGATCTTGCCCACGCCCTCCATGCCCGGCCGCAGTTTCTCGATCGCGCCCGTAGCCACCGCCTCGACGCGAAAGAAGTTGCGCCCCTGGTCGACCACCGAGACCGGCGTGATCTTTTCGACTGTGAGCATGATCTCTTCCTGCGGCATGCTGGAGAGCGCGAGACGGCCGCCCTGGCCCACCGCCACCCGCGTGATGTCGCGTTCGTCCACCTTCATGATGACGCGATAGGTATCCAGCGGCGCGAGTTCGAACAGCACGTTGCCGCGCTCCACGGCCGCGCCGAGCGACTGGCTCAGGTCGCCCTTGACGATGACGGCGTCGAACGGCGCGATCAGCCGTGTGCGCGCGATCTGCTCATCCACCAGGGCCATCTGCGCGCGCACCTGCCCGGTCTGCGCGTCGAGGATGCCGGCGCGCGCGCGGTTGCCCTCGGCGATCGCCTGGCGCCGTTCGCTTTCCTGCTGCGCCCCCTGGCTCACCAGCTTCTGCCGTTCCAGGCGCAGGTCGCGATCGTCCAGGGTGGCGAGCAGATCGCCCTTCCTGACGATGTCGCCGGCGCGCGCGCGCGCTTCGACGATATAACCCTGCAGCGAGGCGGTGACCGCGCGCTGCACCTTGCCCTCCAGGCTGGCGTCGGCGGTGATCATGTAATCGCCCTCGACAATCGAGAAGAACGCCACCACCAGCGCGATCAGCAGAGCCCACAGCTTTAGCGCGAAGTGGCGCGGGCCGAACAGGTGACGCAACTGGGTGGCCGCGCTGTCGATGAGCTTGCGGCCGATCCAGCGGTCCTCGCGGCGCTTGACATCGAGCACCGGGCCCACCAGCAGCGCAACATGCTCGCACAGTTCCACGGTGCGGGCGTCGAATTCGGCGCCGGTGGGCAATTCCAGCACCAGGGCGCCCAGCACCTTGCCGCCCGCCGTCAGTGGCACCGTGCACACCGAGCCGGCGCCGAGTTGCTGTTGCAGTTCGGCATGGGCGCGCGTGACCTGGAACGGGCCGTCCTTGCGCGCCGGAAACAGCACCGTGGCCATCTGGTCGGCGGCCTCGTCCATCGCGCCTTCGATGGCGCGGATCAGGTTGGTCTTCTTGCCGAAGGCGGCGCTGTGCGACAAGGCGCCTGCGATGATATGCCGCCCCTTCATGAAACCGATGGCCACCCGCTCGCAACCGAAACTGGTGGCCAGTTCGGTCACCACCGCCGTCGCCGCCGCCTGGTAGCGTTCATGCGAAAGCGCCGTCGCGATCAGTTCCAGCACCGTGACCAAGCGCGCCTTGCTGGTGAAGGTCTTGCGCCGCGCCAATGCCTCGAGCCAGCCGATGCCCCAGCCCAGGCGCTGCACCAGTTCGCGCACTGCGGCGTCCGAACGGCCCTCGATTTCCAGCGCAGCCGCGCCGTACAACTCGTCGTCGACTACGATCGGATGGGCCACGAACACCGGGTCCTGGCGCCGCGCCGCGCGTGTGAGGCCGTCGACTGCCACCTGCCTCTGCTGCAGGGCGCGCTCGACCACCGCGGCCAGGCGCGGACTGCCTTCAATGTCTTCCGGCCAGATCGCCACCGGCGCGAAGGCGGCCGCTTCCGAGGTGCGCAGGATGACCGCGCCGCGAATCACGCCTTCGAAGCTGCGGCACTGGATGTCGAGCCAGTTGGCAGCGAAGTTCTTCGCATCCCCGGCATGGGCCAGACGCGCCCAGAACGCGGATTCGAACGAATTGGCGTCCGCGCCGCCGGCGCGCCTGGCGTCGGTAATCAGAGCTATGCCGTTGTCGTCTGCCACTTGAAAATCCTGTCGATCATTGGCACAAACAAGGCGGCGGCCGGTACGCCGGCCTGGTTCCGCTGGCCGTCATTGCATCAATGCCACACTGCGGACAATGCCCCGTGCGCGTGCATGGAATGTTTCGGCCGCGGCTGCGCAAGCGGTTTGATGCGCGACGCCCGGAGCTACGCGGCGTTGTCCGCTCAAAATGCCGCACCCCTATTGAAGCGCCGCACCGGTCCCCACGATGTCGGATTCGGCCAGCATGCCCGCAGCCAGCTTCAGGCGCAGCCGAAACAACAGGTAGTCGTAGCGCGACTGCGCATAGTCGCGCCGGGCAAGGTAGAGGTCGCGCTGCGCGTCGAGCACCTGCAGCAGCGCGAACAGCCCGGCCTTGAACCCCTGCTCCTTCAATTCCAGCGCGCTTTGCTGCGCGGTCACCGACTGCTTGAGCGCCTGCACCAGGTTTACCGCCGAGAGCGTGCCGTCGTACGAGGCGCGCGTCGAGCGCTCCACCGAGCGACGCTCCATTTCGAGGTCTTCCTGGACCTTCTGGAATCGGTACGCCGCCTCCGCCGTCACCGCGCTGGTCAGGCCGCCTTCGAAGATCGGCACTGTCACCCGCAGGGTCACGTCGGAGGTTTCCACCAGCGTGCCGGGACCGAACGAGCCGTTTACCAGCGAACTGCCGGCATCGCGCCGGTTGAGATTGACCAGAAGGTTGACACTGGGAAAGTGGCCGGCACGCTGGCGCTCGACCTCCTGGCGCGCGACCTCGACCGCCTCGCGCCGGGCCTGCAGCGCCAGGTTCTGCCCGAGCGCGGTATCCACCCATTGATCGATGTTGGCCGGGTCCGGCGTCTGCAACGCGAATTCCCCGCGCAGCGACTGGACATTGTCGATCAGCTTGCCGGTGATCTCGCGCAAACCCTGGCGCGCATCGCGCACTTTGTTTTGCGCTTCCACTTCGCGCGCCCGCGTGACCGCGAAGCGGGCTTCGGCGTCGTACTGGTTGGTGATGGTACCCAGGCCGGACTTGAGCCGCTCGCGCGCCAGGTCGAGCACTTTGCCGATGGCCTCGCGCTCGGCTGCCGCCAGCACCACGCTGTCGGTGGCGGCAAGCACCGTGAGGTAGGCCGCGGTGGTGCGCAACATCAAATCCTGCTCGGCAGCCAGCAGGGTGAACTCCGCCTGCCTGACCACCGCCTTGGCCTGCACGAGTCGCGCGATGGCTTCGCGGCGGAATACCGGCTGCGTGATGGTGATGGTGCCGTTGTCGGTCCGATAGGTCCTGGCGCCAACCCCGACAAACGCATTTTCGTTGCGTATCACGCTGCTGCGGGTTTCGGTCCGGTCGATATCGAGGCGGATATTCGGCATGAAACCGGCGCGCGCCTGATCGATGGCGGTGCCGCTGGCGCGGGTCTCGGCCCGCACCGAACGAAACTTCGAGTCGTTCTGATAGGCCAGCGCATAGGCTTCCTGCAAGGTCACAGCGCCGGCCGCCGGCGCTGCGACAAGGCCCAGCGCCATAAAAACGGCCCGAGCGCGAGCGCCGAACCGGCCATTGCCTGTCTTTGAACCACGCATCCCTGCTACTCCCTGGCAGCTATTTCAGTTGCTCGAACATCGCGGCCGGAACCAACTTGTCTCTGGCTGACCGGTCTCGGTGCTCAGATTCCCCAATCCGAGCACATTTCGCAAGAGGCGCAAACCGTGCCCGCCCATCCTCTTGATCCAGCCGCCCCCCCGGGTCGGCCCAGCCCACAAACAACTACCTGCCGATCACCACACTGCACTTGATGCCGGCCGGAATCCGGTTCTCCGGATTCGGCAATTGCAGGCGAATGCCCAGAGTGCCGCTGGCCGCGTCGATCACCTTGTCGACCACCACCACCTTGGCCTGATAGGTGCCCGACATCATCGGCGCCAGATTCACCCGGCCGCCCATGCCCACCTGCACCGACTTGAACATGCGCGCCGGTGCGATCACCTCCACGTTGAGCGGGTCGATTTGTGCCAAGCGCAGCACCACCGATTTGTCGGTGCGGATGAACTCACCCGGCGTCAGGCGCCGTTCCACCACGACACCGTCGATCGGGCTGACGATGGTACGCAGCTTCAGCGTTTCAACATCCTTTTTGAGTTCTTCCTCGCGCAACTTGACTTCGGTGACCAGTTCGTCGCGCTCCTGGGCCGAGATCAACTGCTTTTCGAACAAGCTGTCGCTGCGCTCCATCTTGCGTCGCCCGAACTCGACCCGCGCCTCCGAGAGCTTGACCGCCGCAGCCTCCACACCCGATTGCAGCCTGGCCACCACCTGTCCGCGGCGCACCTGGTCGCCACGGTTGACCAGCACTTGTTCAAGCACGCCATCGACCGAGCTGCCGACATTGACCAGCATGTGCGGCTCGACCAGACACTCCAGTTCGCCACTATTGCCGGGCGCCGCGGCCACGCGCGCCTCGGGCTTGCCCGTCACCCCGCCAGGCGCCTGCGCCAAGCCGCCCTGCGCGACCAGCAACGCCACCATTCCTGCCAAAACACGCCGCATCGATGCATTCCGAAAAACGCCGACGCCTGCGCCGGCCTGTTGATCAAAGCAAAATCCATACCCAATTCCGAGCGTAGCGCGGCCACCGCAACGCCGCGATGTCGCGCGCATGGCGCAGAACGGCAGCGCCAAAGCGCCGGGAGCGAGATGCTATCACTCATTGGCCGATGCAACAGTACATGCCGCGCAACCGGCCGCGAACGGCCCCCGCGGCGCCGCTTAGCGACGCAAAAGGTTTGCGAAGCCCCGCCGCAGACGACGCCAGCGCTGCCCGCAGGTGCGCGGCGGGACGGCCGCCGGCGGATGCAGTTCCGTCGCAGGCTGACGCACAGCCATCAAGCCGGCCGCCCCGAACGCGGCGACCAGCATGTCGCCGGCCAACCCGTAGCGCTGGTCGGCCGGGCCGGCTGCCATTTCCTGTGCCATGCCCAGAGCATCCTGCGCATCGTCGGCCGCCCGGTGGCCGACGCCGGCCACCACCGGCGCCTGACCATCCACCGCTTCGTCTTGCGCGGCCACTGTGTCGCCGCTGCCCTGCAAATCGCCATGGCCGGGCGCTTCGGGCAGCGAGATCACGTCCGAATCGAGCAGAATCCGGAACAGCTCGGCATCGACGCCACCCAGCAATGCGCCGCGGCCGCCCAGGCTGAAGAGTTTGCGGAACAAGGCCACGTCGAACAGCGGATCGGTGCGGTCCAGGGCAAGCAGGTCCCGGAGTTCGGCCAATGATCCCGGCAATCCGTCGAACAGATCTTTCAGCACCTCTTCCAGGGCGAGGGGCAGAAGAGTCCCGCCGCCGGTGCCAGTGGCAGTGACAATGCCGCCGCTGACGATGACCGTGCCGTTGTTGCCGATAAGCACGTCCTCGCCGCTTGAACCGATGATGGTATTCAAACCCGCTCCGCCGATGATCACGTCGTTGCCAGGGCCGCCATCGAGCGTATCGTTGCCGCCGTAGGCCGGATCCTTCGAGCCGACGGTAATGACCGCGCCGAAGACCGTTACCAGCCCGCCATCGCCGATCAGGAAGTCATTGCCGGCGCCGGCGACGATGGTGTCGGCGCCGGCACCGCCGATGGCGATGTCGTTGCCGGCACCGGTGCTGATGTTGTCGTCGCCGCCCAATATTGGGTCGCCAGTGGCCACTTGCAGCACATTGCCGGCGCCGTCGAGAACAACGGTGCCGGTGTCGCCCACGACAACATCGTTGCCGCTGCCGGTATTCACGCTGTCGCCGCCGACGCCGCCCAGAACCACATTGTTGCCATCGCCCACGTTGATGACGTCGTTGCCGCCGGTGATGGCCGAGGTATCGATGGAGGCCACCGACGTCGGCGCCCCGCCGGTGAAGTCGACTTGCGCGTTGTCGCCCACGACGATGTCGACGCCGCGCCCGCCGCTGATGGTGTCGGCCCCTACCCCGCCGATGATCAGGTTGTTGCCATCGCCGGCGTTGATGGTGTCGTCACCTCCGGTGGCGTTGCTGGTGTCGGTCGAGACCACCTGCAGCAACTGACCGGTGCCGGGCACTGCGGTCACGGTGCCGTTGTCGCCCAGGATGGTGTCGCTGCCGGCGCCGCTTGTGATGGTGTCGTTGCCGAACCCGCCGACGACGATGTTGCCGCCGTTGCCGACGTCGATCAGGTCGTTGCCGCCCAGATCGAGCTGCGCGGAACCGAAGCCGGTCAGGTTGCCGGTTCCGTCCCAGGTGACGGTGCCGTTGTCGCCGATGACAATATCCTGGCCGCCATTGGCCACCGCCGCCGGGTCGTTGGTGGCCGGGCGCGGCGGCTGGTTGACGCGGTCGTCACCAACGCCTGCCAGCACGATATTGCGCGAATCCAGGCCACCCACCTCGAAGCCGGCATACGGGCTCGGAAGCGCAGGCGTCGCGGTGAACACCGGCGTGCCGGCGGGACCGCTCGCCACATGCACGACCACTGCGCCGCTGCTGTCGCCCAGCAGAAGATCGAGGACGCCGTCGCCATTGGCGTCGGCGAACGCCGGCACACTGTTGGCGCCGGCATCGATGCCGGTGAACGGGCTGGTCGCAGCCGGCGTGCCGGCATAGACCGGCGGCGTGCCGACCAGCGGCGGCGCGGTGCCGGTGTTCTCGTAGACCTGCAGCGTGCCGTCGCTCGACCCGACGACCAGATCGAGATCGCCGTCGCCGTCGAGATCGACCAACGCCGGCGTGCTGAAGTCGCCCGCGTCGATGCCGTCAAACGGGTTGGCCGCCCCGGTCTGCTGCACATACACCGGCGGCGCGCCGGGCGCGGCGGTGTTCTCGAAATAGTTGATGATGCCGTCGGCTTCGCCCACCAACACATCGAGGTCGCCGTCCCCATCCACGTCAGCCAGCGCCGGCGTGCTGTTGAAACCGACATCAATGGTGTCGAACGGGTTGTTGGCACCAGACTGTTGCACGTACACCGGCGCCGCCGCCGTGCCGGTGTTGAGGAAATAGTCGATTCTGCCATCCGGGTGCCCGACGACGGCGTCGAGCATACCGTCACCGTTGACGTCGACGAACACCGGCTGCGCGCCGCCGCCGGCGACGATCACATCGCCGCCGCCGGTCGCAGCGCTCGTGTCGGTGGTCTGCGCGCCGGTCAGCACTGCGACGCCGCCGGCCCCTGGGGTATAGGTGAACGAGCCGTTGTCGCCGAGGATCAGGTCGGCACCCACGCCGCTGGATATCACGTCGCTGCCGTTGCCGCCGGCCACGATGTTGTTGCCGTCGCCGGCTACGATGATGTCGCCGCCGCCCAGGGCCGGATCGGTGGTCTGCACCAGCGCGAGCAGGCCGCCGGCGCTCCAGTCGATGCGGCCGTTGTCGCCCAGCACCAGATCGGCGCCGTTGCCGGTGGTAATCGTGTCAACACCGACACCACCGATGACGAGATTGTCGCCATTGCCGGCGTTGATGATGTCGTCGCCGCCGGTGGCGTTGCTCGTATCCGTCGAGACCACGCTTTGCAGTTCGTTGGTGCTGGGCGTGTAGGTCACCGTCGCGTTGTCGCCGAAGATGATGTCGGCGCCGGCGCTGGTGGTGAGCTGGTCGGCGCCGGTGCCGCCGACAACGATGTTGGCGCCGTCGCCCACGTCGATGGTGTCATTGCCTCCGAGGCCCGGCTGGGTGGCGCCGAAGCTTGCGATGCGGCCGCTCACGTCCCAGTTCACATAACCGTTGTCGCCGACCACGATGTCCTGGCCCGGATTGGCGTTGACGACCTGATCGCCACCGACACCGGCTAACACCACATCGCGCGCGCTGCCCCCGCCGCTGCCCAGGCCTGCAAGCGGATTGAGCGCCGGCGCACGCTCGGTGTAGACCGGCGCCGCGATGCTGCCGGTGTTGAGGAACAGGTTGAGTCCGCCACCGTTCTCGCCGACCACCAGGTCGAGGATGCCGTCGCCGTTGATGTCGACCACAGCTGGAACGCCGCGGTTGCCGATGTCCACGCCAAGCAACGGGTTGACCGGCATGCTGCTGCCGTCCAGCAACGTGTAAGTCGCGCCGCTGTCGCGGTACACCGCCACTACGCCGTCGCCGTTGCCGACGATCAGGTCGAGGGCGCCATCGCCGTCGATGTCGACTATGGTCAGCGCGCTCATGGTGCCCACGTCGATGCTGTCGAACGGGTTGGCGCCCCCCGCCAGCGGAGCGAAGAGCGGCGCCGTGCCCGCCGCCGCCGGGCCGGTGTTGGTGTAGGCCGCGAGAGTGCCGGCAGCGCTGCCCACTACCAGGTCGAGGCGGGTGTCACCGTCCAGGTCGACCAGGGCCGGCGCGCTCATGGAGCCGACGTCGATGCCGTCGAACGGATTGAACGGAGCGCTCGGGTTGAGCGCGTCGAAGGCGCCGGTGCGCGGCACATATTGCGGTGCGACGGCGCTGCCGGTGTTCTCGTAGTAGCTGATCGTGCCGTCGCCGGCGCCGACCACCAGGTCGAGGTCGAGGTCGCCGTCCACATCGGCCAGGAGCGGCGCGCTGTCATTGCCGACATCGACCAGGTCGAACGGATTGGCCGCACCGCTGCGCTCCACATAGACCGGCAAGGCGGCGCTGCCGGTGTTCTCGAAGTAGCGCACCGTGCCATCGCCGGCGCCAAGCAGCATGTCGATGCGGCCGTCGTTGTTGACATCGGCAAAGAACGCGGTCGCGCCGCGCCCGCTCAAGATCGTATCGTCGCCGCCGGTCGATGCGTTGGTGTCGGTGGTGCGCGCGCCGGTCAGCACTGCCACCCCGGCACCATTGGTGGTGTAGGTGAAGATGCCGTTGTCGCCCAGCACCAGGTCTTCGCCGACGCCGGTGGTAATGGTATCGGCGCCGAAGCCGCCGGCCACCACGTTGTTGCCGTCGCCGGCGCGGATCGTGTCATTGCCGCCTTGCGCCGGGTCCGTGGTCGAGATCGACCCGAGCACGCCGCCGGTGGTCCAGACGATGCGGCCGTTGTCGCCGATCAGGATATCGGCTCCGCTGCCCGCGATGATGGTGTCCACGCCGACGCCGCCGATCACCAGGTTGTTGCCTTCCCCGCCGCTGATGCTGTCATTGCCGCCGGCGCCATTGACCACGCCGGTCGAGACCGCGAACAACGGCCGGGTGCCCCCGGCCGGTGCCCCGGCGCTGGTGTCGGGCTGGTAGACCACCGTGCCGTTGTCGCCCAGCAGAACGTCGGTACCCACGCCGGCCACGATGGTGTCGTTGCCGAAACCGCCGACGACGATGTTGTTGCCGTCGCCGACGTAGATCGCGTCGTTGCCACCGGCGCCCACGCTCGTATTGGAGAACAGCCGCAGCGTGCCGTCGGCTTCGCCCAGCACCAGGTCGGCGTCGCCGTCGCCGTCGAGATCGGCAAAGGTCGGCGCGCTTTGCGGGCCGATGCCGATGACAGCGAACGGGTTGGCGGCGCCGCTACGTTCCAGGTAGGCGGGCGCCACCGCCGAACCGGTGTTTTCGAAGCTGCGCACCGTGCCGCCGTCGTTGCCGACCACCAGATCGGCGTCGCCGTCGCCATCGAGGTCGGTGAAGGACGGTGTGGCGAAGGCACCCGCATCGATGCCCGCGAACGGGCTGACCGGCAGGGTCGGCTGCGCCGGGTCGAAGGCCCTGCGCTCGACATAGGCCGGTACGGCCGCGCTGCCGGTGTTCTCGAAGTAGCGCAGCGTGCCGTTGGCCTCGCCCACCACCAGGTCGGCGTCAGCGTCGCCATTGAGATCGACAAAGGCGGGCGCGCTGCCGGAGCCGACATCGATACCGTCGAAGGGATTGAACGGCGCGCTCGGGTTGGCCGGGTTGAAGGCGCCGCTGCGCTCCACATAGACCGGCGCGACCGGCGTGCCGGTGTTCTCGAAGAAGCGCAGCGTGCCTTCGGCATTGCCGACGACCAGGTCCAGGTCGCCGTCGCCGTTGATGTCGACGAACGCCGGCGTGCTGCCGGAACCCGCATCGATGCCGTCGAAGGGGTTCGGGTTGGGATTGCCTGCGCCGGCCGCGCCGGTGCGCTCGAGGTACGCCGGTGCCGATCGGGTTCCGCTGTTCTCAAAATAGCGCAGGGTCCCGTCCTGCCTGCCGACCAACGCATCGAGGTCGCCGTCGCCGTCGATATCGGCAAAGGCCGGCGCGCTGAAGTCGCCAATGTCGCCCAGGCCCGGCAGCGCCGTCGGCGCCGCGAAGGCGAGCGTACCGGCATTGCTGCTGGAGAAGGATTCGACCGCGCCGCTCGCATTCAATACCACGCCGCCGTTGTCGCCGATGACGATGTCGCGGCCGGCGCCGGGCACCACGTTCAGGGAGAGGGCCTGGGTCGGGTCGTTGACGAAGTCGCGGCCCATGCCGGCCAGCACGATGTTGTCGCCGCCGCCGCTGACGATGTTGTCGCCCCAGGTCGGTTGATCCAGCGTGTCGATGGTCCGTGCGCTTTGCACGTTGTTCGAGTTGGCAAAGAAGTCCAGGCGCGCGTTGTCGCCGACGATGATGTCACGCCCGGCGCCCGCAACGATCGTGTCGGCAGCGGCACCGCCTACGATAAGGTTGTCGCCTTCGCGGCCGTCGATGGTGTCGTTGCCGCCGACGAGCGGATCGACGCTCTCGGCAAAGTCGGGCAGACGCGTGAGCCCGTCGCTCAAGTCGCCGGGGCCGCCGCCGCCCAGTTGTTCGACGATCCTGGGCGTCACCACGCCGTTGGCGTCGCGCTCGAAGCGCACGGTGCGGCCACGGTCGCCGAACAGGATGTCGTTGCCGCGGCCGCCGATGATGGTGTCGTTGCCCTGGCCGCCGAAGACCGCAAGCGCGACGGTGGACGCGAAATCCAGCCCGCTGACCGGATCGGCGGTGCCGAGTGCGGCGCTGCCGGTGCCGTAGACGAAGTCGTTGTCGGACAAGCCCGGATAGTTGTTCCACGGGCCCTGGGTATTGAGCACGAACGGCCCGTCGCTCAGGTCGGCGCCGTTGCTCTCGGTGACCTGCAGGTTGACATAGACCCGGTCGTCGCCCAGGCCGGTGTTGAGCGTGGTCACGTTGCGCACGTCGGCGCGGTCGAGCGTGCCGTCGATGCTCACCGTGTCAGCGCCGAAGCCGGTCCAGATCGAGATGCCGTCGGCGAAGCTGCCGTTGGAAGCACCGGTGCCGTTGACGCTGGTGTCGGCGCGGTAGGTGATGGTGCCCTGCGCCAGGTCGACCCAGCCGAAGGCATTGTCGCCGCCGGTCAGGCCGCGCACGGCGATCTCCGCGTTGGCCGGTTCGGCTGGCAGCAGCGTGTCGCTGATGACGATATCGTCGTTGGCTAGCCTGCTTGCCTCGCCACTGATGAGGAGCTGCGCGCGGCCGCTGCCGGCGTCGATATTGAGCGCGCCGTTGATGTTGTGCAGGTGGCCGGCGAGGAAGCCGGGCAGCAGCGCATCCGGCGCCGGGTCGCGCACGAAGGCCGCGGCCGAGGAGACATAGATGCGGTCGTCGCCCGCGTTGGTGCGGATGGTGGTCGCGGCCGTGGTGCCC
Organism: uncultured Burkholderiales bacterium; assembly: GCA_964470865.1. Taxonomy (GTDB): domain Bacteria; phylum Pseudomonadota; class Gammaproteobacteria; order Burkholderiales; family JAEUOS01; genus JAEUOS01. The sequence continues at coordinate 44,687 of CAYYFR010000011.1, read as the reverse complement.
TGGATATTGATGATGTCCGCGCCGGCGCCGAGTTCGATGGCGAGGTTCTCGATTTCGTAGTAACTGATGCCCTCGACTCGGGTGGCGACGAGCGCCCCGGCAGCCTCGACGTCATCCCCACGTGCGACGCCATCGACCGCAAAGGTGGTGGTGAAGACATTGCCGGCGAGGTTCGCAAGAAGCAGCGTCTCGCCCACTGCCGTGGCACGGAACTCGGGCAGCCCGAGCAGGTTGACAGGGTCGTTGATCAGGTCCGCCAGACGGCGCGACAGCGTTGCCAGCGAGTCGCCGGCGACAGAGGTCACGCTCGCGGTGGCGGCAAGCGACGCGCTGGCGAACCCGACCGACCAGACCTGGCCCGCCACCGGCTGGCCCGCCGAGACGATCGTCGGCGTAGCCGAGAAGCGCTTGCCGTCGCTGCGCACGATCTGGATGCTGGCGCCCTCCGCCACGGCCGAGTAGGCCGCGTCGCCGTTGATCGCCGAAGCCAGCGCGGCGGCGATGCTCGCAAGTGTGCTGCCGGCGACCACCGTGGTGCCGAACACCACCGGCGGAGGTATGCCGTCGCTCAGGCTGATGTTCCACACCTCGCCCACGCTCGGCGTGCCGGCCAGGTTGATCGCAGCCTCGCTCGCGGTGCTGCGGTCGATCGCACGCAGGTTTACCGTCGCGCTGAGGTTGGGCAGGCTGGTGCGGAACACGCCGCCGTCGCGGTTGGCGATCACAAGTACGCCGCCGTCGGCAACCGCGCTGAACACATCCGCGGCGCTCACATTGATGCTGGCGGCCAGTTGCCCGGCCAGGCCGGCCGCGCCGCCGGCGGCGATCACGGTATGGGTGGTCGTGATGCCGCGCAGCGACAGTTGCAGGGTCCAGCTCTGCCCATCGCTGACTCCACCGACGAGTGCGAAATCGACCGTGGTCGCGCGCGGCGCGCTGGCATCCAGGGTGGCTTCGCCCTGGGTGCGGCCCAGCGTCACCGTGGTTGCGAGCGCTTCCTTCTGCTCGGTTTTGACCAGGATGCCGTCCTGGGTGGTCAGCGCGCGGGTGTCGATGTCGTGGATTGCCAGGTCGCGGTGCGCGCCCTGGAAGGTGATCAGGTAAGTCCGTCCGACCTTCTTGACCGCGAAGTTGTCGGTGTAGGGCTTGGACGGCGTGCGGTTCTTCTGGTCGTACACCGGGTCGATGTCGATGGTCGCGCCGTTCGGGTTGAGGAGGATGCTCAGCGCCTTGAAGACCTCCAGCGCGCTGGCGTTGTGGAGAATCGCATCGGTGGTCTTGACCTCGAACACGCCTTGCGCGTTCTGGATGCGCAAGCTCAGCTTGAAGTTGCCGCCGGTGACGTTCGGGTTGATGGAAACCGTCTGCAGGTTGTTGATGCCGGCATTCACCCGCGCACCGTCGCGCAGCGTCGCGGTCAGCACATTGACCGACGCGTCCGGGCTGGGCACAAGGCCGGTGGTGGCGGTGGTCTCGGCCCAGCGGATCTGTTCCATGTTCACGCCGGCCTGATCGCGCACGAACGTGACCGTGTAGGTGACCTCGCCGCTGACGCGCTCTTCGCCCACCTCGATGTCGTTGAAACCATGCAGCGCCGCCAGGCGCGCCTGCATTTGCACGGCCGTGAGAGAGGCGTCGAGCTGCACCTGGGCGCTGCCATTGGCGCGAGCGATGCGGCTGGCCGGTCCGTCGGCGCCGGCGGCGGCCACCGTCTCCACGCTGGTCTTGAAGATCGCGCCCTGCCGATCGACGATGATGATGCGTGCGCCGTCGGCAATCGCGGTATAGCGCGCTGCATCGACGCTGGCGTTCAGGAGCGTCGCCAGATCGCTGGCCAAAGTAGCCAGGGTGACACCGGCCACGCCGGACCCGAGCTGACGCGTGAAGGTCAGGCCGCCGACGGTCAAGCGCCAGGTGTCGTTGGCCTGCGGCGTACCGATCAGGTTGACCAGGGTGGTGGTGGCGCTGCCGCCGTCGATCGCGGCCTCAGCCACCGTGGCAAGGCTGATGGCAGCGCTCATGCTGCGACGGCCCAGGTCTACCAGGAACAAGGTGCCGCGATTGGTCGCGCTGGCGACCACGCCGGCCAGCGCCGAGCCGGCGCGCGCCGCTTCGGCATTGATCAGTTGCGCGAACGCGGCCGCGGTCTGCTGCATGTCGAGCGCGGCTGCGAACTCGTAGTCCAGGCTGGTGGTCACGCCACCGACAGTCAGGCGCAATGTCCACACCGAACCGATCAAGGGCACGTTGGACGCGCCGCCCACGGGCAGCGTGCTGGCGAGCCTCAGGTCGAGTGCGGGCGCGCGGTCGCGACCGCTCACGTCGACGCCGTTCTGCAGCGTCACCGCGCCGGCCGGGGTGAGCCTGGCGCGCACCGAACCCGCCACGGTGAAGTCTGCGCCGCCGCGGCTGGCGACGCTGACCGTGTCGGCATTGGCGATGGCGGTGAAGCCGCTCGCCGCATCCTCGTTGAGCGCGGCGGCCAGCGCGACTGCGATGTCGGTCAGGGTTTGCGTGCTCGCCACCACGGTCGTGCCGTAGGTGCGCGTGACGCTGGTCTGGCCGATCCTGAAGTCGAGCGTCAGGTTCCACGCCTCACCGACGACGAGCGAACCGGCCAGGGTCAGCACGCGCGCCTGGGCCGAGGCAGCGGCCGGCGCCGGCGCCACCGGGTTGGGCACGACGAGAGTTGCCCCGCCATTGACGTTGCCGTCGGCGCGGCCGATGCCGAAGGCGGCGCTGAAGGCGCGGCCGCTGGCATCGACGATCAGCAGCGTGTTGCCGGCGCGCAGCGTGGCCACCAAGCCGCGCGCGGTATCGAGGTTGATCGCGTCGGCCAGCGCGGCGGCGATGCCGGCTAAGGTCGGGTTGGCGCCGACGCTGGTGCTGTAGGTCGCCAGCACCTGGCCCTGGGCGTCGCTTACGCGCACGAACCAGGACTCGCCGGCCACCAGCATGGCGGCGCTGCCGAAGGCGACTTCGCGCCCGGTCGGCGTGCGGCTGTCGATGGCGATGCCGGCCGCCGGCGCCACCGTGAAGAGCGGCGCGGCGATCGCGGCGTTGTCGGCGCGCGCGACGATGAGCACCGCGCCATCGGCGAACGCGGTGTAGCCCGGCACCGGACCGTTGGCGATGCGCTCGGCCAGCGCGGCTGCGACCTGCACCTGGGTCTCGGGCGCATTTGCAATGGTTCGCACCACGTGGCTATAAGTCACCGCACCGATCTTCACCGACCAGGTCTCGCCTACGACCGGCAGCGTGCCGGCAAGCGGGGTCACGCTGACCACCGACGCCACAGTTTCCACGCCGGCATTGCGCGGCACGTAGCTCGCGGTCGCGCCGGCGAAACTGCCGGTCAGCGGCACGATCGTAAGTGTGCCGGCCTCGAAGGACGCGACGAAGTTGGCGATGGTGGTGACGCTGATGTCGGCGGGCGCCAGGGAAGCACCGTCGCGGCTGAAGGTCACCACCGGCAGGGCCGCGCTGCGGTTGACCAGGACCAGGCTGTCGATTCCAGACGCGCCCGCGGTAAAGAGCGACCCGGACACCGCGTTCAAGGCCTTAGCGAGCCCGGCCATGACGCTCGCCAGAGTGTCGCCGGCTACGGCCGTGTAGCCCGCCTGCGTAAGCGTGCCGTCGATGTTGATTCCGGCGCCCCACACCTGGCCCGCGACCGGCGCCGGCGCTGTCAGGGTCGCACGGTTCAGGTGGGCGTTGGCGTTGATGTCGGCGGCCAGGCGTTCGGCGATCGCCTCTACCGACTCGACCACGTAGGCGACGCCGATGCCGCCGGTCGTCACCGTCCAGGTCTCGCTCTTCGCCGCCGTGCCGGTGAGTTCGATCCGTGTGGTGTTGGCCGCAACCAGCGTACGGGTGACCCCGCCGGCGGCGCCGGCCGTGATCGAGGGTGCCGGGGCAAGCAGGGTCGCGTTGGTGTCGACGATGGTGATCACCGCGCCATCGAAGCTGGCCACGAACCCGGCGAAACGGGCGTTGACGCGCGCCGCCAGCGCCGCAGCGAGTTCCGTCAGCGGGACGGTCTCGCGCACCACATGAGCGTGGCTGCTCGTACCGAGGTTGATGGTGATGGTCTGGCCGACCTGCGGGGTTAGTACCAAGTTCACCGTGCCGCCGGCTTGCGCCGTGCCCGCGGCGGTTCCGCCGGCACGCGTGATCGAGAACACCGCATCGCCCAGCACGCTGAGGCTCGCACCGCGCGCGGCCGCTTCGAAGTTCGAGGTGTCGACCACCTTCTGCGCCAGTGCCGCGACGACTTGCGCCACGGTCTGGTTGGCTGTGACCGTGTAATCGAAGATGTTCGCGCCGTCGATGGTGACGCGCCATGTGTCGCCTACGACCGGAACGCCCTGCGCGGTCGCGTTGGTGCTGGCGGAGGCTGCGCCGGCCACAGCCCCGGCGACGATGGTGCGTGAAGCCGCGAAGCCGGTGATCGCGACGCTGGCCGTGAAGGCCTGACCGGCATTCGCACCTGCGGTCGAGATGGTCAGCACTGCGCCGTTGACTTGCGCGAAGTACGGCGTGCCCGGCAACATATTGATTGCGACGGCCAGGTCGAGTGCCAGGGTCGCCAGGCTGCCGGTCACCGGCGCAGCGACGCTCACGCTGGCGCCCGTCACCGACAGCAGCACGCGCCAGGTGTCGCCTACGAGAAGCGGTCCTGCGAGCGTGATCGCGCGCGTGCTGGCGTTGACTGCCGCAGCCGAGGTGAGCGCCACCGGCGCCACACTCAGTCGGGTGCCAAAGCCGGCGCCGGCCTGATTGATGATGACCAGCGCATTGCCGTCGCCGATGGCGAGGAAGCCGTTGGCGGCATCGGCGTTGATCGCCGCCGCCAGGCCCGCGGCCGCGCCGGCCAGGGTCGTATCCTTGGCGGCGTGGCTGTACGAGGCCACCGCACCCGACGGCGCTTCGATGCCCAGCGTCCACAGGTCGCCTACGCTGACCGTGCCGGTCAGAACCGTGCGCGTGCTGGTAGCGACCGTGCCGCTGACGGCGAAGTCGCCGCCGCTGACCCGCGCCGGCAGCAGCAGGCCGGTCAGCGGTGCGGTGGCGCTGGTGAAGACGATGCGCGCGCCGCTGGCGGCCGCGCTGTAGCCGGCGAAGTTTGCCGCCGGGGCGTTGTTGGCGTTGATGAAGGCCGCCAGGCGCGCCGCGATGCGCTCCAGCGCGGCAGTGGAGCCGCCGTTCAGGTCGGCCGCCTGCACCGTGGTGGAGGCCACCCGCGCAGCACCGACCTGGAACGACCACACCTGGCCCACCGCCAACGTCGCAGGCGACGGCGCCGACAAGTCAATCGTCGCGACCCATGCACGAACGAAGCCGTACGGCGTGACCGTCAGCAGCGGCGTCGCCGTGGCCACGCCGTTGCGCGACAGCACCAGGGTCGTGCCCTCGGCCACGGCCGAGTAGCCGTTGACCGCGTTCGCGCGCGTGGCCAGACCCGCGACCACCTCCGCCAGACTCATGCCCGCGGTCACGACAACAGATTGGTCGAGAGCGGTTGAGGTCACCCGCCAGGTTTCACCGACAAGCGGCGTGCCGGCCATTGCGAGTCGCCACGACGCGGTGGCGGCGTCCTGGGTCAACGTGGCGCTGCCTACAGTGGCCCCGCCTGCGTTGATACTGACATCGCCGATGTCGCTGTTGGTCAGGGTGGTGCCGTCCTGGCGCACGATCAGGAGTTGCTCGCCGCTCGCGACCACCGCGTAGGCAGCGCCGCGGTTGGCGTTGATCAGCTCGGCAAATTTGGCCGCAATCTTCGCCGTCGAGTCGACCGTGGAGGTTCCGATGGTCGAGGTGCCGACCGTCACGATTGCCGTGTAGGGATCGGCGCCGCCGTTGCCGCGCACCGTGATCGACCAGACCGAACCCGCCAGGGGTGCGCCGCTCAAGGTCACCAGGCGTGCGTTGGGCGTGTTGGCGTTGATCGTGCCGAGCACACCCGGCCGCGACACGAGCGCCGAGACGTCGGCAAGCAGGCCGCCGGTGGAGACGACGGCGATGCTGTTGTTGTCGGGCAGGACAAAGGCGAAGAACCCGGCCTGGACGTTGTTGATCTTGTAGGTAAGCGCGGCGGCAAAGCGGGCCAGCGAATCGACCGTGACGCTGTTGACGACCTCGTTGTACTGGACCGCCACCTGGGTCGGCGTGTTGTTGAGCGTGACGCGCCAGGTCTCGCCGGCCTGCGGCGTGCCCGAGAGGGTCGCGATCACTGGTGTCAACGACGTCACCGTTGCGCTTCCCGCCAGGCGCACCGGTGCGACCGTGCCGGCCGGGCTGGCGAAGAAGCCCGGCGCAGCGCTGATGCTGATCACGCCGGCGTTGACGGTCGCGGTGTAGCCGGTCAGGTCGTTGTTGATCCGGTAGGCCAGCGCATCGGCGAATTCGGCCAGGGTATCGACCACCACCGCGTTCACCGTGCTGCCGTAGAGCACCGCCACCGTGTCGGTGGCGCTGAGCGCCAGGGTCCAGGTCTCGCCGCTGCGCGGCGCCCCAGTCAGGGTCGCGCTGGCGCTCGTGCCGGCCACGTCCAGCGTCACTGCCAGCCCGGAGATGGTCGGCGCAAGCACCACCTCGAAGCCGGCCGTGAAGACGGTGCCGGACTTGCTCGCCAACACCAGGGTCGCGCCGACCTCGCTTGCGACTAAGTCACCAGCGGCGGCGTTGACCGCGCGCCTGAGCGCACTGGCGATCTTCTCCAGGCTGTCGATGACGAGCGTCTCGGTGCCGAGCATCACGCTGGCACCGACCTGCACCGAGAAGAGTGTGGCGCCGTTGATGCGCAGGCGCCACTCTTCGCCTGCGACCGGATCGCCGCTCAGTGCCACGCTGAGGGCCCTGCCCGTCGCCGGCGCCGCGATTGATCCGCTGGCCGCACGGCCCAGCGCTATCACCGCACTGCCGGTAAAGGCAGTGCCCTCGCGCTCGGTGACAAAGAGCGTGTTGCCGACCAGGAAGGCGGTGAAGCCCGGCGCGGCACCGGCGTTGATCGCTCCGGCCAGACCGGTGCCTATGGCCGAGAGCGTCAGCGCGCTCGCATTGACATCGACCGCGTAGGTGGCGCCGTTGATGTTGATCATCCAGCGCTCGCCGGGGACCGGCGGCGCCCCGACTTGCGGCGTGCCCGACAGCGCGAAGGTGGTGGTCGCGGCGTTGCGCAGCTCGGTCGAGACACTGCCGGCCGGCAGCACCGCGAGTTGAGCTGTGAAGGTCGCGCCGCCTGCGAGCGACAGATTGAGCACCGCGCCCGTAGCCGTTGCCGTGAATCGACGCGCGCTCGGGTCCGGCGAGGCGCCAATCTCCGTACGCAATCCTGCCGCGATCGAGGCCAGCGTGTCGCCTGCCAGTACCGTGTAACCCACTGCGGTGACGGCGTTGGTCAGTACACCCGGGATGGTGAGATTGAGCACCCATTTCTCGCCGACGATGAGCGGCCCGGCGAAGGTCATCGACACGCTGGCTGCCGGGTTGACCGGCAGCGCCGCGGCCGTGGTGGCGCCAGCCGGGGCGCGGGCGCGCACCGCGAGGTCGATCGGCAGGGCCGCGCCCTGGCGGTCGACCACGATCAGGGTGCGACCTTCGGCGGCGCCGGCGAAGCGTGCCGAACGCGCGTTGATGTCGGCGCCGATGCCGGCAGCCATGCGCGCGGCCGAATCGACGGTGTAGGACACGCTGACAGGCGCCCCTGCGCCCGCGACGGTCAGGGTCCAGACCTCACCCTGCGTGGGCGTGCCGGTGAGGTTGAGCACGGCAGCCGCGCCGGAGGCGCTGACTTCCAGGACCTGGTTGGCGCCCGAGCGTGTGACCGTGCCGCGGAAGGCCAGCCCGTTGGGGTTGATGGTCAAGGCGCTGCCGGTCGCGCTGGCGCTGTAGGTGCCGGGCAGCGCGGCCAGCGCGGACGCCAGGCCTTCGGCCACGTCGAGGAGCGGTGCGCGCACGCTGGCGAAGTAGTCGGTGTTGTCCAGGCGCACGAACCACTGTTCACCCACCACCGCGCCCCCGCCCAGGGTCAGCGCGACTGATGTGGTGGTGTCGCGGCCGACCGTGATCGCCCCGCCGGTGGTGCCACCGCCGCCGAGCTTGACCGCCAGGGTCACGCCCGGCTCCATCGGCGTCGCGGCGCGGTCGGTGACGACCACCGCGTTGCCGATGGCGGCGGCGAAGTAGGAGGTGCCCGCCGGCGGCGCCGCGTTGATCGCCTGCGCCAGCGCGGTTGCGATGCCGGCCAGCGTGCTGCCGCCATTGATGGTAATGGCGTAGGTGCTGCCCGAGACGGTGAATTCCCAACGCTCGCCCGCAACCGGCGTGCCCGAGAGCGTCGCCACCGCGGTCGCACGGCGCACCACGGTCGCGCTGGCGCTCGGCGCCGTCGCGCTGGTACGGAGCTGGAAGGCCGCCTGGAAGCCGCGCCCGCTCGGGCTCACGATCAGGATCGTCTCGCCATCTGCGGCTGCGGTGAAGATGCGCGCGTTGTTGACCGGGCGGGTGCTGATCAGGGTGGCCAATGCCCCCGCGATGTCGGCGACGCTTGTCGTGTTGTTCGGCACGACGTAGTCGTAGCGCGGCAGGTCGTCGATCAGGATGCTCCAGGTGTCGCCCGGCAGGCCGGCCTGCGGGCCGATCGGCGTGCCCGAGAGCCGGATCATGACCGTAGCGGCGGTGGTCGAGTCGATGCTGCGGTCGGCAATCGAGAGCAGGTAGCTGCCCGCGGCGGCCTGCACGCGGATGGTCTGCACTTCGGAGACCGACGGCATGCCGAAGCCGGTCAGGGCCGTGCCGGTCAGGATGCCCGCGCCGCCGGCGCTGGTGGCGCGGTCGTCGATGTACAGGCTGTCGGTGCCGGCGCCACCGATCACCGTCAGGAGCGCGCGCAGGGTCGCGGCGCGATTCTGCGAAGTGCTCGTGGTGAGGGAGGCCAGGTTGCCGGCGGCCTGGCTGCCGACATTGAACGCGTCGTCGCCGGCCTGGCCGTCGATGGTGGTGTGGCCGTCGATAGCCTGCACGTTGATCGTGTCGTTGCCAGCCCCCGCGCTGATATTGGTCGCACCGCTGTGGGTCGAGACGATGGTGAAGGTGTCGTTGCCCGAACCCAGCGCGATGTTAAGCACTTCGAGATCACGGTAGACGATGCCGCCGGGCAGCGTGCGCCCGGCGATCACGGTGTCGCCGGCCATCCCCAGGCCGGTCAGTTGCGTGGCGGTGAGCACGCCCACGTCATCGGCCGGGCTGCCGGCGTTCGACACGTTGAGGGTATCGACCTGCACCGACTCGTCGACCCGGGTATTGAGGTTGACCGGCCGGTAGAAGTACTGGTTGCCGGCCGCGGCCTGGTTGAATTTGCGCGTCTCGATGATCGACACCTGGCCCACCGGCGTGACTTCGATGCTGGCGGTAAAGACCGTGTTGTCGAGGTTGGTGATGAAGAGCTTGTCGCCGCTGGCAGTCGCGGTGAAGGACACCACCGCGCCGGCGACGATGTTCTTGGCCAGTTCGCGCGCCACATCCGCCAGCGTCTCGCCGGCCTTGACCACATGCGAATGCACGGTGCTGAAGGTCGAATCGTCGAGTATCACCGTCCAGACCTCGCCGGCGAAGAGCGTCGGCACGGCCGGGTTGGCAACCTTGAGCGTGATCACTCCGGCCCGCGCGGGCGCTGCGGTGTCCGCCAGGTTGGCAAGGCCGAAAGCGGTGCCGGCGCGGTTGACCACGTACAGGGTCGCGCCGTCGGCCAACGCGCTGAAGTCGTCTTGCGCGTTGACGTTGATCGAGGCGGCCAGGGCGGCGATCACGCTCGCTGCGGTGTCGGCCGCGCCGGTGGTGAAGCTGAACTGGGCGCCGATGTCGCCCACGCGCAGGAGCACGATGTAGCCCACGTCCTGCGGCAAGGTGCCCAAGGTGGAAATCGTAGCCGAGGCGGCCGCACCGGCCAGGCTGGTGTCGGTGGCGGCAAAGCGCAGGTCGACGCTGCCGTTGATCCTGAACGCGACCGTCGGCGCCGCTCCGCCGCCGGCGCCGAAGACGATCAGCACGCGGCCCTCGGTGGTTGCGGCGAAGCTGGTGTTGGCCGCGGTGATGGCCGCCGCCAGCGCGCCGGCGATGTCGGCGGTGATCTCGCCCGCCACGACGGTATGGTTGTAGTCGACCCCGCCCAGGCTGGCGCGCCACACCTCGCCGGCAACCGGCGCGCCGGCCAGGAGCGCGGTCCAGGCGCGCGGCGCGCTGCCGGCCTGCACCAGCGCGACCTTGTTGCTGTTGTCCGGGCCGCTGCGGTCATCGGCCGGCGTGATCGCGACGCTTGCGCTGAAGCTGCCCGCAGTCGTCGCGGTCGAGACCAGCACCAGACGATCGCCCTCGACCGAGGCGACATAGCCGCTGAACCCGTTGACCTTGGCCGCCAGCGCCTCGGCGACATGGCGCACCGTGTCGCCGCGCTGCGCGTAGTAAACGTGGGCATTCGCGCTGCCGCCTGGCGGGGTCAGCGTCAGGGTCCACTTCTCGCCTTCGACCGGGTTGCCGGAGAACTTGATCGACGCCGCGCCGCCGAGGGCCTGCGCCACCTCGTAGAGTTCGACCGTGCCGTCCACCGCCGGGATGAAGCGGAAGCTGGTGTCGAAGCGGGCGAAACCGTTGCCGCTATTGACAATCACGATCGCGTTGCCCGCGGCGATGGCCTTGAAGCCGCCAAGGCCGGAGGCGGGGTCGTTGAAGCGCGCCGCGAAGATACGCGCCAGCGCAAATGTGCTGTCGGCGACGACGGCCTGGCCGTCGACCATGTAGGTCTCGCCGATCGACACGCTGATGCGGTTCGACAAGTCGGGCAGCAAGGCGCCGATGGTGAGGCTCCAGATCTCGCGCGACTGCGGCGTGCCGGTGAAGCTGACGGTGGTCGCCCCGCGCGTGCCGGCGCTGATCGACGCGGGCGCTGCCGCCGGTGCCGGATCGATGCTGAACGCCGCCGTCCAGGCGCTGCCGTCGCGCGCGACGATCACCAGTTGCCGGCCTTCGGCCACCGCGGTCAGCGCCGCCGGGCCGTTGGCGTTGACCAGTAGCGCAAAGGCCTGGGCACTATTGGCCTGCCGCTCGGCCGTGGTCGTGCCCAGGCCCGCGTTGATCGGCAGCGTCAACAGCGTCGCCGCGCCGCTCGGTCCGGTCAGCACGAGCCGCCAGGTGTTGCCATTGGTGGGCGTGCTGTCGAATTCGCCCATGAACGCGACCGGCCGGGTGGCATCGACCGCGAAGCCGCTGACAGGGGTGATCGCCAGACGCGGCGACAGCACCGCGCCGGTGTGGTCCGACACCAGGAGCGCATTGCCGCTGACGGCGGCGCTGTAGCGCGCGGTCTCGGCGAAGCTTGCGGTGATGCCGCCCTGGGTGATCTCGACCGTCCAGGTCTCGCCCAGCGCGATGCCGGCGCCGGCGAAGGACAGGGTCACCGACGCTGCCGCAGTGGTGACGCGGCTGATCACCACACCCGCGCCGTTGCGCAGGAGCGCCGTGATCGAACCGCCGGCGCGGCTGATGGCGAGGTTGCTGCCGTTCAACTGGGTGTCAAAGCCGGCGCGATCGTCGATCGCCGCGGCCAGGCGCCCGGCCACGCCCTGGGTGCTGTTGTCGGCGCGGATCGCCGCAGCCAGCGCATTGGCGATGCCGGCCAGCGCCGCCGGGCCGGACGCAGCCGCCGTCACCGCGATGCTGCGCTCGGCCAGCACCACGCTCCAGACTTCGCCGGCGAGCGGGTAGCCGAAGAGGATCAGGCTGGACTTGGAGGCCACCGGCGCGACCACGCGCGGTGTGGTCGGCGTGACGCCGAGCGCGGCGTCGAAGGCCACGCCGTCGCGATTGACCAGCACCAGCAGCGCGCCCTCGCCGGCGGCGCTGAATGCCGGCAGGCTGGCATCGGCATTGACCTGCGTGGCCAGGCGCCCTGCGACCGCGGCCAGCGAATCGGCATTGCCCACCACCGTGGCGTAGGTGCGGCCCGCCAGGGTAAGGGTCCAGGTTTCACCGGCCACCGGATTGCCGTTCAAGGCAATGGTCGCGCTGCGCGCCGTGCCGGGGTCGATGCTGGCCACGCCAGAGGCCTGGACCGCCAGTGCTGCGGTGATCGCGGCGCCATCGCCGCGGAACACCAGGAGGCCTGCGGCCACGACGTCGGCGGCATAGCCGGCGGCGCCGTCGGCGTTGAGTAGCCGCGCCAGATCGGCCAGCACCGTCGCAAGCGTGGTGTCGGCCGCGGCGACGCGGTAGGTGCTCACGACAGTGCCTGCGCTCAAGGTCAGCGCCCAGGTCTCGCCGGCGATTACCGTCGAGCCGGTGACATTACGACCGCCGGCGGCGGCCGTGCCCACACCGATCGACGCCGCGGCCAGTTGTGTCGCGCTCGCGGCCACGGTAAACGCGGTCGCGCCTTCGCGCTTGACGATGAAGAGGCTGCCGTTGCGCGCGGTCGCGCTGAACGCGGCGGCATCGGGGTCGCTGGAATTGTTGATCAGCGCAGCCAGCGCGGCGGCCACCGATTGCGCCGTGTCGGCGGCGCGCAGCAGGGAGCCGTCGGCGGCCAGGAGGGCGGCCTGCGCGGTGTAGCTGACCGCCGCCGTCGGCGCGCCCGGGCCCGCACCAATGGTGAGCGTGATTGCGAAGGTATCTCCGGCGCGCAGCGTGCCGCCGATGGTGGTTGCGGCAGCGGCGCTAGACACCGCCACCTGGGTCAGCGTGCCGGCCGGCGCGACGCTGAAGGTTGCGCCAAAGAGCGTGCCGGCGCGGTTGACGATGATCAGTTGCGCGCCCTCGGCCACGGCGCTGAAATCGACCGGACCCTGCGCGTTGATCGCGGCGGCGAGGTTTTGCGCGATCTCGGCTGCCGTCGGCAGGCGCGTGCCGTTGGCCGACGGGTTGCCGTTCGCATCGACCGGACCCACCACGTAACGCGCGGCGCTGGTCGGGAAGCCCGCGCCGGCAAGCGTCACGGTCCAGGCTTCGCCGGCCACCGCGGCCCCGGCCAAGGCCAGCGCGTTGCCCAGCACGGTCGGCGCGGTGGGCACGGCGACGAAGTCGCGCGCCGCCGGGTTGAGCGGCACGCCGCGCGTGATCGAGTAGGCCGGCGTGAACGCGCCGCCGCTGCGCTTGACGATGACCAGCAGGCTGCCGTCGCCGCTGGCCGTGAAGTCGGCCAGTGCGACCAGGCTGCTGCTGTTGATCGACGCCGCCAGGGCGCGCGCCACCGCCTCGGCGCCCTCGCCCGCCCCGACGCTGCGCAGGATGGTCACGCCGTTCAGGTCGACGCGATAGACGTCGTTGGAAACCGGCGTGCCGGTCAGGTTGGCTACCGCCACGCTCGGGCCGCTTACGCTGCTGCCGAAGCCGCCGCCGGATACGGCCTGCGGCGCGAAGCTGGTGGCAATGGTCGCGCCGGCCGGCCCGCCGATCACCAGGCGGGTGCCCTCGACTGTCGCGGCAAAGCCGCCGGCGCCGGCGCCGATGGCGCGCGCCAGGGCCTGTGCAATTTCATCAAGCGTATCGATTGCCACCAGACCGTTGCCCAGGTTCACGCTGGAACCAACCACCACGGCGAACGGCGTGCCGTTGAGCGTGACACGCCAGGTGTCGCCTCCCACCGGCGTGCCGGCCACATCGACCATGAAGGAAGACGGCGTGGCCGCCGCAGTGACCGTTGGCAGTGGCGAGATCGAAAGCGTGGGCGCGGCAGCACCGGCGCCACGGTTGACAATCACCAAGCCGTCGCCGCTCGCAAGCGCGGTGAAGTTGCTCAGCGCACCGTTGCCGCGCACTCCGGCGGCCAGCACCTCGGCTACGCGCGCCAGGCTATCGACGACGAGGTTGCGATTCACCGCCGCGCCGTTCTCCAGCACCGTGATACTCGTGGTGGCGCCGATGGTCGCGGCAATGGTCTGCCCGTCAACCGACAATTCCCAGACATCGCCGCCGCGCAGCACGCCGCTCAGCGCGACATTGAAGGACTGCACCGCCGCGCTCGCTGCCGCGCCGGTGACAGCGCTGCCCGCCGAGGTCGCCGTCGCGGTAGTGGTGAACGACCCACCACTGCGCTTGACGATCACCAGCAGATCGCCCTCGACCAGTGCGGTGTAGTCGGCCAGGGTCGCGTCGGCATTGATCGCGGCAGCGAAGGTGGCCGCCAGGGTCGCCGGTGCCGCCGCCGCCACCGGACCGAGGGTGCGGTTGACCGTAGTGGGCAATTGGTGCGAGAGCGTCAGGTTCCACTGCGAGCCCGACACCACGGGGCCGCCAAAGACCACCCGCGTCGCCGTTGCCGCCAGGCTCGGAGTACCGCTGTTGCCTACCGAGAACTGCGCCCCGGCCGGGTTGACGATGACAATCTGCGCGCCCTCGGCACTGACCAGGAAGCCCGCCAGGCTGCCGATCTGCTGGGCCAGCGCGCCGGCCACCACGGCCGCAGTCGCTCCGCCGGCCGGCGCGGTGTAGGAGAAGGTCGTTGCTACCCCGGCGGCGTCGATCAGCACCAGCGCGGTGGAGGCGTTCGCCGCAAGACCCGCGCCGAGGGTCACCACCACCGAGGTCGCGGTGGAATTTTCGACGGTCGCACCGGAAACGCGGGTGACGCTGAACGCGGTGGCGAACGGCGCGCCGGCGCGATTGACGATCACCAGTTGCGCGCCGTCGCCGACGGCTGCGAAGCGCGCGCCCGCGCTCGAGGTGTCGGCGTTGATGCCGGCCGCCAGGCGCGTCGCGAGCGCCGTGACCGTATCGTTGGGCAGAGCGATTTCGCTGAAGTCGATGCCGGCCACGCTCACCGTCCAGGTCTCGCCGGGTGCCGGTGTGCCGGAGAGGGTGACCACAGCGGAAGTCGCCACGGCGTCGCCGAAGGGCGCCGCCTGGGTGAGGAACTGCGCCGCGAAGCCGCCGGCGCTGCGCCGCACCAGGATGATCTCGTTGCCGTTGGCAAGCGCAGTGAAGTCGTCGCCGGCGGTGAGGGCCACGGTCGCCGCCAGCGCGCGGGCGATGTCGGCGATGGTCTGGCCCTCGGCCACCGTGTGCGACGCCGTGCGCGAGGTGCCGCTATAGTCAAGGCGGAGGGCCCAGGTCGCGCCCACCACCGGCGCGCCGGAGAGGGTCATCAACGACACGCTGGCGGTGCCGGCCAGACGCACCACGCTGTTGCCGTCGAGCTCGTCGGTGTCGATGACCAGGAGGTCGGCCATGGCGAAGCGATGACCCGCGCGGTTGAAGACGAGCAGGGTCGCGCCGTCGCTGGTGGCGGTGTAGTCGGCCGGTGCCTGCACGTTGATGGCCGCGGCCAGGCGGCTTGCCACCGAGGCCGCCGATTCGACGTCGTCGGAGGACTGGCCAGGCGGCAGCGCCTCGCCGGCCTGGCCGCGGGTCAGGACGGTAAGCGAGATGACGCTGGCGCGGTCGTTGCCGACCAGGGTGACGCGGAAGGTCTGGCCCAGCACCAACGTCTGCGGCAGGGTCGCGACGCGCACGGCCGGCACCACCGCGGACGGTGCGCTGCCGGCCACGTTGAGCTTGCCGGCAGGCGCCAGGCTGATGCCGACTGTGAGCGGCGCGGCGTTGCGCTCGATCACCACCAGCAGAGCGCCGACCGAGAACGCGCTCACATTCGCCGGGCCGTCGGCATTGATCGCCGCAGCCAGGTCGGCGGCGACGCCGCTGACGCTTTGCGCGGTTTTGGGCGTAGCCGGGTTGTTGTCGCCATCGACGAGTTTCACCACATGGGCGACGCTGGCCGTGGCGTTGCCGCCCAGCGCCGCGGTCCACACCTCGCCCGCCACCGGCACGCCGGTCAGCGAACGCGCCGCAACGGTGGGCACACTCACGGTCATGCTGCCGCTGCCGAGCGGGTTGCCGGCGATGCGGGTGATCGCGGTACCGAGGCTGAACGCAGCACCGGCGGTGTTGACGACGATCAGCGCGCTGCCGTCGGCGGCGGCGCGGAAACCGCTCGGCGCGGTGGCGTTGAAGGTATCGGCCAGTTTGCGCGCCATGCCGCTACGGGTGTCGCCGGCGACGGCGGCAACCGCGAAGTTGTTGCTGCCGATGCTGAGTGTCCAGGTTTCACCTGCCAGCGGCGCGCCGCCGATCTCGACCACCCACGCGGAGACGCCGGATGCGAGCGTGACGCTGCCGGTCGCGGCATTGAGCGGCGTGAAGGCGCGGCCCAGCGTAAAGGCGGCCTGGCGGTTGGCCAGCAGCAGGTTGGCGCCTTCGCTTGCCGCGACGAAGGCGCTGTTGGGCAGGGCCTCGATGGCCGTGGCCAGCTTGGCCGCGATCACGTCCAGCGACTCGACCGTGTAGGCGTAGGTGGTGGTGCCTAAGGTGACGCTCCAGGTCTCGCCGATGGCCGCGGTGCCGCCCAGGGTCAGACGCGTGACCGTCGGTGCGGCCAGCGAGCGGGTGAAGCTGCCGCTGGTCGCGCCGGCCGGGGTGATGCGGGTGGCGCTGGTGAATCCGGGCGCGCCGGCGTTCTCGATCACCATGGTGTTGCCGTTGACCCGCGCTGCGAAGCTGGTGCCGGCGGCGTTGATCTGCGCGGCCAGACCCGCGGCCACTTCGGCCAGCGCGACCGCGGCACGCACGCTGTGGCTCACCATGGCGGGCGTGGCGAGGCCGCCGCCTGAGAGGGTCACCGACCAGAGATCGCCGGCCACCGGCGTACCGCTCAGTGCGACGGCGTCCGCATAAGTGATGGTCGGATCGGCGCTGACCACGGTCGCCGGCGGGCTCACTTCGAAGGTGGTCGAGACCGTGTTGCCGGCGCTGTTGACCACGATCAGCGCCACGCCGGCGGCGCGCGCGACCAGGTTGCCGGCGGCGTCCGCCGTGACCTTGCTCGCGAGGTCGGCGCTGATCGATTCCAGCGTGTCGCCCTGCAACACCAGGTGGCTGAAGCGCTTGAGCGTGCCGGCCACGTCCAGCGCCAGGGTCCAGGTGCTGCCGGCCAGCGGCGCGCCGGAGAGCACCAGGGTGCTGGTGGCGGTGGCCGGCCACGGGGCGTCGAAGGTGACCGTGTAGCCCGAGACCACCGGACGGAAACTGCTGCCGATACGGTCGGCCAGGTTGGTGGTCAGGTCGGCTACGGCGTTGGTCGTCGGGGTGTACGAGAAATTGCTGCCGCCCAATGCCAGGGTCCACTGCTTGGTGGCGGTTACGCTGGTCACCTCCACGGACGCCTGGGTCCAGTTGAAAAGTCCCAGTTGGTTCAGGTTGGCGAGCGTCCCGCTGGTGACCGAACCGCCGCTGCCGGCAGAGATGCTCACCGCATTGCGGAACGCGACCCGCGCGCTGTTGGCGTCGGAGCCGGTGGTAGCCCAGACCCGCAGCTTGGCGTTGCCCAGGATGTCCACCGAGGATTCGGCATGCACGGTGTTGCCGTCGAGCAGGCGGCCGTTCAAGTAGCTGGCCCAGCTCCTGACCACGGCCGACAGCGCGCGACCATCGGCGGGGACGGGATAGGCCGCGGTGACCGTCGAGCTGCCTATGCCCAGCGACAGGTTCCAGGTCTCACCGATCTCGGCGGCGCCGGTCAGGCGCACCACTGCCTCGCTCCAGGCCAGCTTGTCGGCGGTCAGCCCGATCGCATTTGCCACAGGCGTGCCGCTGAAGACATAGCTGCCGGCGTTGTCGGTGATGACAACGCCGACGCCAAAGGCGGTGTCGCGCGCAACCGAGAGGATTTCCTGCGACACCGACTTCACATCCAGAAAACGGTTCAGCGCCGGGCCGTCTAAGAAAGTGAACTCGAACGGGAAGCTGTTCATGCGTGGGTCGAAGCCCGGGCGCTCGCCGTAGATGGCGTTGAAGTGGAAGGCCTCGCGGTCGGTCATCACGCCGTTGCCGTTGTTGTCGATGTCGACGCTGTTGACGGTGCCATCGGCCTGCGGGCGATTGTTTTCTTCGGGCAGGCGGAACGGGTCGTTCAAGAAACGCTCGACCCCGGCCAGAGACCCACCGACGATCGACAGCGGGCCGCGCACGTTGTTGACGCGCTCGTCGAAGGCCGGGAACACCAGCGCGTCGCCGCCATCGACGACGTTGTCGTCAATTGCCATCACGTTGACCGTCTGCGCGACGTTCCAGTTGGTCGAATCGAAGACCAGTTGCGCAATGACCTGGGCGCTGGCGGTGGTCGCAAGTCCAGGGGTGAGGGCCGGGTTGACCACCCGCGCCAGCCCCACCAGCACATGCGCGGCCAAGTCCTGGCTTTGCTGCGCGGTGGCATTGCCGATGCTGATGACGCGGCCGCGCACCGATACGTCGTAGGTGGTGCCGAGATTGGTGTCCAGTGTGGTGGCGAGCGCGGCGGCGATATCGGCCAGCGTGTCGCCGTAGCGCGTGGTGTACTCGGCCACGCTCGCAAAGTTGCTGCCACCCACGGCCAGGTTCTTGAGTTGCAGGGTCCAGATCTCCCCGGCGGTGACCGTGCCCTTGAGTTCGACGGCCACCGAGATGAAGCGCTCGGTCTGGTTGCCTACCGTACCGCGCGTGACCGTGGCGCTGGCCGCGCCCTGGGCCGCCGGGCGCACCTTGAAGGCGCCGGAGGTATCGGTGTCGATGCCGATCGACACCTCGGCATAGAAGGGCGGGTTGGCGGTGGCGGCGTTGACCAGGATCTGCGGTGCCGGCGCGCCGATCGCCGTCGCGGCGGCAGCGCCGATGCCCAGGGTCGAGCCGAAAGCCGCGCCGGAGCCGGTTTTGAGGACCAGCAGTTGCGAGCCTTCGACCGACGCTACCAGGCCGATGTTGCGGGCGTTGATCAGCGCTGCCAGGCCGGCGGTCACGGCGGCGCGCTCGTCGCCGGCCGACGGGTTGTAGGTGAAGAGCGTGCCGTCGACCGTCAAGTTCCAGGCGCTGCCCTGCGCCGGCAAAGGCAGGGTCGGCAGGTCGATCACCAGGCCCGGGGTCATGCCGGCGGTGTAGCCGGGGCGCGCGTCGATCAGGCCTGCCAGCGCGGCGGCAACGGTGGTCAGGTTGGTGCTGCCGCCGCTGTAGACCACCACGTCGCTGCCGCTGGCGCGCAGCGCGTCCAGTTCGCCCGGGCTCAACAACCCGTCGGCGGCCAGGCGCTGGAAGGCCGCGGCGATGAAGGCGTCCACCGAGACAGTGGTGTCGGTGCCGGTCAGGGAAACCACCCAGTACTCGCCGGCGGCCGGCGTTCCGCGCAGGCGGATCAGCGCCTGCTCGGTGGCTGTGCGGACCTGCTGGGCCTCGGTCTGGCCAAAGCCGGTGTCGGGGTTGAATGCATCCTTGGCGTTATAGGTGCGGGTGACCGCCGGCGCGGCGTTGACCACCACGCTGCTGCCGGCCTGCGGCCGGGTCGTCAGCACCACCGCGTAGCTGTCGACGATCAGCGAACGTTGCGGGCCGGCCAGGCCCAGACCCAGGTTGTAGGAATCGGCCGCCGCCGAGCCGGTGCTGCCGTTGGCGGGCAGCGTGCCCGAGCTCACCGAAAGGTTGTCGCTGATCTCGTAGCGGCTGTCGGTGCCCGGCACGCTCGCCCAGGCGCGGTCGAGCACGAAGGCTTGCGCCTGGGCGTCGTAGCGGGTGATGACGGCCGACTGGCCCGCGCCCGGCCCTTCAACGATGGTGAGCGTTTTGCCCGACACATCGAGCGCCGAATCGTTGAGCGCATGGCCCGGCAGCGAGATGATCAGGTCGTACTTGAGCCCGGCGGCCACGTAAGGCAGGAATTCCTGGGGCAACAGGCGGTCGTAAGTCTTGACCGAGGACACGCGTATCGCGAACTCGGTGCTGCCGCCCGGGTTCTGGTTGAAGTACTGCAGGAAGGGGTCGTAAGGCGTCGCGCTGCCCGCATCAACTTTGATGTTGCCGGGCCGGAAAGCCGCGCTCTTCACATCGTCTTGCCGCTCGGCGTCCTTGAAGGTGAGGACCGCGCCGGTGGCGAGGTCGATCAATTCCAGGCGCGGGCTGATGACGTAGCTCACGATCTCGTAGCGCGGCACGTCCACATAGACCGGCCGTTGTTCGGTGATCGGCAGCCACGGAATACCCAGGAAGAAGCCCACGACCACGCTCTGGTAGTAGGCCACCACCCGGTCGGTGCCGGTCTGCACCAGCTGCAACCCCGTGACCAGGGTGGTCTTGTCGATGTCGGCCACCACCGAAACGCCGCCGCCGCGCTTGGCGCTGATGACCATGGGGTCGAAGCCGGTGCCGGTGGCGCGGTCGTAGATGCGGATCTGCGTGCCGCTGAAGTCCGCCGCGTAGATGCTGCTTTGCGCAGTGATCTTCTCGGCCAGGCCGCGCGCTACGGTCAGGAGGTTGCGTTGCCCGACGGTCGCGCCGTCCTGCGACGCGCCGGGGGTCTCCGACAGACGGTAAGTAAAATCGGTGCCGTTGATGCTCACGGTGAACACCTCGGCGACCGCGACTTTGGTGGCGTCGCCGGGCAGGTCGATGACGGCCTGGATGTAGTGCTGACGGGCGCTGTCGTCGTTTTGCGGGTCGCCGGTGGAGGCGTCCAGCACCGCGGTGTTGTAGGGCGCGACGCGGGTCCACTTGAGGTTGCCCAGCGTGACGACATCGCCGCCGCTTTGCGCCTCGACCACGACGGTGGTGCCGACCTTGGTCGCGCGCAGGGTCGAGCGCGCGTCGAGCGCGGCGACCAGGAAATCGATCAGCGTGGTGTTGGTGCTGTAGTCGACGCCGAAGGTCTTGGTCACCGTGGCCGAGGCGTCGGTAAAGGTCCACTTGTCCTGCGCAGTGCTGGCGGGGTAGCTGGCGAACCCGGGGTCGATGATCGTCTGCCATGCCGGCGCCAGGTCGCCACTGACGGCCGCAGCACCCAGCGGGTCCGGCACCGTGACCGTAGCGGTGGCCGCATTGGAGCCCAGTCCCAGTATCAGGAGCTTGCCGTTCTGCACGATGGCGTCGAACGCGGCTCGCGCATCGATCTGGGTGCGCAGCAGGTCGCGGATGGCCGTGGCAGCCTCCGATGTATCCAGCGGTACCACCCGCACCGCCGGCGTGTCGGCGGGCAGGTTGATCTGCCAGGTCTCGCCTTCGCGCCCGGTGCCGGTGAGGGTCACTTCAGTGGCCGCCTGGCTTGTCGCATTCACCACCTTGTCCGGCCGGTTCTCGGTCACGGTGAACGTCGTCGCGACGGGCCAGTTGCCGCTGGCCGCGGCGCGGGTGACGGTAATGCGGTCGTTGGATGCGTTGTAGCTGGCGATATAAGTGGTGCTGCTATCGATCTGGGCGGCCAGCGCGGTGCCGGTCGCGTCGAGACCGGCGGCCTGCACCGCTTGCGAGAAGGCCGACTCGCCAGGCAAGGTGACCGTCCAGGTCGATGCGAAATTCAGGTCGCCGGAAAGTCCGCCGACATCGAACACCGCGCTGTTACCAGTCGTCAGCACGCTGTCGCTTACCGAGGCGGCGACGAAGGTCTCGGTCAGCGTCGCGGTGAAGCTGCCGGTGGTCTTGCGCACCACCAGAACGTCTGCTGCGCTGTCGTAGTCGGCGCTGTAGCCTGCGACGGCGTTGATTTTAACGACCAGCGCGGCCGCGGTGGCGTCGCGACTGGCGAGCGCGCTCTGGGTGATATTGGTAACACCGATCCCCGCCAGCGTCCATTGATTGGATATGCCGGACGTGCCGTCAAGTGCGGCGAGGTTGAGCACGGCGGCGGCGTTCACGGCCACCGCTGTCATGCTGCCGCCTGCGGATGCGGGCGGCGCCAACGTGAAGCGCAGCACACCCGAGGTATTGGCCGCGAAGGTGACGACGATGTTCGAGCCGGTGGCCGACTGAATGGTGAAGGCGGTGCCGTTGACACCGTTGAGAAGGCCACGCACTCCGCTGCCGATATCGGCCAGGGTGTCGGCTGTCTGCACGATGTAATCGACCTGACTGGTGGTGCCCACCTTGACCGACCAGATCTCGCCGGCGTGCGGCGTGCCGGCAAGTGCGATGGTCGCCGCAGTCCAGTTGATGAGTTTGGTCTGCGCGCTCAGGTCGCCGACGATTGCCGACTGGCCGGCCGGCGTGCCGTTGATCACCGCACTACCCTGCGGGTTCGCACCCTTGATCGCCAGTGCGATGCTGAAGTTGCCGATGCCCGACAGGCTCGCAACCGCGCCGCCGTCCGCGCTGTAAGTCGTGCCCAGGACTGCCGCCTGCAGTCGGTCGTCGATGGTGCTGATGCTGTCGCTTGCGGTCGCGAAGTAGGTGTAAGTGCCAGCCCTGGTTCCGCCGGTGATGGTGACGGTCCATTGGTCGCCGGTGGCCACGCTGCCGGCTAAGGTCAGCGCAGCTGCCGAGAAGACGATGTCGACAGCGCCTGAATCCTTGGCACTCATGCTGCGCGTCACCGCGACCGCGATCTCCTGCTGCAGGCGATCCGGCGTGTTGCCCGCCGGAGTGCTCGTGGACGCGCTGCCCTTGAGGACGAAGCCGCTGGCGCTATTGGTGACCTTGAGCAGCGGCGCGTTGGCCGGGCCGGTGACCGCAGCCGAGAAGCCGGGCACCTGGGCGATCTGATCGCGCAGCGCGTTGGCGATGTCGGTCAGCGTGGTGCTGCCGGTCGCAGGCGCGGTGACGAAATCGCGATAGCCCAGGCCCAGCTTCCACACGTCGCCGGCCTTGACCGTGCCGGTCAGCTGGAAGTCGACGCTCTTGTAGTACGGGCTGGTGTCGCGCAGGCTGGCGGTGGTGTTGCCGGCGGCGAAGATGCTGCTGATGCTGTCGGAGACCGGCGGCAGGTCGGTGGCGACCGGATTGACGTCGAAGCTGTAGATGTCGAAGGTGTTGTCGCCGGTACCGACAATGCGCGCGTAGGGCGCGTTCGAATCGATGCCGGGAATGCCGGTAGCGGCAAAAACCAGGTTGCCGATGGCCGGGTCGCGGAAGTTGTAGAAGTTGACGCCGCGCTCCTGGGTGGTGCCGGCGGGCGCGCCGTCCAGGTCCTGGCCGGGTGAGCGGTTGCCCAGGGTGGTGTTGGGGTTGTTGGCCGGCTCCTGCTCGGCGATCGGTTGCGGCGCGAAGATGAAGGTATCTTCGGCGTGCTGCTCGACCGACACCTGCAACTCATAGTCGGCGCCCTGCGGCACGCCGTCGCGCCCGTAGGCCGTGACCTCGACGTAGTAGGTGCCCGGCTGGGTGATGTTGTAGGTCAGGTAGCCGTCGTAGCTGAAGCCGAACCAGATCGCGCCGCTGCCGGCGTCGGCGAAGCGCAGGCCGCCGGTGGCCACCAGGGTCGGGGTGCGCGGCAGCGACGCATCGAGCGGGTCTTTCAGTTCCCACAGACGCATGAGGCTGGCCCACACGGTGCTGTCGCCGCGGCGATAGCCGTTGTCGATGTCGAAGCTGACCTGGACGCCGGCGTAGGTGCCGGCGGCAACCGGGCCCGGCTGGGTGCGCGCCGCTTCACGATCCAGCATTTCCTGCGTGACCTGGAAGGAGAAGAAGTCCGGACGGCCGTCGCCGCTGCCCAGCACCGTCAGGTGCGCAACGCTGGTGGCGTTTTCGATGTTGGCGTTGGCATTGCGGTTCCACTTGGCGGTGTCGATGTCCTGCGCCAGGAACACCGAATCCTGGATGCCCAGCTCGCGCGTGATCGCGGTGCCGAAATCGCCGATGAAGGTGGGCAGGCCGTCGCCGCGCTTGAGGTACAGGTTGAACGGCGTGCTGCTGGTGATCTTGACGTAGTCGGTCTGCGCACCGCCCCCGTCGAGCACGGTCGAGTAGGAGCGGTAGGTGGCGTCAGCGTCGATCAGCGCGGCCAGCTTTTGCGCGATGAAGCGGCGCGCGCTCAGGTCGCCGGAGATTGCGGTGGTGGGGTCGCCCGGCAGGACGAGGTAGGAGAAGTTCTGCGCCGCGGTGCCCGGACGGGTCAGCGTTACCGTCCAGGTCTGGCCGACAACGACCACGCCCTCGATCTGGAAGCTCACCGCGGTCTTCTGGCTGAGGAAGCCCGCGCCCAAGACCACGGTTTCGGTCGGCTCGATGAGATTGGTCGAATCGCCGCTTTGCAGGATCAACACGCCCGGCGCGTCGTTGTCGATGACGGTGATGTCCTGCGGGCTCGGCAGGGTCACTTCGCGATTGGCGCCGGTGGTGTAGACGTAGGCCGTGCTCGGGTTGTCGCCGCGGCTGATGGTGAGGTCGATGGGGTTGGCGGCCGGTGCCGGCTGTCCGGGCACGCTCGGCGTCGGGCTGACGACGAGGCTGACTTCGAATGCGCCCAGACGCGTAAGCGTGAGCGCGCCGGAGGCGGCGGTGGTAGTCGCGCTGGCGGCGCTGTAGCCGGCCCCGGTATCGCCGCTGATCAGGCCTGCGAGGCTGCCCAGCACTCCGCCCAAGGTCGGGTTGCTGCCGACCTGCACCGCGTACACCGACTTCCAGCCACCCTGGGTCAGGTTGACCGTCCACACCTCGCCCTCACGCGGCGTGCCGGCCACCGCGACTTTCGCGAAGTCGGTCACCGTGCCCAGCACCAGGTTCCACGCCGAGCCGGCGACGATCTTGTCGCCGCTCACGTCGTTCAGGTTGAACACCAGCTTGGACCAGTGGGTGGTGCTGGCCACGCTGGCCGACACGCCGCCCGCTGCGGTGACGCTGCCGCCGCTCAAGAATCCGGAGGTCTGCGAGGCCGAGGCCGCCAGACGCACATCCACGGTGAACGGCGTGGCCTGGCGGGCTGTCACGATCAGGGTGCTACTGCCGGTCTGCCCGCTGACCCGCGCGCTGCTTTGCAGGCTGACGCCGGCCACCGCGACATCGACCACAAACGCGCCGGCGCTGGCGTAGGTGCCACCAACCGGGCGACTGAAGGTGAATTCGCTGTCGGTCAGGGTGGTCGGGCTTGCGACCAGGAACTTCGGCGCAGCCGGGTTGCCGCCGGTCAACAGGCGCACGCCGTCGGACAGCTTCTGCGCGACGCTCAACAGGGTGTCACCCGCCAGCACCCGGTAGGTCACGCTGTCGGCCGGATCGCTGCCCAGCTTCAGGGTCCACAAATCGTCCTTGAAGGGGGTACCGGAAAGCTTGACCGTCGCCGTGGCATAGCGTGCGCTGTAGGCGCCGCCCGGCTGGTTGATCGCATCGGCCAGGCCGGCGGCGATCTTTTCGATCGCCTCCGGCAGGGAGTTGCCGGTGTCGAGCTTGCGGGTAGTCTCAAAGGCCACGCCATCGAGGAACACCGTCCACACCGCGCCCACCGGGGCTGCCACTGCGCCCGGGTCGGTGAGCGAAATCTGCGCAGTAGTCCAGGCCCGTTCGCTGCCGGCGCCCTGAACAAACCCCAATTGGGTGGTGGGCGATATGGTGGCGCGGCCGCTGGAGCTGCCGGACACCGCGAAGCCCAGCGTGAAAACCGAGGTCGAGGTGAGGTCGACCTGGATGATCGCGCCGCTGGCGGCCGCGTCGATGCCGCTGGCGGCGTCGATCGCGGCGGCCAGGCGCGCCGCGATCGTGGCCAGGGTGTCGTTCTGCAGCGCGGTGACCGCGTAGGGCTTGCCGTTGAGCGCAAGCGCCCAGGTCTCGCCGCTAAGCGGCGTGCCGGCCAGGGTCACGCTGGCGCCCAGGTAAGGCGCGGTCAGCGCGGCGTTGAAGGCCGGGCCGGTGAGGGTAACCGTGTTGCCGCTGGCCACCGCGTCGAAGCGGCTCGCCAGGTCGCCGTTGACGCGGTTGCCCAGGCCCTCGGCGACGCCCTGCACGGTAACGCCGAGGAAGTTGTCGCTGTCGGTGCCGCGGATGGTGTGGGTGATGCGCGAGTAGTGCGTGCCCTCGGCATTGCCGTCGTTGACCGCCTTGACCACGATCTTGCGCGGCGTGTTCCAGTTGCTGGCGTCGAAGGTCAAGGTCAGCGTGTTGGCGGTCGTGTTGACGGAAACGGTTTCGCCCTCGACCCGCAGCAGCGCGGCCTGGTTGTCGCCGGCGAAATCGACCCGCACCGTGCCGGTGGGCGCCTTGGACAGCACCACCCAGTAGGCGTCCTCGCGCAGGTTGGCAGGCGCCACAGCCAAACCGCTGTCGGTACCTTCGGCGACGATCGGCTGGAACACGCGCGGGTTGGCGTTGATGTCGTTGTCGTAGGTGGCCAGCACCACCGAGGCGGCATCGTCGTCGATGACCATCGCCACCACGCCCAGCACCGCCAGGCCGTCGTAGGCGCCGCCGTCCTTGGGGCTGGCCCCCTGCTGCACGCGATGGATGATGTTGAAGCCGTTGTTGCCCTCGGCGACAGTGTCCTGCGGGGCGAACACGTAGACCGTCTGCGGCGCGAACCAGTTGTTGCGCGTGAACAGCAGCGCAACGCCATCGTCGCTGGCGGTTGACAGGCTGTTGCTGGTGGAAAGCGCGACGCCGCGGCCGCCGGCGGCGCGCACGCTCTCGCGCAGTGCCACCGGCGCGGCGGTGACCAGCACATTCTCTTCCGGCGCCCGGGTCAGCACCACGCGGTAGGCGTTGACCGTGAGTCCGGCGGGGGCGACTGCGTTCTCGAAGACGCGGATCGGGCCGACGATCTGCGACACCACTACTCCGGCGGCGTCGTTGTCGGCCACGTGGGCCGACACGTCCGTAACGAAGATCGCCTGGTAGGCCGGATCGCTGCTGGAAACGCTGTTGAGGATCAGGCCGCTGTGGCCTTGCAGGTCGTTGCTGACAACCGTGATGGCGTTGCCGCCGCTGCCGCCGACATTGAAAGTGTCGCTGCCCTGGCCGCCGACGATTTCCAGCGCCGTGCCGGCCGGCGTGCCGGCGATGAAGAAGCGGTCGTTGCCTTCCAGCGCGTCGACCACGATCTTCTCCAGGCCCGTGTAGGTGATGTACAGGCCGGCGCCGTAGACGCCCTTCTCGTTGATCACGAAGTCGTCGCCGAACTCGGTACCGACCACGGTGAGGGTGTCGAAGCCGTCGCCGCCGTCGATGCGCACCGGCGCGTTGACCGTGTAGGAGACGAAGTCCGCGCCCTGGCCGCCGTTGATGTTGGTGTACGGCGCCTTGGGGTCGTTGGGGTCGACCTTGACGAAGGCGCGCACCGTGAAGGTGTCGTCGTCCTCGTCGCCGTAGAGGAACAGTTCGGCCTGGTTGCTGTAGACGGTGAAGTTGTCGTTGCCGGTGCCGCCATAGAGCGTGGTGGCCTGGCTGATGCCGTTGGAGAGGAAGCCGCGTGTTATCTGCGTGGTCTGGAAGTAGTCCTCCTCGGCCAGTCCGTTGTCGGGGTTGCGGCCGTCGCGGAACGACTGGAACACCTGGCCCACCTGGAAGGTGTCGCTGCCGGCGTCGCCGAATGCGGTGACCGGCGCGAGCGTGTCGTCGAAGACGAAGGTGTCGTCGCCGCCGCGGCCGAAGACTTCGACCGCGCCGCTGATGTCGCCGTCGTAGTTGATGCGCTCGATCACCCCTCCGGCCACCGGCACGCGGTTGGCGTCGACCTGGATCGCGGCGACCATGCCGATGCCGATCTCGCGGTTGGCGCGGAACAGGAAGAAATCGACCTGGTCGGTGCCGTAGATCTGCAGGCGGTTGATGCCGGGGTCGCCGCGCGCCTGGTCGAACACATTGATGCGCGAAGAGATTTCCCCGGCCAGTCCGACCAGGTAGCGGTCGCCGCCCTGCTGGCCGTGCAGGGTGAGCTCGCCGTTGATGCCGCTCTTGCCGGTCTGGTTGCCATTGGCGTCGTAGTTGACGCGGATCACATCGTTGCCGTTGCCGGCGTCGATGGTGGTCGAGCCGGAAATGCCGGCGATGTTGATGACGTCGTTGATGCCGTTTGTGATCGGTGTTTCGTCGCCGCTGTCGATGAAGGTCACGCCGGTGTGGGTGGATTCGACGAAGAGCTGGTTGTCGCCGTTGGACAGCCACACCTTCAACTCCTCGAAGCCGCTGTAGCCGATGCCCAGTGCCATGCCCATGCCGGTGAGTTCGCTGGCGCGCAGCCGCACGCCTTCCTGGGCAGTGTCGCCGGCGTCGTAGACCCGCAGGCTGTCGGCCGTGCCGGCCTCGCCAACAAGGGTCAGGCGCGCGCTGATCGAATTGACGTTGCCGTTGAGCGCATCGAGCGAGGCGACCACCGGGTCGACCGTGCCGGTGGTGCTGCCGACCCGCACGATGTCGCGCCCGGCGCCAGTACGAATAGAGGTGGCGCCGGCGATGGCCTGCACGTTGAACACGTCGGCACCGGCGCCGCTGGTGACAAGCGTCGTCGAACTGCCGCCATGGGTGGATTCGATCGTGAATACGTTGCTGGTGGTGGCTTCGCCCAGGCGCACTTCGAGCGCCTCGAGGGTGCCGTAGGTGATGCCGCCGCCGGCGCCGAAGAGGTTCACGCCCGAGGCGCCGGCGACACCGTTGGCGCGCACGCTGTTGGTAATCGTGGTGGCGGTGAGCGTGCCATGATTGGCCGCGTTGTCGGCGATGTCGTCGAGCCACAGGCGGTCGCTGTCGCCGCTGCCCTGGCCGTTGACCGTGAGTGCGGCATTGATCGCATTCAGGGTGCCGCCGGCATTGGTGTCGGGCAGCCCCAGGTTGCCCAGGGTCGCATTGCTGCCGACATAGACCGCATCGCTGCCGTTGCCGGTGTTGAGCGTGGTGCGGGTATGCAGGGCGCGCACCGCGACCAAGTCGTCGCCGCCGCGGGTATTGATCTCGACGTTCTCGACCCCCTGGTGGGTGATGCGCATGCCGGAAGTCAGGGTGCGCTGGCCGTCGCGGAATTCCTGCACCGCGATGTTGCCGGCATTCGCCGCGTCGGTGTAGTCCAGGCCGTTGGTGACAAGCTTCATGCTATTGGAGAAGCCGGTCGGGTTGAAGGCCAGCGGGGCGCCACGAATACCGCTGCGGCCGATCGGGCTCGAACCGGCGCCGTTGACGGTCAGCAGGAAACGGTCGGCGTTGTCGCTGGCGGTCACCACCAGGCGGTCGCGCGCGTCGCTTGCGGTCGAGCGGATT
The DNA here is from genome assembly GCA_964470865.1 of uncultured Burkholderiales bacterium. Lineage (GTDB taxonomy): Bacteria > Pseudomonadota > Gammaproteobacteria > Burkholderiales > JAEUOS01 > JAEUOS01. The sequence continues at coordinate 15,740 of CAYYFR010000011.1, read as the reverse complement.
TCGACCACCGCGGCGCTTTCGGCGGGTACCGTCACCAGATAGTGCTCGGCGAACTGGGTGTCGTTGGCAGCATTGTCGAGAATCGCCAGGCCTTTCCAGTTGATCACCGACAGGCGGTCGCTGCCGACGCGGATGCTGCGGTCGAGGTCGTTCACCACCATCGTGTTGTTGCCGCGCCCGCCGATCAGGAACGCGACCTCGAAGAGGTTTTTGAGATCCTCGACTGTGGAGTCGGCGGCGAAGCGGTCGCCGGCATCGACCAGTTCGGTGTTGACGTTCTTGTCGTTCTCGAACGGCGCGTTGCCCGCGGCGTTTTGCAGGTTGCCGACCACCAGGCGGTCGTTGTAGAGGCCGATGTCGGCCGCGGCGGTCTCGTTGCGGAAGCCCAGGTCGACCACCAGGGTGTCGACTTCGCCGGCGGGCGACGCATCGAAGAACTGGTCGACACCCAAGTCGCCTGAATAAGTGTCGTTGCCGAGACCGCCGTCGAGCACATCGTTGAAGCGCGAGCCCCACAGGTAGTCGTTGCCGTTGCCGCCCAGGATGCTTAAGCGCGCGCTGTCGACCGTCATCGCGCTGGCGTTGACGTTGTCGTCGCCGCCGCGGGTGGAGATGACGAGGGTATCGCCTTCGCCGCGCAGGCTGTCGGCCAGCACGACCGCCGGCACGCCGGCCGCGCCGAACGCGATGCGCGTGCCCTTGACGCCGTTTTGCGTGTTCTCCGACAGCGTGACGGTATCGGCCAGGCTGTCGGACCCGAGGATGGTGACGGCGTCGGCGCTGCGATCGTCCGAGACCGAGAAGCGCGGCTGCTCGATCGGCTGGCCGCTCTCGGGGTCGTTGACGAATTCGGTGCCGGTGCGCACCACGTTCTTGCCGGCCGAGAGCGAGACGAACGACAAGCCGGAGCCTGCCATGTAGTCCAGCGTGATCTTGTCGGCGCCGGCGCGGGCATCCAGGCGCAGGTCTTCGAAGTTGGCGCCGGTGATCGAGCCGGCCGCATTGGCGCCGCCCTTGAAGTTGGCCACCGTGAAGCGGTTACCACCAAGCGAATTGATGCGGAAATCGTCCGCACCCGAGGTGCCGACGATCTCCAGGATGTCGTTGCCGGCGCCGCCGTCGACGGTGCCCAGAGCTAAGTCGACGTAGTCCCAGTGGATCATGTCGTCGCCGCCATCGCCGTAGATCGCATCGGCGCCACCGCGCCCGTCGATATCGTCGGCGCCATCACCGCCGCGAATCAGGTCGGCACCGACGCCGCCGTAAATCTTGTCGCTGTCGCCGCCGCCGTCGATCTCGGCGCGGCCGCGGCCGTTGTGGATGATGTAGTCCATGCCGGCGCCGCCGTAGAGGAAGGCGCGGTTGCTGTTGCTGTCGGTGGCCAGGTAATCGTCGCCGGCGTCGCCGTACAGCGAAGCGTTGCCGCTGCCGTCGTAGATGAAGACGTCATTGCCGTTGCCGCCATGGAATTCCACATCAGAGGTCACGCCCTCCTTGACGTAGATGTGGTCGTCGCCCTCGCCGCCGAAGGCCACCAGCTTCTTGACGCCCTTGAAGATGGTCTCGCGGCCGCTGAACACCACGCGCACGGTCTCACCGCTGGCGTCCGCGCCGACATGTTCGATGATATAGAGCTCGTCACCGGCCCCCTCGGCTATGCCGCGGGTGGCATTGCGGCTGCCCATGTTGAGGTAAAGCACGCCGTTTGCAGCCGCCGGGGTCCAGAAGCGCACATCGCCGGTCGGGTTGCCTGCCAGGTACACCATCCTGGGCAGTTCGACATAACCGATGGTGAAACTCATCGAGACGCGGATGCGTATGAACAGGATTTTGACCGAGGCCGTGGCGTTTAACGTAAGCGGCACCCTGCCCTCGCCCGCCGCCGTCACGCTGGCGCTGATGTCGACCCCGGCGAAGGTGATGCCGAAGGCGCGCAGGCTGGCGCCGCCTGCGAATTCGACGGTGAAGAAGAATTCGTTCAGGCCGGTCGGCTGTCCGAGATTGTTGACTACCGGCCGCTCGCCGAAGGCCACGCGGAAATGCAGGTTGGCCACCAGGCCGAAGCTCCTCGTGCCCAACACCATCTCGCCGTCCAGCGAGATGTCGAAATAGCCCTTGTAGTTGAAGAAGCCCTGTGCGGCCACCGTCATCAGGCCGAAGAAGTCCATGCTGGCATTGAAGCGCACCTGCCAGGAGCCCACACCCTCGTAGCCCACCTCCAGCATGAAGCCGGCGTTGAACTTGAGCACCTCGAGGAACTTGACCTCGCCGTTCAGGGCGATCAGGAAGCTGTTGGCCTGCATGGTGATGCCCGCCAGCGTACGCGCCATGCCCGAGGTGTTCAGTTGCAGCTTGCCGCCCGCCTTGATCTTGATGACCTCGAACAGGTTGGCGTTGACGTCCACATCGAGCACCAGCGCCAAGCCCGGCCGGCTGTCGGTGTAGATGCCGGCACCGCCGCGCGCGTTGATGGTGATGGGTCCCAGCGCGAGCGAGATGTCGAACTCGATCGAAAACACGTTGCGCTGCAACGTGATGGTGATGCTGCCCGAGGCCGAGACGAAGCCCAGGAAGGTGACCGACCCGTTGATATTGAGCTTGAAGCCGGCCAGCACCGTCACGGTCGTGCCGTCGGCCTTGGTCAGCATCTTTTGCGACAGCGAACCGATGTAGATCTCGAGCGTCGCGCCGGCCTGGAACGACAAGCCGATGTTGCCGCCGAAACCGCCGCCCAGGCTGACGTTGATGTAGGCGGCGAAGCCGTCGCCGTCGACCCGCAACACGCCGTCGATCTCGAACGAGCCGATGCCGAAGAGCGACATGCTGGCCTGGGCGCGAATCTCGATGGCGAACGGATTGGTCGAGAGGATGAATTCGAAGCGCCCGCTGATATCGACCGCAGTGCCCAGCTTCAACTGCCCCTGCAGGACCAGGCGCAGGCCCGGATTGAGGGTCACATCACCAAACAGGAACAGGCCGGTAACCGGGTCGGTGGCCAGGATGTTGGGCTGGGTGCCGCTGTACGACGGGTTGCGCTCGCGGTTGGTCTGGAAGCTTACGATGGTCTTGGCCTGGGTGTAGGAATTGACCTCCAGCAGGAACTGGCCATTGACCGTGACCCCGGGAATGCGTCCGCTGTCGGCCAGCGCCAGTTGCACGCGCCCCAGGATGCCCGGGCCGGCACCGTCCAGGTTGGTGAAGAACTGCAGGTCCAGGCTACCCGAGAGCGCGCCAAGGAACTCGATATTGAGGCTCACCGCGCCGGCGATGCGCACGTAGGCGTCGCCGTTGGCATTGACCGCGGCGGTAAACGAGATGAAGCCGGTGAGCGTGATGGTGTCGAAGAGCTTGATCGAGCCCTGGATATTGGCCGAGACGTAAAACTCCGGTGCCGCGTTGGCGCGTTTGCTGCCGTCGATTTCCGGCGCCGCGGCGAACACGGTAACGGTGGTCGGCGCGTCCGGCGGCAGGAGCGCCAAGAAACTTTGCGGAACCTGGAACACCTGCTCGCGCAGGGTCGAGTTGAGCATCACCGTGACCGAGCCGCGCAGCTCGAAAATGCCGGCCAGGGCAGAAGTCTGGTCGCCGCCCGACGGCCCCCCGAGGTTGAGTTCGAGATTGAGCAGCATCGCCACGCCGGGCTGGCCTCGGCGCGTGGTGTTGCCATCGATGATGAGTAGCCCGACCGCCTTGCCATTCAGACCCAGCACCGGAATCTCCGCCTCGGCCTGGACGAAGATCTCGAAGCGCTCCGGCGTGATGCGCAGGAAGAAGCCACCGAACAGGCGCACCGAGTCGCCGGCGTTGGGGTCGGACGAGCCGCCTTCCTTGATCTTGAGCGAGCCGACGATCTCGATGGCGAAGGACTGCGCCGGCAGCACGAAGGTCTGGCCTTCGGCCAGCAGTTCGAACACGCCGACGGCGGCGGTCGACTTGATGAAGAAGACCGGGCCGACTTTTTTCGGATCGGTCGGGTTCTTGGTGATGATCTTCCACTGCTGGCCGCGGATGATGGTCTGCACCTTGGCGGTGGCCAGATCGACCGCCTGCTGCCCGGCGGTGGCCGTGTCCGCGTCGACACCGGCCAAGGCGCTCGTCAGCGCGTTTTTCGATGCGCTGGTCATTGCCGAGAAATCGACCTCGCCCAGCACGCTGGTCGACAGGCCGGCCAGCGACAGGCTCAAGTTCTTGGCGATCACGTCGCCCGGAATGCCTTCGAGCGAAATCTTCTCGGTCTTCGCAGTCGGCGTGGTGTTGATCTGCAGCATCGCGCTGCCGTCGGCGAAGATGCCGTAGTTCTTGAGGAAATCGAAGTTGGCCTGGATTTTCGCCACGCCCCAGAACTCCGGCGAGCCCGACACGGTAGCGCCGGCCTGCAGGACGAAGCGCGCCGCCGCCGAGCCGATGTTGCCCAGCTTGATGATCTTGATGGTGCCGTTGGCGTCGATGCTGAAGCGCTTGATGACGCCGCCGTTGGCGAGCTTGAAGTCGCCGATTTCCAGCGTCACGCCGCCGCGGATGTCGATGATCGGCTCGTCGGTGAAGCCTAAGCCCTGCAGCTTGATGCCGCCGGAAATCTCGATGAAGAACACCTGGCCTACGGCCTGTCCGCTCTGGCCGTTGTCCTGTTTCAGCGTGGCGATGACCTGGAAGGCCTGCGACGAATCCTGGCCGCGGTTGCCGTCCGCATCCATCCAGTTGGCGCCGGTGAAGGCGACCGCCACCGACCCGGCGACGAAGCCGCGGCCGACATAGAAGCGATAGACGTTTTCGTCGGCCTCATCGACGCGGCCGTCGCTGTTGTTGTCGATCTTGTCGTTGGAAGACGACAGACGGGTCGGCGCGCCAGCCAGGAGCGCCGCGGTGCCCAGGCCGCTGCCCGACAGCGCAAACTCGCGCAGGTTGTCGGTGAACGATGCCTCGTCGAGCGCGACCCCGCCGGCACTGGTGAAGCGCACGTCGAACCAGGTGCTGTTGGCCGCGACATCGAGGGTCTTGTTGGCCAGACCCGTGACCGGCGTGGCCGCGCTGGCCGCATCCAGGGTGTTGAACGAGCCGGACTTGAAGGCAAGCGTGACCTGGCCGGACCGGAAGGTGCCGGTGAACCAGTAGCGGAAGTTGAAGCCGGTGTCGCCGATACGCACCGGCGCCTGGGTGTTGTCCAGCGCCAGGCTGACGTTGGTGGCGGAAGCGGCGACATCGAACTCGGCGTCGAGGTCGGTGATGCTGGCGATATCGAAGCTGGTCCCTGCCGCCAGCCCCAGGGTGGTGAAATCGACATCGAAGTAACCGCGGTTATTCAGCAGGTCGGCATCGACCGTGCCGGCGGCCACCGGATCGGCCAGCGCGGCGGTCAGCACCACCACGGTGAAGCGCTCGGCCGTGGCGAGCGCGACCGTGGTGGCGAGATTGCCCACGCCATTGGCGTCCAGCGCGTTTGGCGTGTCGGCCACCACCGAGAAGAAACTGTTGGCCGCCACGCTCACCGTCACGTCGCCGGCGGCGAAGTCGCCGGTCAGGAAGTAGCGGAAGGTGTTGCTGGAGGTCAGGCGCTGCGGCCCGTAAGTTGCGGACAGGGCCACGCTGCCGACGCCGGCGCCGGTGAGCGTGAATTCCGCCGGCGCGTCGGTGATCGACTCGACATCGAGCACCATGCCGGTGACCGGCTGGAAGCGCAGGTCGATATAGCTGACGTTGGCAGTAGCCGGGTTGGTGACCGTCAGGGTATCGGTGGCGCTGTTCCTGCTGCCGTCGCTGTAGCCGATGGCGTTGGCGATCAGCGTGACGGTGACCGCGCCGCTGGTGTAGGAGCCCAGCGTGAAGTAGCGGAAGGTGGCGGTGTTGGCGGTCTGGCCCAAGAGGACCGGGACCTGGGTGGCGTCCTGCCGAATCTTGTGTCCGGCCGCCGCATCGATGCTGAATTCGGCATCGAGGTCGTAGATGCTGTCGAGGTCGAGGCTCTTGCCGGAAGGAAAGCCGAAGGTGACATCGAGGAAGCCGCGGTTGTTGAGCGCAGCCATGCCGATGAGTCCGCCGTCGGCCGGGCCGGTGACCTTGGCGGTGGTGCCGAGAACGGTGAATTTCTGGGTGGTGACGCGATTGGCCGCACCACTGCTGTCGGTCACAGCGCCGGCCGCGACGGTGGCAGTGACCATGCCGTCGCCACTGACCTGGAACATGGAGGCGTCGACATAGAAACGATAGACGCCGTTGCCTAAAGCGGTGACTGCGGCGTTGACCACCACCGGCGGGCCGTTGATGCCGTTGCCCGAGAGCGTCAACTTGTCGTAGGTCGGTGCGGCGTTGATCGTATAGGCCCCCGCCGCGGGGCTGAGCTGCACCGAAGGCGTGAAGCCGATGTCGATGTAGCTCTTGCTCGCCGACTTGAGCGTGCTCGCTGCCACCGTCTGGGTCGGCGCAGTCGCGGCAGTCGCGCTGGCAAACGACCACGCCTGGTCGATGTTGTAGGTGACCGTGACGCTTTGGGTGCCGTCGGTGGCGAAGCTGCCGGAGACGCGGAAGCGGTACTGGTTGGTCTCACCGATGCGCTGCGGCGCGACGCTGTCGACCAAGGCGATGCTGCCGGAGCCGGTCTTGGCGGCGTTCAGGCCGCTGTAGGTCAGGTTGAATTCGCGTGCCAGGTCGGTGATCGACGCCGGGTCGATGATAAACCCGGCCGGCGGCGCATCGAAGGTCACGGTCAGCCACTGCGCGTTGTTGAGTGTGACCGTGGCGGAGGCCGGCGGCACCGCGGCATCCCGTGTGAACGACCAACTGCCGGCGATGAATTCGATCGCCACCGTGTCGCTCCCTGGGGCGTCGGGGAAGGCGCCGGTGGTCCAGTAGCGGAACTTGTAGTCGTTGCCGTTCTTCTCTAGCAGCACCGGTGCCTGGCCGGCGTCGAGCTTCACCGTGCCAAGGCCAGCGCCGCTCAAGCTGAATTCGGGCGCGCCGTCGGTCACCGACGCGAGATCGAGCACATAGCCGGGCACATCCACCGTCCAGGTGAGGTCGATATAGCCGCGGCCGCGCAGCGCGCCGATGTCGATCTGCCCGGCGGCGCCCGGCGACACCAGGCGTACCGTCGGGCCTTCGACGAAGAAGGCGCGCGGCGTGGCCACGTTGTTGGCGTCGACATCGGCCACCGAGGTGTTGCCGCCGCTGTCGCGCCAGCCTTCGCCGTTGTTGGCCGTGCTTGAGGCCTTGAAGCTGATGTCGATCCGGCCCGGAGCGAACGCGGTGCTGGTGGTGGCGTAGCGGAACTGCGTGACGCCGCGATTGGTCAAAAGCGTGTACCAGTCCTGTTGGTTGACGCTGCCGTCGCCGTTGATGTCGGTGCTCGGCTGCACGACCGTCTCGTAAGTGGCGATGCCGGAGTCGTCGATCAGGATCGCGATCGGCGTCGGTTTACCGTTGAGGCCGTTCAGGCCGGTGACGTCGAATTCCAGGCCGTCATCCAGGATCGAGGCGTAGTCCAGCCCGGCGCCGGGCGAGGCGCGGTAGACCACGTCGATGAAGACTTTGCCAGTGGTCGCGTCCTTGTTGCTCTTGTTGGCGACGTTGACATCGGCCGAGGGGCGATTGCCCGCGAACGGCGACACCACCTCGGATTGCGGATTGACCAGCGTGAACGTGAAGCTCGCGCTCGCATCGCTTAAGGCGGTGGCGGAATCCTGCCAGGTGCCGGTCTTCTTGAGCAGGTAGACGCCGGCCTTGAGGTCGGTATCGGTGGCGTCAAAGAAGAAGCGCAGTTTGCCGGCCCCCAGCGCGACGAAGGGCTTGGTACCGAAGGCAGTGGCCGCGCCGATGTCGCGCAGATCGACGCCGTCGCGACGCTGCAGGGTGACGCCCGCCGTCGCGAAGCCTTGCAGGGTGGCATCGTCGATCTGGCCGTTCGTCGAGGGCACCAGGCGCACATCGACGTAGGGCACCATGTGGATCGGCAGCGCGGCGCTGGTGTTGACCGAAACCGCCTGCCAGAGGTTGTCGGCGTCCTGGTAGGCACCGCCGGCGCGGAACACTTCCTTGCCGTCGGCATCGGTATATGACCAGGTCTGTTTCAACCAGATGAGGCTGACGCTGCCGCTGGTGCCGGCCGCGCCGTTGACCCAGTACCAGAACTTTCCGTCGACCAAGAGCGGCGCCTGGGTGCTGTCCAGGGTCACCGGGCTGTTGTCGGCCAGGCGGAACTCAGGGGCCAGGTCAGTCACGCTCGCCAGGTTGAGAGTGGCCCCGGCGGGTCCGTCGGTGGGCAGATCGACTACCAGGTAGCCGCGCCCGTTCAACGCGCCCATGCCGGTCAAGCCACCCTCGCCGGGGCCGATCAGGCGCGCATAGGGCTTGCCGGTCTTGGGATCGACCACGGTGAACATGGCTTCCTGGCCGGTGTTCGGGTTGCGGAAGCCCATCTTGAAGCGGCCGTCGATGGTGAGCAGTTGCACCTGGTCGGGAATGTCGGCTAAGAACAGGATGGTCGCCTCGCCGGCGGCGATCTTCGACAGATCGGCATACAGGCGCCCGGTGATCGACAGGTTGTCGGCGGCGAAGTTGAGCTTGCCGATGATCAGGATCTTGCCATCGGTGGAGATGCGCAGGATGATCTCGCCGTTGAACACCTCCTTGGAGGCGTAGATGGTGAAGAGCTTGGCGCCACCGGTGATCAGCATCGGCGAGGTGAAGGCCGCAGCGAAGCCGTTCTTGGACGGGTCGGCCTGAATCGCGCGGTATTGCTTGACCACCTGCGTCTTGACGCTCGCCAGCCACTGGTCGGCCGTCAGCGCGGTGGGCAACTGGAAGTCGGGGCCGCGCAGCTCTTCCGGCTTGTCGATCGACGGCAGGGTCTTGAAGAATTCCACCCCGGCCACGAAGTCGTTGATCGCCAGACCGGTGTTCGGTTCGAGCAGAATGCCGCCCGGGATCGAGGCCGAGATGAACACGCCCAGGGGGCCCAGTTCGGAGACCGCGAACTTGATGGTGAAGCCGCCGATCCCCGCCATCGTGAAGCCGCCCTCGACGCCGACGAAGAACACCCTGTCCTTGACCGGCGTGGTGGTGTCGAAGCTGTCGATCGACTGCCCGTTGGCGTCGAGCTTGACGATGCCGCCGATAAGCCCCGCGGTGACCTCGCCGCCGAACATCTTGCCCTTTATCTGCACGCCGATCGAGGCGATGTCGATGATCGGGAACTTGCCCTGTAGCAGCAGGCCGACATCGATCTTGACGCCTTCGATGGCACCGGAGAATTCCAGCCCGGCCATGCCCTGCAGGCCGGTGACGGCCGCCGAAAGCGTGAGCACGAAATCGGCCGGGTCGTCCTGGATGTCGCGCCATGAAATGCCGATCTCGGTGATCTTGATCGGCAGCCAGGACGGCCACTTGAAGCTGGCACCGTCGGCCGCACCGATCGACAGGAACACGCCGAAGCCGGGCTTGGTGACGAAGGTGCCGTCGCCCAGGAAGGCGAAGTTGCGGCCTTCGCCGCCGATGGTGAGCGAGCCGATGGTGACTTCCGCGCCGACCGAGCGGAAGCTCACCATCTCCTCGGCGGCGCCGGCCGAGGTGTTGATCAAGAGGTCGGTCGCGGTGAGCGTGACGAACGAACCCAGCGTGATACGCATGGTGTCGGCGCGGAAGATGAAGCCCTTGACACGGCCGTCTTCGAACTCCAGGCCGAGGCGAATGGCCTCGGTGTTGGGCACGCCCGGGGCGATGTCGGGCTCACCCGACAGGCGGTCGGAAATGATGGCCGATACCGGCTTGCCGGGCAGGAAGCGCGCGCCGCCGGAGGCGACGAAGATGGTGCCGTCAAACACGACCGCCTGGCCGAAGGTGACCTTGAAATTGGTCACGCCCACGCGCAGGTCGTCGAACTCGAGGATGCCGGCGATGCCGATCTTGCCGGTGCCGCCGCCGCTCTGCTGCAGGTTCGAGCCGGCACCGCCGCCCGGCTTGTAGATGAGCTGCGCCTCGCCGATGTCGAAGCCGTCGGTGTAGACAATCAGGCCAGGCTGGCCGTTGTTCGGGTTGATCTGCCCGGTCACGCCAAGCGGCGTGATGCTGAGCGACGCCTGGTTCACCACCAGCAGGCGCTGGCGCGCGCCGTTATGCTCCGCCGGGTCGTAGTTGGGGTCCCAGTTGAAGATGATGCCGCTGCCGGTGACCTTGAGCGCGCCGGGAATCTCGATCGCCAGAGCGCCGACCTGGATGCCGAACTTGCCCGGCACGCTGAAGGCGGCGGCCAGGTTGCCGCCACCGGTGATCGCGCCCAGCGCCGCGAAGACATCCACGGCGATGTCGAAGGTGCCAAGCAGGCCGGTGAGTTTGGCGGTGATGCCGCTGCCGCCCTGCGCACCGCCGAAGGCAAGGCTCGCCACATCCACGCCGATGGCCACCGTCAGCACCAGCTTGCCGTCCTTGAACTGGGTCTTGGCCAGGCCCACCGACGGCCCTTGCAGCGACAGCGGGCCCAGGCTGATGGTGTTGGAGGCGGCGCCGGCGGTGGCCACGGCGGTGATGGTGAAGACCTCGTCGCTGCGAGCGGAGGCGACCACGCCCTCGCCGCTGCCGGCGCGCCAGCTGCCGGCCACCACCTGCACGCCCACCTCCCCTACGACGAAGGTGTCCTTGGGGTCGATGCCGGTGCGCGTGGTCAGGAGGTAACGGTAGGTGTTGCCCGTGACGTTGAGCACGGTGGCGATCACGGTGCCGTCGGCGTTGCGCGCCAGGTTGGCCGCACCGGTGCCGGTGATCTTGAGCTCGTTGCCGTCGATGCTGGAGGCGTCGATGACAGCGCCGGTCGGGCTGACGAAGGTTACATCGATGTAGCGCTGCGCATTGAGCGTGGCCAGGCTCGCGGTCGCGCCGTTGGCGGGACTGGCGAGGATCGCGTACGGCTGGCGGGCGGGCGCCGCGGCGCCTGCGCTTACCGGGGTGTAGAGGGTGAAGCGTTCGACCTTGGAGGCGCCGTTGGCGCCGCGCGCATCCGACCAGGCGGCGTCGACGAAGGTGACGGCCACGCTGACGCCGTTGGCGCCGGCGTCGCGCACCGCGTCCTTGAAGGCCTGCGTCATGACCAGCGGATAAAGGAAGGTGCGGTCGTTGGTGGCGTCGGCGAACTTGATCACCTCGGCGTTGCTGACCGTGATCCCGGTGACGGCGGTGCCGTCGGCGCGCGATACCGTGACCAGAAACTCGGCGGCGGCATCGAAGATCGAGGCCTCGTTCAGGCCGACGCGGTTCGGGTCCTGGTAGGTGACGGCCAGGTAGGTGAGGTCGTTGATGCTGATAATCGAGGTCGAGGTCGGGTTGGCCAACTCGGCCGTCAGCGGACGCAGGCTCGAGGCCGGCGCGGCGATGGTCGCCCCCTGGCCGAAGATCGCGTAGCCGGAAACGCGGATGTCCTCGAGCTGGAAGCCCTCCGGCCCGCCGAAGTGGAAGCGTGCCGCGCCGCTAAGTGCGAAGGCTTCCTGCAACCCGCCCGACGAGTTCGGGATCGAGATCGCCACCGAAGCCTGCGGCATGTCGACATTGATGCGCCCGCTCGGCGAGCGCGTGAAGGCGACCGCGCCGCGCACCGTGAAGACGCCGCCGGCGCTGATGGTGACAGCGGTGGCGGGGTCGATTTCGCCGGCCTCGTTGAAGCCGGCGCTGAATTCCTCGAACTTGGCGGCCGAGGCGAACCTCACGCGCACGCCGGCGGTTTCGCCGACTTCGTCGATCAGCCCGTCGCCGTCGTCGTCGCGGCCGTTGCTGGCGACCGGCACGGTGGCCTGCGGGTCGGTGGGCACGACGATGGTCTTGTCGAGCGCGACCCCGGAGTTGTTCATGCGCACCGTGATCGAGCCGCTGATGGTGAGCCCGTCCAAGCCCACCAGGCTGGCCTCGCCGTAGGCGACCACGGCGTAGCGCGCGGCGGCGCCCGGCGCGGTCGACCACTTGATGACGCCGACGGTGGCGTTGGTGACGAGCAAGCCGACCGCGTCGGGGTTGAGGTCGCCGTTGTCGTCGCGCAGGGTCTGGCCGGCCGGCAGGGAGCCTAGGAATATCTCGACATTGCGTGCGCCGTAGAGCGTCATGTCGCCGTCGGCCTGGACGGTGAAGTCGCCGCTCAGGGTGAAGAACGGCGGGATCGAGACACTGGCGTTCAGGATCGCGAAGCGCACCACCCGGCCTTCTGCAGCGCTGAACTTGATCGCCACCAGAGTGGTGCCCACCGAGATGGTCTGGTCGACCGCGCGGCCGGTGGTGTTGATCTGCAGGATCACGTCGCCGCCCAGGCTGGGCACGCCGGGGTCGGACGAACCGGCTGCCATGGTCACGCGCAGGTTGCCGGCGATGCCGGCTGCCGAGAAGACGAAGCCGCCCTGCCCGTCGGTCAGGTTGAAGCTGCCGCCGCCCACATTGATGCTCATGGTCGCGTCCGACACGGCGACACGGATCGCCTTGGGCGCCGGCACCAGGTTGCCCGGGTTGGGCAGCGAAATCTGCTCGAAGGCAAAGTTGCCCGACATGGTGAACGGCGCGGCGACCGACGCGTCGGCGAAGCCGATGCCCACCGCCAGCGAGCCCGACAGGCGCAGGAAAGTGCCGCGATCGCGCAGCGACAACAGTTCCGTGCCGCCCTGGTCGTCCTTGATGAAGGTCTCGTTGACCGGGTCGGCGATGGTCTTGAATTCGATCGCCAGGCTGCCGGCGATCGAGACGCTGGCGCCGTCGCCGTTGATGGTGGTGCTGTAGTTGGGCAGGACGATGCGCGCGGCGATGCCCTGCTGGGTGATGAGGAAGTAGCCTTCGAGACCGGAGAAGCGGAATACCGGGTCGGCGGGGTCGCCCAGCACGAAGGAGAGTTGCGTCAGCGCGACCTTGGTGACAGCGGAGCCGTTCAGGCGGTAGCTTTGCTCGAACGAGATGAAGCTTGAGAGGGTGATTTCGGCGGTGCCGTCGGTGTTGAAGTCCAGACCGATGCTGACGTTGCCGGAGGCCGCGATCTTGCGGCTAGTCATGTCCAGGCGGATGGTGTTGCCGCCGCCAATACCGACTTCGAAGCCGGTTGTGCCAAAGGAGGAGCCGTTGGCCTTGAAGTTGATGACCGGGGGACGGGCCGGAGGGCCGGTCTGGGTTGCGCCGCCGACCGCCGGCGCGCTGGCGCCGTTGATTTCGACTACGAGGTTGCTGGCGCTGATGCTCACCCCCGGCACGCCCACCAGGCCGATGCCGTTGGCGGTCGCCTTGAGGGCGTAATAACTTGCGGTGTCGGCCCGTGCGATGGGTTTGAAGAGCGCCAGGCCGAAATCGAGGTCGCTGATCGCAAGACCGGTTGCACCGGCGGACTGCGGAACGTCCTGCCCGTCGATGTCGCCGTCGGTGTCGGAATCGACGAAGTACGGCCCGCCGACCCCGATGAAGGCGCGGATGTCGGAGGCGCCGACGGTGAGCACGCTGACCGACTTGGTGATCGGCGCTGCGTTGCCAACGGTGGCAAGCACGATGGTCTCGGGCGTGCTGCGCTTGGAGAATTCGAAATTGCCGCTGACGAAGACGTAGCTCTCGATGCTCAGGGTCACTTGGCCGAAGGCGCGCAACAGGTTGGTCGAGGCATTCAAGGTGATGGCCGGCGCCTTAAGCGGCCCGGCGCCGTCCGGGTCGAGGCCGGTCTCGACTATCACCCCGCTCTGGGCGGCGAAGCTCGCGCTGCCGGGCAGGTCGAGTGCTTCGGCCAGGCCGGCGTGGTTCTTGCCGCCGTTGATTTCCACGCCCAGGGTGTTGGCGCGGATGCTTATGCCGTCGATGCCGACAACCTCGGCCCCGCCGCTGGCCGCAATCGAGTAGTAGCTGCTGCGATCGGTGAGCGGGTTGATCGATTTGAACAAGGCCAGCCCGAAGGAAAGGTTGCGCAGCACGAAGCCCATCGCGCCGTCGCGCTGCGGGGTGTCCTCGGCATTGATGAGACCGTCACGGTTGGAATCGACAAAGTACGGTCCGCCGACGCCAACGAAGGCGTTGATGTCCGAGCCGCCGATGGTCATCACGTTGACCTGCTTGGTGGCGCTGCTGCCGGCGATCTTGACTGTCTGCGGTGCGCCGCTCTGGGCAAAGGCGAACTGGCCCGACAGGTGCAGGAAATCGGCTATCGAGATCGAGACGTAGCCGGCGACGCGCAGCAGGTTGCTCTCGGCGAAATTGACGATGACATACTGGTTCGCGCCCGCGCCGGTGGGCGCCTTGAGGCCGAGAGCGCTGCCAAAGCCCGCCGAATCCGCGAGCCCGCTGGCGGCAAAGTCGATCGCGGCGCTTGCAACACCTGCGTCGCTGCCCTTGTTGATCGAAATGGCGAGGCGCCCGCTCAGTTGCACCCCGTCAACGCCGATCAGGCTCGCAGCGCCGCTGCCGGACAGCGCGAAGTAGCTCTTGGCGCTGGCCGGCGCACCGCCGCCGACGATCGGCTTGGCCAGGACGATCGCCAGATTGTCGATGTTGAGCAACACCCCCACGGCGTTCTGCGCCAGTGTCGCGTCGTTGTCGACCACGCGGTTGCCATCGCTGTCCGCATTGCCCACGCCCACGAAGGTGCGCAGACTGGAGGCGCCGATAGTCAACACCGACATCCGGGTGCCGGCGGACCCGCCAACGGTCTTGACGAACAATTCCTTGCGCTGCAGGGCGAAGCCGCCGCTCAGATATACATAACTCTCGATGGCGAGGTAAAGCTGGCCGGTGACGACGAGTTCGGTCGTGCGCGCGATCTCGGCCAAGCCGGTACCAGCTATTCCAAGCGGGTTGCCGGGCTTCGCGGCCAGCGTTGTCCAGTCCAGTTTGGTGGCATCGACGGCTTGCAGGTTGAAGCGCAACCCAAGATTGAGGATTTGCATGTCAAAGCCGGTCGCCAGGCCCACGACCGTCATGACGCCAACGTTTCCGGACACGCCTGTCCAGGTACGCGCGCCGCTGCCGTCCTTGACGATGATCAGATCCAGCGCGGCGTTGGCGACGCTGAATCCGGTGGCATTGGCGGTGTTGATGCCGACCTGCTGCCCATTGCCGTTGACCGTGAAGGCGGCGCCGACTCCGACGAAGAATTGCAGATTCGAAAGCGCGAATCGCTGTGCCGTCGCATTGGTCAGCGTGATGACGCCGTCGCTCAAATTGAGCCCGGAGAATTGGTCGAAGGCGAAATCGCCAACGGCGAAGACGTAGCCCAGGATATCGAGTGCGACCGTGCCCTTGACCTGCAGATCCACGCTTGCGGTCAGGTCGCCCAGACTGGTGCCGTTGAGGGCGGCGAGCGCGGCGCCGAGGTCGAATCCGGTCGAGCTGAAGGTCTTCCAGTTCAGCTTGGCCGGGACCGTCAGCGGGTTGCCGTCGCCGTCGGCCGCCTTGTTGACTACCGCGTCGACCCCGTAGGCGTTGAACACCAGCAGGTCTTCCAGGCCCACCAACTGGCCGGCGAAGTCGTCCAGCGCCACGCCAAGGTATGTGCGGTCGTCGGTCTTCAGCGTGGCGTTCGCGCCACGGTCCTTCAGGCTGATCAGGGTCAGTTTGCCAACCGTGGCGCCAAAGCCCAGGGTGCCGTTGACGACGGTGTCGTCGCTGTAGTCGTCGACCGTGCCGTTGTTGTTGAAACTACCGCCCAACCCGACGAAGACGCCCACGTTGCTCAGTGTCAGGGTCATGGCATCGGCGTCCTGGCCGGCGCCGCTCGGCAGCAACGCGCTCTTGATCTGGCCCAAGCCCACAGTGAAATG